>JAQGLW010000105.1 GCA_028292665.1 Herminiimonas sp.
ACCGAAGGCAAGCTCGGCGGCCAGGGCCAGGTGCCGGGCGTTGCAGGAACCTGGAAAGACCTGACCGACTCGGTCAACATGATGGCGTCGAACCTGACGAGCCAGGTGCGCAACATCGCACAGGTGACGACGGCGGTGGCGAACGGCGATCTGACGAAGAAAATCACGGTGGACGCACGCGGCGAGATCATGGAGTTGAAGAACACCATCAACATCATGGTGGACCAGCTTTCGACATTCGGCGCCGAGGTGACGCGCGTCGCGCGCGAGGTCGGCACCGAAGGAAAACTGGGCGGGCAAGCGGAAGTGGCCGGTGTGTCCGGCACCTGGAAGGACTTGACCGATTCGGTCAACGGCATGGCGTCGAACCTGACGGCGCAGGTGCGCAACGTGGCCGAAGTGACGATCGCGGTGGCGAATGGCGACCTGTCGCGCAAGATTACGGTGGACGTGCGCGGTGAATTCCTGCAGTTGAAGGAAACCATCAACACGATGGTGGATCAGTTGCGGTCCTTTGCGTCGGAAGTGACACGGGTCGCGCGCGAGGTCGGCATCGAAGGCAAGCTCGGCGGCCAGGCATATGTGACCGGCGTCGCAGGCACCTGGAAGGATCTGACCGACTCGGTCAACATGATGGCATCGAACCTGACCGATCAGGTGCGCAACATCGCGCAGGTGACGACCGCGGTGGCGAACGGCGACCTCGGCAAGAAGATCACGGTGGATGTCAAAGGCGAGATTCTGGAGCTGAAGAGCACGGTCAACATCATGGTGGATCAGCTCAACAGCTTCGCGGCCGAGGTGACGCGGGTCGCGCGTGAAGTGGGCACCGAAGGCAAGCTGGGCGGCCAGGCCGAAGTGCGCGGCGTATCGGGCACCTGGAAAGACCTGACCGAGAATGTGAACTTCATGGCGGCCAACCTGACCAACCAGGTGCGCGGCATCGCAAAAGTGGTGACTGCGGTGGCGAACGGCGACATGAAAAAGAAACTGACCGTGGAAGCCAAGGGCGAAATCGCAGAACTGGCCGACACGATCAACAACATGACCGATACGCTGGCGCTATTCTCGGACCAGGTGACATCGGTTGCGCGCGAAGTGGGCGTCGAAGGAAAGCTGGGCGGCCAGGCCAACGTGCCGGGCGCAGCAGGTACCTGGAAAGACCTGACCGACAACGTGAACGGCCTGGCGGCCAACCTGACCAACCAGGTGCGCGCGATCGCCGACGTGGCGACCGCCGTGACCAAGGGCGATCTGACGCGCAGCGTCCAGGTCGAAGCGCGCGGCGAGGTGGCGGAGCTGAAAGACAACGTCAACGAAATGATCCGCAACCTGCGCGAAACCACCAGGCAGAATGCGGACCAGGATTGGCTCAAGACCAACCTGGCGAAGTTCACCCGGCTGTTGCAAGGCCAGCGCGATCTCGCCGCAGTGTCGAAAATGGTGCTGTCCGAACTGGCGCCGCTGATCAATGCACAGCACGGCGTGTTCTACATGATGGACGAGAGCCAGGCCGGCAATCCGAAACTGAAGCTGCTGTCCGCTTACGCATACAAGGGAAGTGAAAATCTCAATACGGAATGGCGTCTTGGCGAAGGACTGGTCGGCCAATGCGCATACGAGAAAAAACGTATTCTGCTGACCGATGTTCCGGGCAACTATGTTGCGATCACTTCCGGCCTGGGAGCCGCCGCGCCGCTCAACATCATCGTGTTGCCGATCGTGTTCGAGAGCAAGGTCAAGGCGGTTGTCGAGATGGCTTCGTTCACGATGTACAGCGTCATTCATCAGACATTCCTGGACCAGCTTGGCGAATCGATCGGCATCGTGCTTAACACGATCGAAGCCAACATGCGCACCGAAGAGCTGTTGAAACAATCGCAGTCTCTTGCCCAAGAGCTGCAAAGCCAGCAGGAAGAACTGCGTCAAACCAACGAGGAGCTGGAAGACAAGGCCGGCTTGCTCGAGGAGCAAAAGGCCGAGGTCGAGCGCAAGAACCGCGAGGTCGAAATCACCAAGCTGTCGCTCGAGGAAAAAGCCGAGCAGCTTACCCTTACCTCCAAGTACAAGTCCGAATTCCTGTCGAGCATGTCGCATGAGCTGAGGACGCCGTTGAACAGTCTTTTGATTCTCGCGCAGCAGCTGAGCGACAATCCGGAAAAAAACCTGACGTCCAGGCAGCTCGAGTATGCAAAGACGATCCAGGGCTCGGGGAAGGATCTGCTGGGACTGATCAACGAAATTCTGGACCTGTCCAAGATCGAATCGGGTACGGTGACGCTGGACTTCACCGAGGTCTTGTTCAGCGGATTGCAGGATCAGATCGAGCGCACCTTCCGGCCCGTCGCCGACAATCGCGGCCTCGGTTTCACGATCGACGTCGCGCACACCCTGCCCGCCGCCACCTGGACCGACGAAAAGCGTTTGCTTCAGGTGGTCAAGAACCTGCTCTCCAACGCCTTTAAATTTACCGAAAGAGGCGATGTCAGGATCACCATCGAGCCGACCGCTTCCGGATGGAGCGTGGATCATACCGGACTCAATCGCGCAGATACGGTGGTTTCGTTCGTGGTTACGGACACTGGCATCGGCGTGTCTGCCGACAAGCAAAAGCTGATATTCGAAGCGTTCCAGCAAGCCGATACGGGAACCTCGCGCAAATACGGCGGCACCGGCCTGGGATTGTCGATCAGCCGCGAACTTGCCCGCCTGCTTGGCGGCGAGCTGCGGCTTGTTTCCAGCGAACTTAACAAGGGCAGTACGTTTGCCCTGTTCGTGCCGCTGCGAACGGTGGAGCTTGGCCGCAGCGCCGCGGAGGACATTGCTTCTGAAAATCATCGGCGCATCAAGCGCGATGCCGCTTCATCTTCAGCGCCTCAAATACAGGATGATCGGGAATCCATCGGTCCGCGCGATCAAGTGCTGCTGATGGTCGAAAACGATGCGAGGTTCGCCAGCATCCTGCTTTCCGCCGCCCGGGAAAAGAAATACACCGGCATCGTCACAACCCGGGGCGCCGATGCGCTGGAGCTGGTGGAACGCTTCAAGCCGGCAGCGATCACGCTCGACCTCCACTTGCCCGACATCGACGGCTGGTCGGTACTGGAACGGCTCAAGCGCAATCCCGCCACCCGCCATATTCCGGTCCAGATCATATCGGCCGAAGATGACCGCGTCCGGGGTCTGCGTTACGGCGCATTCGATTATCTGGTGAAGCCGGTGACGGCTCAGGAAATCCAGAACGCGTTGGTCGGAATTGTAAAATTTGCGCAGCAAAAAACAAAGGATCTGCTGGTAATCGCCGGCGAAGACAAGCGCTCCGCCGCCATCGTGGATCTCATAGGAAGCGGCGACGTGCGCAGCAAAACGGTCGGCACCGGCAAGGATGCGCTGACGGCGCTCAAGAAGAAGCGCTATGACTGCGTGGTATTCGACCCCAGCCTGCCCGACACATCGGCTGCCAAATTGCTCGAAACGATACAGGCGGACGGCTTGGCCCGCGAAGTGCCGATTATCCTCTACGGCGTCGGCGAGTTGCCGAAGAAAGAGCAAGAGCGGCTCAGAATGCTGGTTGGCAAAGGCGTCGTCAAGGAGGTGCAGTCATCCGAACGCCTGCTCGACGAAACAGCGCTCTTTTTGCATCGCGCGGTATCGAAGCTGCAGGACAGGCAGCGCACGATACTCGAAAAGCTTTACGAAGGATCGGCCAGCCTGGAGGGCAAGAAGGTTCTGGTGGTGGACGATGATGTGCGCAACATCTTCGCGCTGGCCAGTGTCCTTGAGCGTAACAAGATGGAAGTCCACTCCGCCGAAAACGGCCGCACCGCAATCGAGTTGCTGCAGCAGCACGACGACACCGACATTGTGCTGATGGATATCATGATGCCGGAAATGGACGGTTTTGAAACCATGCGCCAAATACGCAAGGTCAAAAAGTTCGAGTCGCTGCCGATGATTGCGCTGACCGCCAAGGCGATGAAAGGCGACCGGGAAAAATGCATCGAGGCGGGAGCGTCGGATTACGTAAGCAAACCGGTGGACACCGATCAACTGCTGTCGTTGATGCGCGCCTGGCTATACCGGTGATTGCAAGGACATCTGTGCATCGGCCCGCTTTTTTTCCATACGGGGAATGCGGCGTGGAGCGACAGTCGAAGCCAGGTAAAAATGCAGAATGCAGGCGGCTTTCGGCCGCTTGTTCTGCGCGGTAAAAATTGATAAGGGACGGAGAGCAGGCATGAGTGCGCAACAACAGGACATCCCTGTGTTAAAGACGGGAAGCCAATTACGGCAACCGCTGTCCCCGGACGGAATACCGGCTTCCGTGCTGGTAATCGACGATAACCCGTCCAAACTGAAGGCGCTCGTCGCTATTATTTCCCGCATGGGTCTGGATGTCACCACCGCATCGTCCGGACGCGAAGCGCTGCGGCTGCTGTTGAAACAGGACTTCGCCGTCATTCTGCTGGATGTGAAAATGCCGGTGATGGACGGCTTCGAGACAGCAACGCTGATTCATGGCCGCCCGCGATCCGCACATACGCCGATCATCTTCATCACCGCGGAGGCGGACTCCGATTCCGACCGCTTTCACGGTTATACGATGGGCGCCGTGGATTATATTTTTTCCCCAATCATGCCCGAAGTCCTGTGCGCCAAAGTCCGGGTATTCGTCGACCTGTTCTATCTTCAGCGCAAACTGATCCTGCAGACCGATGAACTGCGGCAGTCGAAGCAGTTGCTCCATCAATTGGCGTCCCATCAGGAATGGATCAAGGAAGAAGAAAGAAAGCGCATCGCCCGTGAAATCCACGATGAACTGGGCCAAAATCTTCTGGCTTTGCGAATCGATGCGTCGATGCTGCATGCCCGTACCGGAACCATGCATCCGAAGCTGAACGAAAAAGCCCAGTATGCATTGAACCAGATCGATGCAACGATCAAGAGCGTGCGCGCGATCATCAATGATTTGCGTCCGCCGGTACTGGACCTGGGATTGCAGGCCGCGATCGAATGGCAAATAGAAGAATTCCGCCGGCGCTGCGGCATTGCCTGCGACATCGTCGTAGAGAATGAAGATTTTGACAGCGGTCTCGACGAGAAATCCGCGACGGCGCTTTTCCGCATCCTGCAGGAATCGCTGACCAATGTGATGCGGCATGCAAAAGCGACTCAGGTGCAGGTCGAACTGAACAGGAATGCCGTCTGTCTTTACATGAGGATTACCGACAATGGTATCGGTTTGAACCAGGATGTCGGTAAAAAAGGGAAAACGTTCGGACTGCAGGGAATCAAGGAGCGTATCCGCATGCTGGACGGCGAATTGAAAATCGATAGCGCACCACGCAAAGGCACCTCGCTTACGATATCGATACCGCTTAGCTGATTCGATATCGAGCCGCTTTGCGACAAGGAACGGCGGCCGTTTTCCGGATCGGAACCGCGGATGTCAACGCGCCTGATCTACGGAAACCACCTGTTTTAGTTTCTGGCATCCTTCGACGAAACCCAACGAGCAGAGTTTTCTGTAATCCAGCAGCGCCTCGTCCGGCTTGCCAAGCTCTTCATAGGTGAGGGCTCTTCCAAGATAGGGTCGGGGAAACTTCGGATCGATTTCGATCGCCTTGCTGAAATCCAGCAGCGCCTGCGGATATTTTTTCATGTCCAGATAGGTCGCTCCACGATCGTTGTAGGCAAGAACATGTTTTGAATTCAGTGTGAATACTTTGTTGTAATCCTCGATTGCCTCCTTGAAGTATCCAAGCCTGGAAAGCTGCAATCCGCGATTGTGATAAATCCTTTCCACTCCGGGGCGATTATCCTTGCCCTTTATCAGCCGGGCTGCATCGTTCCATAACAGAAGCGGCGACGAGAAAGTGACCAGGCGCGTCCATGTCACCGGGATCATCACAATAATGAGCGCCGTCAGTATCGCAGCCGTGCGTTTGGCCGGCGCTTTCTCAAACAGGAACGGCATCGCCGCAAAAACGCCGGGCATCCAGAGATAACTGCGGTACAGGACAAATGTTTCCTGGATCCTGACCGTGGACAGTTCGGTGGCAAACATCAGCCATGGACAAAGCAATCCGAAGCCGAGCAAACCTTTCTTCCCCCGTTTCAGCAGCAACCAGACAGCGGCAATCGGATAAAGGACGAAGCCGATCAATCCCGCCGATTGCGGCCATGACCATAACCTGGTGGCAAAATCTTCAAACATGTCGACCGACATCCACGTCGGATTGGGCAGTATCCAGACCAGCAGATATTTGAAAAATAAAAATGACTGCGTCAGCATGGACAGCGGATAGGCCAGACGAGGATTGAATTCCGGATCCAGTCTGGCCAGCATCGACAACATATCCATGCCTCTGGGTTCATACGCCTGGCCGAGAATCTGGCCGCTTTTAAACTTGAATATTACAAATGCGGCGATCAGGCCATACAACACGAAGACCGGCCAGACATCGATCAATAATCGGCGGCCGGGCTTGCGCACCAGAAAAAGCATGGCCAGCGCCACTGCCGGCGCCATGATCGCATGCTCTTTCGAAAACACTGCGAGAAAATAAGCGCCGGCGGAGGCAATCATCCACCATCGGCTGTTTCGAGATATCCCTTCCAGCAGCAGGTACCACGTCACGAGGGTAAATAGCGTCGCCATCAGAGTCGAGCGCTGGATAAGATACGCGGCGGCGTAGACCGCTGCCGGATGCAACGCAAAAATCAATGTGCCGAAAAAAGCCAGCCAGAACGGCGGCAGCGCCTCTCCCGCCGCGGCATCTGCGGCGACGGTTTCGGTTGAAAGAGCCATGTCGAACAACCGGCGCAAAAAAGCGAACAGCGTTACTGCGGCCGCAATGTGCAGCGCCAGATTACCGAGACGAAACCATTTCATCTGCAGTCCGACAAGCACGCGCGTCCACTCGAACGAAGCGTAAGGCAAGCCTCGTATATTGAGGAGGGAATCCGGTTTCAGATATTCAGGATGAATGGCGCCGCCAAAGAAATTGTTATCGTCGAAGACAAGCGGATTCCATAGAAATTGTCCGTAAATTGCCGAGACGATCAGCGCAATAACAACGACCATGAGCGCAGGCCGCATTTTGGAATCGGAGAGTGCATAACGCATCATCGGGTCGTCGCCATGTAATTTCCTGCTATCGGTTTTTCGGCTTGATCACGGGATACCGGATTCGCCGTTCAAGGCGAAATCTGCTGCGGCTCGACGGCATATTGCCATCAAGCCATTTCTTGCGCTCCGGAAAACTTGAGTATAGTCGGTCTTGTGCGGGAATAACGATGTTCGCATCGACACCATAAAACAGTGTGGCGAAAATGTCGGCAGGCGTTCAATATGCCGATGGCAAGCGTTGCCGGTAATTCAATGTCTACAGGTTTTGATATGAACTAGAGCGGTTTTCGTATTAGTGTGAGGGTGATGCGGGTTGGTTTGGGGTGCAGGGCAAGGCGCGAGGACTGCAGTGTGGCCAGCCACACAAGCGACGAACAACGCCGCCATGCGCTCCAAAGCGGCCCGCAGCGCCCATACACTAATACGAAAACCGCTCTAGGTCGCGAGCAATGTAACGCATGCCGTTCATGCCGCCTGCCCTGCCGTCGGATGGAGTGGATAAAGCGTTTAGCCGGCCTGCCCGATTTTTATTAAACGTTCAGTCGCAAGATGCGGCAGTAAATAGTTTTCAGGCAGCGTTTGCCGCATCGATACTCACTGTCAGTCGACCAGAATGCCGAAAAGAATCAGCCCTGCAGCAACAATAAAAAAACAGGAATATTTAAGGACGTGAGGCATATTCATGCGTGCTTTCAAAACCATTGTCGAGGCCTGAATTGCCCATTGGTTTTGCCCTCCCCTGTAGATGCTGAAGGAAGCTCGGCGCCGTACATTGTCCGACGGGCTCTTCCGGGATGCGTGAGAAAAATGCTCAGGCTCGTCACGCTTTTGCTCCGCTTCACCCTCGGCTTCTGCCGCGGCGATCCAATCATCATGTTCTCTGCGCTTGACGGGATTCGACAGCACTTCATACGCTGAATTGATAATCTGAAAAGTCCGGGTAGCGGAATGATTATCCGGATTGCGGTCAGGATGAAATTTTTGCGACAGCGTTTTGTAGGCCGCACGAATGACCTCCGGCGGCGCATTACGCGTCACCTTCAGATTGTCATAGTGGGTATGTATTTTAGGCATCTTGATTCGTCCTGTAAGCATCGGCATGATTGACGCGCGAGCGGCGGATTCTTTCCAGCACCGCACTGACTGCAAGCATTTTTCCTTTTACAAGAAGCCCGATGAAACAGTAAACCGCATCGCCGCATTCCAGCCGGTAAGCGCCTGCAATGAACAGGCCGACATTGCCGCGTTTATCGCATCCCTGCCGGTGCAATACGGGCATGCAATCAAAAAACAATTCTGGTCTGCAAAAAGGCGCACTGCTGTCTCCACAATTTGATGCTGATAAATTATTGATTTTCT
Organism: Herminiimonas sp.; assembly: GCA_028292665.1. GTDB lineage: Bacteria > Pseudomonadota > Gammaproteobacteria > Burkholderiales > Burkholderiaceae_D > JAQGLW01. Next base: position 8,492 of record JAQGLW010000105.1, read on the forward strand.
GCAACTGGAACCGTTTGTAATCGCGATTTATGCGGCCCGAAGCGCTATAAAAACGAGATTTCATTAATAGCACGCAATATGCGAAAGACAGTTGCGCATTCTCAACATTCATCACATTAACTGTCGATGCAACCATGACTCGAAATCCGGCAGCAAGCACGGCCACGCACGGATAACTTAGTTAGAGCGCTGCAACAGTTCGTTGTGGTAGTGCCAGATACGGCCAATGGCATATTCTGCACCGGCTTGCCGCACATGGTTACGCTCGCCGTTGAATTTCCTCGTTTCCGAAAAAGTGATGACGGAAGCCTGACGCTCGAATGACCACGCAAAACACATGGTGCCGACTGGAATATCGCTGTTTCCGTTTGACGGCCCGGCCAGACCGGTACTGGACAATGCGACATTGGCGCGACTAATGCGCAACGCGCCCTCAGCCATTTCGCGAGCGACCTCTTCGCTGGTCAAATCGTGCATGTCGATTGTTTCGCGCCTGACACCCAGGCAACCGATTTTTGCCTCCGGCGAATAGGTGACGAAAGCACATTCCAGCCAACTGGCAGACCCGGGAGCTTCCGCCAATATCGAGGCGATCAAACCGGCCGTACACGATTCCGCCGTGACCAGTTTCAAATGGTTTTCTTTCAGGTAAAGCAAAACGTTCTGTAAATTATTATCCATAAGAGACGGAATGAGATTGGCGGTCGTTGCGCGGAATTTGCAATGACAGCTCTATGTTCAACAGGTTCGATGCCAATGTTATGAAAATGTTCAAATGAGCGCATTTGCCCGAGAGCAGTTTCAAGGAGCGCTTCGCCATGCTTATCCGGCGATGAATTCATGTTAGTCCGATTGAAGCCGGCAGCCATATGAGGCGCCGGTTTAATTCTGCGCCCCGTTTTCCGCGCACATTTGACGTATTCGTTATAGCGGCGATCGACTGTTCAATGCCTCAAATTTTCTTGAGGCACCTCATATGTTATTAATTGAACATGCCTATCATAGTTCCATGACGATCGATGAAATCAGGCGGCGCTTGATCAGCCTTCAAAACCAGATAAATGCGTTATCTACGCTGCTGCCCGAAAACGCACAAGTGGAGTTCGGCGCGGTGGACTTTACGAAATCCACCGACGTTGCCGAGCGGAAGAGACTGGTGATAACCGTCACTGAAATTCAATCGAGAATCGGCATCGAGCTGATCGAGCGCGTCAAGAACAAGCGATAACAGAATCGAACTATCGTGGAATCCGGTCGAATGCCGAACAGCAATTTATGCTTTAACGCACCCGCTGAAATCGTTGCAACGGGTGCGCCGGCTTAATAGTGAAGGTGCCGTGGACCTATAATAAATCGCAGAAAATTTTTTTTATTTCATCGCTTTGGCGTCAGCTTCCGCTTTCTTGTAAGAAGCTTTCGCATCCGCTTCCGCCTTTTCGTTCTTGGCCTTCACATCTTTATTGCATGCGCTTTTATCGGCGCCGCTCAATTTGGCGCACTCGGCCTTGGCAGCCTTTTCATCGCCCTTTATCTTGGCCTTCGCTGCTTTATAGTCGCCTTCCGCCTGCGCCTTCATGCTCTTTGAATCGGCTTTGGCGGCGTCGGCGGCAATCGCCGGCATGCTCATGGAAACAGCGAAAAGACTTGCGGCCAGTATGGACAGTAGCTTGCTCATGGACATTCTCCTTTGGGTTGGAATCATGCCAGAATGGTAAGCAATATATCCTTCAGGGTCTGTGCGCCGCTTAACATATCGGAAATAAAAAAGACCGCATCGAGCGGTCTTTGATATCAAGCAAGTCTTTGTGATCCGGCGGAACTCGCCGGCGTTCGCCGGGTTGTGTCCGAATGAGTCTTGTGAAGACGCCTGCCGCCGGAAAAATCGCGGCGGCAGATACTGCTCCAGGTTGAATCATCAGGTAATTCAAGCGTGTTGCAATGGTCCCTTGCCTTCTCCCCTCACCTCATGGCCGGCATGCTTTTTTGTTCAAGCTGATCGCGTGGTATTCGATATATTCGGCCAGCCCGACAGTCGTCCGCACACGGCCGATTCCGCTCTGCTTGACGCCCCCGAACGGCATATGGCGTTCGCCTAAAGCGGTTCGTGCATGGCTGTTGATGAACGTGACGCCGGCCTCTATCCTGCTTGATAAACGAAATGCCCGATCGACGTCGCGTCCCCAGATGGATGACGCCAGACCATACTCGGTACTGTTCGCCATTTGTAAAACCTGCTCTTCCGATTCGTATGGAATCAATGGAATAACCGGGCCGAACTGTTCGGTCAACACAAGTTCCGCCGATGGCGCCACGTCCTTGACTACAGTCGGCGAGACATAATAGCCATTGTTCCAGTTGGCAACGTCCAGTTTTTTTCCGAGTTCGCGCACGGTCGCTCCGCTTTGTTTGGCGCGCTCAATCAAGCCTTTGACGAAGTCGTATTGATTCCGGTTATTCAGCGGCGCCAGGGTTGCACGTTCGTCGAGGCCGTAACCAACCTTGAACTGATCCACCGCCTCGCACAAGGTTTCGAAGAATGTGTCCAGCATCCCGGCCGGAACGTACACTCGTTTAACGGCGTAACACACCTGGCCGGAGCGCGGGAAAATCCCCTTGATGAGTTCGGGGACGACATCGGAAGGAACGGCGTCGTCCAGAATAATCGCCGGATCGTTGCCGCCCAATTCCAGAGTGATGCTCTTTACCGATTCGGCAGCGGCGGCCATTACCGCCTTTCCGGTTGTGGTTCCTCCGGTAAAGGAAATTTTCCGCACCAAAGGATGCCGGGTCAAGGCGGGTCCTACTTCTCCTTCGCCGTGGATGATGTTAATGACGCCGGGCGGGAAAAAAGCAGCGATGGTTTTCAATGCCTGCGATGTGGCGAGCGGAGCAAACGGGGACGGCTTGATCACCAAAGTATTACCGGTAACCAGTGCAGGCCCGACCTTACCCATCGTCAGTCCCATCGGCGCATTCCATGGAACGATGGCGGCCACTACCCCGCGCGGAACCTTTTCGACGCGGACCACGCTCTCTTCATCTTCAAATTCTTCGGTCTGCATAAACGACTCAGCCAGCGTCGCGACCTCCCTCAGACTCTTGATACCGTTGCCGACATCCCGCGTCGTTTCCCGCAGCAGCATTCCCTGTTCTCTCACCAAGGTCACCGCCAGTTCCGCGGACAGCTTGTCCAGTTCCGCGGCTGCGGCGAGCAGACGCTCCACGCGCTCGTTTAAAGGAACGTTCTTCCATGACTGAAACGCGGCGTGCGCGGCACAGACCGCGTCATTCACATTCGCGGCGGATCCGGTTGCGACCAATCCGACGACCTCTGAATATCTGCCCGGATCGCGCACTTCAAAGTATTTTCCGGTAGAGACATCCTTGTGGTTGATGAACATATCAAGTTTTATTACGGATTCTTTGGTCATTTAGTTTTAGTCTCCTGTTTTAATATCTCACTGGCATACGATTTGCTGACATGGCATCCCGGCCGGCACAAACGGCTTTTAACGAAAGTCCGCGGCAACGGGACACGGTATTTTGAACAGCGCGCCCGTCCATGCAAAATCGGAACCCACATTCTCTCCCATATTCAGCCGTACGGCATTAGATGCACTGCGTCCCGCTGCAGAGAAATGGAAATTTCCGCACCTGCCCTGGCGTTGTTCAGCCGGGCAAAGTGCGTGGGCACCGACAACGAGAGAATGTCCTTTTCACTGGACAGCGGGCGCAGCTTCAGATGAGTCGTGCCGCCCAGGACCAGAGAGGTGACAACCACTCCTTCGATCAGATTTTCGGTGGTCGCCCGAAAGGCTTTTTCTGTCCGGTGCATGACGACATGGGAATCGGGAATGGTCCAATAAGCCTTTTCTCCCGCCTGAAAGCGAGGGTTGAACCCCGCTTCCAGCATCAGAGTGCCCCACCGTACCAAAGTCGCCTCATTGTTCCGGTGCCCCGCAACCTCGCCGGAAAAGACGTTTTTTAAAGCGACCAGCCTGGCGACTTCGACCGTGGCCGGCCTGGTCATTACTTCGTCAGGCGTGGCCAATTGCAGCGTCTTCCCGCGATGCAGGATGCACATCTTGTCGGCCAGCAGCGAGGCCTCTTGCAACGAATGCGTCACCAGAATTATAGGAAGGGTGAGCTCCTGGTGGAGGAACGCCAGCTCCTCATACAATTTTTCCTTGGTGACCTGGTCAACAGCCGAAAAGGGCTCGTCCAGCAGAAGGACGGCAGGGTCTCGGGCCAGCGCACGAGCGACAGCGACGCGTTGCTGCTGCCCTCCCGACAGCTCTTCCGGCCGGCGCTCTTCCAGACCGCCCAGGTGGACGCGCTCCAGCAGCGCGACGGCTCGAGCCCGCCTATCGCCGGCAGCGATGTGCTGCATCGCTTCGATGACGTTGGATAGAGCAGTCAAGTGAGGAAACAGCGCGTAATCCTGGAAAACCACCCCGACCGACCGTTGCTGAGCAGGCAGGTTGCGCCTGGTCGACGTGTTCAGCCATTCTTGCCCGCCGATGGCCACGCGGCCGCTCTTTGGCCGGTATAGACCGGCAATAGTCTTCAGGATGGTGGATTTTCCACTTCCGGACGGACCGACAAGGGCAAGAACCTCTCCGGGCTCGCAGGAAAAATGCGCGTCCAGCGCGATGGGCCCTTCCTGCGCCAGGTCAACCTGAAAATACGGCAACGTTTCAGGCATGCCGCCTCTTGAAGCGGTTGGTCGCGTAGTAGCTGATCGAAATTGCCCCGAGGGAAAGCAACAGCAGTACGGCCGACATCCGGCCGGCGGCGGCAGTATCGAAGGCCTGCACCCGGTCATAGATGGAAACGGCGATGGTCTTGGTCTCTCCGGGAATGCTTCCGCCGACCATCAAGACAACGCCGAACTCCCCCAGAGTATGCGCAAATGTCATGACTAGCGCCGACAGAATGCCGGGCCAAGCCAAGGGCAGCTCGATACGCCACAGCGTGCGCCACCACGATAAGCCGCAGCAGGCGGCGGCATGCCGGACATTGACCGGAATCGACTCCAGCGCACGCTGAACAGGCTGAATGGCGAACGGCAGATTAAAGATGATCGAGGCGATGAGCAGCCCTGAAAAGCTGAATACGAGAGAGTGTCCGAAGGTCGCCTCGGCCCATCGGCCCAAGGTTGAGGCGCCGCCCATGCCAGCCAGCAGGTAGTAGCCGAGAACCGTCGGGGGCAACACCAAGGGCAGCGCAAATGCCGCCTCGAACAGCGACTTGCCAACGAATTCCCGCCACGCGAACAAGCGGCCAATGAAGATGCCTGCCGGCAGCAGGATTGCCGCCGTGCAGGCTGCCAGTTTCACGGACAGGGAGAATGCGGTCCAGTCCATCACTCGCCCGGCAACGCAAAGCCATACTTCTTGAAAACAGTCCGGGCGGGTGGCGCCTGGACGAAGCGATAGAAATCCTTGGCGGTATCGCCGGCTTTGGGAAGCAGCACCATTTTCTGCCGCAGCGGCGAATGCCATGAAGCGGGGATAAGCGCGTACCGGCTGTGCCGGCTGACCGCCGGGGCGAGCGCCAGAGAATAGGCGATGATGCCGCCATCGGTTGACCCGGTGGTCGCGAACTGGGCGGCCTGGGAAATATTTTCGCCCAAGACCAGCTTGTCTTCAAGGAGAGTCCACAGGCCGGCCTTCTCCAGTGCTTCCTTGGCGGCGCGGCCGTACGGCGCATGCTCCGGGTTGGCGATTGCAAATCTCTTGATACGGTTAGCCGTTATTGCGCCGGCCAGGTCGCTGAGGTCGCCGTTCGGCTTTAACGGGGAATTCTCGGGAACGATGACGACGATACGGCCAATGGCGTAGAGCTTCCCTTCGTCGAGCGTTAACCTGTCTTTGACCAGTGCCTGAACGAAGCCTTCATCAGCGGAGAAAAATATCTCGAAGGGTGCGCCTTCCGAGATTTGCCGCCGGAAGTTGCCGGATGAACCGTAGACGATCTTGACCGATTTCCCGGTGTTGGCCTGAAAGACCCTGGCGAGTTCGTCAAGGACGAATTTCAAGTCGGATGCCGCGGCAACAAGCGGAACGTTTTCGGCACCCGCATTGAAACTGGACAGAGTTGCCGCTGCTGCCAGCACCAGCAATAGCCGGCGACGGAACGGAGAGCCAAGCCTTGATTGTTTGCATGCCATACACAATTCGAACAGTTGCTTTTTAAAATCGAACTATAGCAGGATAGGCATGCGGACGGCATGCTGGAGCCCGGTGAGCGACTCGCTGCATTACATGCCATGCGTCCTTGCGATGAAAAAGAGCGGCGGGATGCGGTTCTTCACTGCCAAAACGCTCTTGAGCGATGAGTAATCCGGAGATGCGGTCACGAAACCTTATCGATTCCCGCTGACGCTATTCCGAAAAAACCGGGTTGACTACTCCAGCTCGTCTTTCGTCTCATCCTGACCGGCTTCATGGCTCATTGCGGCGGCCGCCAGCGTGGCCGCAAGCTCCGGCATTGCTTCCTTCCTTTCGCTGTAACGGCTCGTCAGGTAGTCCGAGCGGTCGCGCACGAGCAATGTGAATTTGCAGAGCTCTTCCATCACGTCGACCAGCCGCTCGTAGTAAGCCGAAGGCTTCATACGACCGTTGTCGTCAAATTCTTGGTACGCCTTCGCAACCGAACTCTGATTCGGTATCGTCACCATGCGCATCCAGCGTCCGAGAAGCCGAAGAGAATTGACAGCATTGAACGACTGCGAACCGCCGCACACTTGCATCACTGCGAGCGTGCGTCCCTGGGTTGGACGAATGCTGCCGATTTCCAGGGGCAGCCAGTCGATTTGGGATTTGAATACCCCTGTCATGGCGCCGTGCCGTTCCGGGCTGCACCACACCTGGCCTTCCGACCATTCGGACAGCTTGCGCAGCTCCTGCACCTTCGGATGGTCCGGTGCGCAGCTGTCGACCATCGGCAAGCCGTGCGGATCGAATACGCGCGTTTCCGCTCCAAAGCGCCGCAGGATGCGCTCGGCCTCCAGCGTGAGAAGCCGGCTATAGGACTTCTCTCGCAACGAGCCGTACAGCAGGAGAACGCGCGGCGGATGTGTCGACACCTTGGGCGGCTCCAGTTTCTGCAGCGTCGGCATGTCGAGATGCGGACCGCTGATATTGGGCAGATCGGACAGGTCACTCGCCATTTTTGCCGCCCCTCCTGCCCTCTGCGTCAATCACCACTTCACCATCCTGCTTCGCGAACGGGCCTTTTTGCGGCAACGGAAGAATATCCAGCACCACTTCCGACGGACGGCAAAGCCGCACACCGTCCGGCGTCACGGCAAACGGCCGGTTGACAAGGATGGGATGCGCCATCATGGCATCAAGAAGTTCATCGTCTGTCAGCGCCGGGTTGTCGAGCCCGAGTTCCGCATGGGGAGTGTCTTTTTTCCGGATGGCTTCGCGCACCGTCAATCCCGCTTTCGCAATCAACTCCTCAAGCTCTGCGCGACTTGGCGGGGTTTTCAGGTACTCGATAACCTGCGGCTCGACGCCGGTATTGCGGATCATTGCCAGCGTGTTACGGGATGTCCCGCAGTTCGGGTTGTGGTAAATCTTGATTTCCATAAGGAGAGACCTCTTTGTCTGAAGCGAATAGCCATTTGAAGACGATGACAGCGGCCGCGGCGCCCGATAACTGGGCCGCGATAAAGCCGGGAGCGTCCTGCGGCCGGATACCGGCAAACGTGTCCGATGCGGCGCGCGCCAGCGTGACGGCCGGATTGGCAAAGGACGTTGACGACGTGAACCAGTAAGCGGCTGTGATGTAGGCTGCGACCGCAAACGGCGTGCTGGTCGGCCGGGTCCTGGAGCAACTGATGATTACAGCCAGCAGGCCAAAGGTCGCTACGAACTCGCTCCACCACTGAGACGGACCGGTGCGGGCGTGCTGTGAAGCAAAAAAAATCGCTTCCTGGAACATTCCATGAGCCGCGGCGACGCCTGCAAACGCGCCTGCAACCTGAGCCGCGATATACATCACGGCATGCCGCCAGTGAATCTGCCCGAACCAGGCATCGCTCAGCGTCACGGCCGGATTGAAGTGGGCGCCGGAAATGGGGCCGAAGGTCAGGATCAGCGCGACCAGCCCCGCTCCGGTTGCCAAGGTATTGCCGAGCAGCGCAATGGCGACGTTGCCGCCGGCAAGCCGCTCTCCCATGATGCCGGATCCGATGACGACAGCGAGCAGAAATGCGGTGCCGAGGAATTCCCCGGCCAATCTACGAGAGAGCGTCATACCGGGGCAGCACCGATTTTTCTGATTTCCTGGTGAATAGCATGCTTCTCGAGTTTGTCTATCGGCAGAGCAAGGAAGGCATTCACCCTCACCATGATTTGCTTGAAAATCTTGTTGAATGCCGCACGCTTCTCCTCATCGCTGCCTTCGACTGCCGCAGGATCTTCAAAGGACCAGTGCGCCGTAGTCGGATGTCCGGGCCAGATCGGGCAGACTTCGCCGGCTGCGTTGTCGCACACCGTGATGATGAAGTCCATGTGTGGCGCATCCGGCCGGGCAAACTCGTCCCAGTTTTTGCTGCGCAGGTTTTCCAGCGGGTAGCCGGCTTCCTCGACCTTTTCAATCGCGAACGGATTGACTTTTCCTCCCGGCTTGCTGCCGGCGCTATACCCGTGGAATCGTCCCTTGCTCATGACAGTGACCAAGGCTTCGGCCATGATGCTGCGAGCGGAATTGCCGGTGCACAGAAACAGCACGTTGTACGTTTTATCAGTCACTGCCATCTCTTTTCTCATGACGAAGCTCCTTCGGCAGTGGAACAGTCGGCAGCGCAAACGGCAGAGCACGGATTCCCGCCGCAGCAGTTTTCAGTCAAGAATCCGACAAGTCCGTTCATGGTCTCGAAGTTCGCCGAATAGATGAGAGAGCGTCCGTCCCTGATTTGCGTCACCATCTCGGCGTGCAGCAATTCTTTCAAATGAAAGGATAAAGACGAGGGTGAAATGCCCACGCCTTCAGCTATTTTTGCGGCTGCCAAACCGTGCGGCCCGGCTTGAACAAGAAGGCGGAAAATGGCAAGGCGCGAGTCCTGAGCCAATGCAGTCAGAGCCGCAATGACGTTTTTTGTATGCATTTCAATTATCGTTGCTGTATGATATTTCAATTATCGTTGAAGTATCATACAAAAGCAAGGAATCCGATCAGCGACTTCTTGGCCCTTAGCCTATAGGCTGTGTTAATGAACAACAATAAAACGCATTGGAAGATTGTCGGCATTCTCGGGATTACCCAGATAACGTCCTGGGGTTCAATGTTCTATGCATTTTCGCTTCTCGCACCGGAAATCCAGCATGGACTGGGCTGGCGCGCCGAAGTCGTCTTTGGCGCGTTCTCGTGGAGCATGCTGGTGGCGGGACTGGTGTCCACACCGGCCGGCATGCTGATCGACCGTTTCGGCGGGCGGTTTGTCATGGGAGCGGGATCTGTCATCTGCGGTACCGGGCTCATCATGCTGAGCCTGGTGCAATCGCCGCTGCAATACTATGCGGCATGGTCCGTGCTGGGCGCCGGCATGGCCCTTGTTCTGTACGAGGCGGCATTTGCCACCATCAATCGCGAGTTTTTGGAGGGAGCCCGGACCGGCATCTCCACGCTTACTTTATTCGCCGGCTTCGCCAGCACGGTATTCTGGCCTCTCACGCTGAAGCTGAACGCCATCGCAGGTTGGCGCGAGACTTACCTGTTCTATGGCATCGCGCAGTTCGTCCTCTGCCTGCCGCTTCATTTGGCGCTCCCTGCCAGAACGAAGCAGGCGTTCGCCGCACATGAAAACAAGCCGCAGGCGGCCAGGAATTACAGCCTGAAGGAAGTGGTGCGCGAGTCGACTTTCTGGAAGCTGGCCTGCGCCTTTGCGGCGAACGCCTTCGTCTTCTCTGCGCTTTCTGTGCATCTGATTCCGCTGCTGCACAAGCTGGGGCATCCCGTTGCCACGGTCGTGCTGTTTGCGGCATTCATCGGCCCCATGCAAGTCGCAGGACGTATCGGTGAAATGGTGTTTGCCAGGAATACGCTGCCGCAGACTGTCGGGAGGATTACCTTTGCGGCATTACCGACTGCACTGGTCGCGCTGTTGCTCCTGGGCATACATCAGTGGGCAATTGCAGCCTTCTGCCTGCTCTATGGTTTGAGTAACGGAATACTGACGATTGTTCGGGGTACGGTGCCGCAAACGCTGTTCGGGCGGGAGAATTATGGGGCCATTGCAGGAGCGCTGGCCGGACCGACTTTGATATCCCAGGCCGCTGGTCCGTTAGTGATTGCCGCAATCATTGAGATGCAGTTTTCTCCGAACGCAGTGCTGACAGTACTGCTGCTGGTTTCACTCTTGTCGCTGGGATTTTATCTCGCTGCAGTCCGGCAGCACGATTCCGCGGCAACTGTTTGAAACTTATCGGTCCTGGGCGCGCCGGATGCGCGAAATCCCTCGACCGGCAATCAAGCCTGTGCCTCCATCTGACGGCGACGTCGATCTTCTTCCTCCTGACGCGCCAGCTCAATCTCGCGTATCACCGCCCCCACATCCGCAGGCTCTTTAGGTGTCGCGACACGGCCGGTCAGCGGTATATCGGGCGTCAGCAAGCCAGCCTGGTACAAGACCCAGATTTCCTTGCCGTACTGACTGTTCAGCAGCTCAGGCGCGAAGGTGCCGAAGAAATTAGCCAGGTTTGCCACGTCACGTTCCAGCATCGTCGATGCAACGCTGCTGCCGGCCGCATCCACCGCCTGCGGCAAATCGATGATCACCGGACCGTGCGCATCGACCAGGATGTTGTACTCGGACAAATCGCCGTGAATTACGCCGGCACACAGCATCAGCACCACCTGCTGCAACAACATCGCATGGAATTCCAGCGCCCGCTCACGGCTCAATTCCACATCGTTCAAGCGCGGCGCAGCGTTGCCATCCGCATCCGTCACCAGCTCCATCAACAGCACGCCCTCAAAACAAATGTAAGGCTTGGGCACGCGCACACCGGCAGCAGCCAATCGATACAAGGCATCCACTTCGGCGTTTTGCCAAACTTCTTCCGCCATCTTGCGCCCATAGCGCGTGCCCTTTTCCATGGCCCGCGCCTGCCGGCTGTTTTTCACCCGCCGGCCTTCCTGATACGCCACTGCCTGATGAAAGCTGCGCTGCGTCGCCTCCTTATACACCTTGGCGCAACGAATATCGTCACCGCAACGCACCACATATACCGTGGCTTCCTTACCGCTCATCAGTTGGCGCATGACTTCGTCGATCAGGCCTTCTTCAACCAGGGGCTGGATTCTTTTTGGAGTTTTCATAGTGATTGCCGATTTGGCGTTGACCTTCGTAATTCATGGTAAGGATGGGGATAATCGCCAAGGGAAACGGTATTTCCTGTAGTGAGCGATCGGCAAAATGGCCAGATCTTTGAACATCCCGTCTCGATTTACAATTCCGGCCCAACGGATCCGCGGGCGCCGTTGTGGCGCGGCGATGATTGTGGCCGGAGCTCTGCTGTTCGTCAGCTTTAGATGAATCTCCCTTTCCTTATTCCGAGTTGCCGCAAATGGCTGGATGGATCGATCCCGGCCATTCAAATCCGACATGAACTGTCAGGTCAAACCGGGCTAATATACATTAATTGCGAAAGATCTTCGAAATGCCACAAGCGGCGACCTGGAACGTACAGCGCACAGATAGGGATCGGAAAGAATGACTTGTTAAAAATCAGGTTCTGTCAGCGCCGGCTACCGACCGGATGAATATAAAATATTTTCGCTTTTGATTGCGGTCTTGTACCGTGCCGCTTGAATTATTTTCCTGGCAAGAACTGAATTATTGGCTTGCTGCCGATTGAGTGCAGGGTTGATCGATGTCTGCAATATCGACCTGAACCTGATGGGCAATTATGGCTGGTTGCTTTGTCCAAGCTCGCGTATTTTCACTTCCACGGAATGCAGCGCGTCCAATAACTGGTCGTAAGTCAACTCGGATATCTGGCTGTTTTTTCCTGATTCAGCGAGGCTTCGCAGTGTGGCCGGTGTAATTGCGTTTTCAAGATCCATTAAACAAAGCCGGAGCCATGCTGTCGATGGCTGGATTAACGAGTGGGCATTTAATGAGAGCCACGATATGGCGTTTGCGAAGTGCTTTTTTCGGCGCTCATCGTTTAGTTTTTTGCCAAAACCGTTCAGACCTTCGCGTATGAGTTCAACAATTTCTTGCCGTAGGGCAGGGATTTTATTTACTTCATTTAGCCGTTCAATGTCTTGGAATCGATCAATAAGATCGCTGATTTGCGTCATGACTACCTAAAAAATTAGGTATTAGAACATCAGAGTATTCAACCTGTCTTTAGGAAAAATCCTATAAATTTTTAAGAAGAATCTTATTAGCGTTGATGAAAAGCAAGGAAATAAAAACACTGCAGTTGGCAGGCGTCGATAAGCGTGAAAAGCGGTAAAGGTTAAGCCGCTTCTAAAAGGCTACCCCTTGACCCGAAAGACGCGCCTGGCATCGTTCACCGAAAAGGCGACGGACTAACGGGATGGGCTGTAGCGACGGAGTACGGACGGGATTTTCAAGGAATCACGCGTGCGTGATCTGACCAGGCTGTTCTGCCGTAGTGCCGAAGGACACGAAGGACAGGCCGTGGCTGCTGCTGCCTTAGACATTAAGCTGCTTTTGATAGGCTTGGTTGACGGAACGGGTTCACACAAGTGTAAGCGTACGTTGTTTGAGATAGAACTGGCTCCCCGATCTGGACTCGAACCAGAGATCTGCGGATTAACGGTTGTATTAACTCATTGTTTTTATTGAGAATTGGCTCGCCCTCACGCGTCACGCTTTGTCAAGGATCGCCTTGTTTGTCCCGCTCTGATTGCTGTTCATCGCCAACGCCACTTGCTCGCGCACGCCAGGCGTCGTGTCTGCACCGAAGCGTTGGACGATCTCGTTGTAGACAGCGATTTCTTCGTCGGCTTTGCCTTGCTGGCCTAGCCTGAAGCCTTTGTTGTTCATCCCTCTGGTGACTTGCTCGCGCACGCCAGGCGTCGTGTCTGCACCGAAGCGTTGGACGATCTCGTTGTAGCCAGCGATCTCTTCCTCTATCTTACCCAAGGTGCCCAATAAGAACGCCCTGCCAAACAGGTACTCGGCCAACTCGGCCGGTGGTGAATTACCTGCCTTTCGAATGGCACTTTCGAAGGAAGCGAGGGCGTTCTGGAGGTTTCCTTCACTGTATGAAGAAACCCCTCGGACATAGTGCTCGCTAGCAGTAAAGTCTCTTTCAGGCTTCGCCTGCAACTCCTTGCTGGCCTCTTGCACCAACTCAGTTGTGCCCGGCGTACGGTCGCGCAGCGATGTTTCTGATCCGGCATCGGTTGCCATGACTTCCTTGGCTGCGTCGCGTACCTTTTTAGCATCAGCGTCGATGGACTTTTTTGCGGAGTCCGCATGGAAGGCAATGGCAGCACGTGCGGTATTCGCTTCCAGTTCGAGTTCGCGGATTCTTTCTTTTAGTTCTTTGGAGTTTCTTTCAATCCAATGCCGCGCTTCCCCTTGCGCGCGTCCAGTAGCATTTAAAAACGTGAGGAATCCCGCGATCGCTACGATCACGGTGATTCCAATGCCGACCCAGGTGGTATGCGAGCTTTGCATAGTGGCTAGGGCACCAAAATCGGCAAGTCGTTTGTCGCCCATTTCCAAGCGCTTGTTATTCATCTCTAAATTGAGGTCCAGAGTGCGCTTTTGATTTGCGAGCTCTTGTTCCAGCACTTTTACGCGTTCCTGGATCTGTACGAATTCGGCTCGAGTGCCAAACTTTTCAGGCGTTGCCGCGCAGGCAGTCGCGCTAACGAAGATTAGGAGGAAGGCAAACAACAAATTGAAGATCTTGTGCACACGTCTATTCATCACGGCAGCAGTAGGCATGGAAATCATTGTTATATAGCAGACGATTCAGGTTGCTTGGTCTTGTAATGCCCGTTTATGTAACACGGCGGATAACACTAATTATTCTAAGTATTAATAGATTCATAACGACGATACTGGCGAAATCCTACTCCCTCCAGAGGTTATTGGCAATTATGAAAGAAAGATCGCTTCTTTCAATAGGCTTGCTTGTCGTCTGTTCTGATCTCGCAAAATGGCCCGCTTGACGCTGGATATGTGAACGCCATACCGCCTGCCGATTGCGGTTTTTGAGTATTTTCCTGAGTACCAAAGCTGTACCGCCTCCGCCTCATCCTTCCTGTTCATGCCGCGCGGCCGCCCTACTTTAGCCCCACGCAGAATGGCCGCTTCCATGCCGGCTTTCGTACGTTCGCGGATCAGCTCGCGCTCGAACTCGGCGAAAGCGCCGATGATCTGTAGCATCATGCGGCCGGCCGGCGATCTGGTGTCGATGATCTCGGTAAGGCTGCGGAATTCGGCGCCGGTGGAATTGAGACGGTCAAGGATGGTAAGCAGATCGCGCAGCGATCGCGCAATGCGGTCGAGCTTGTAGACAACGATGGTGTCGCCTGGCTGAATGGATGAGAGGATTTTTTCGAGAATCGGGCGGCGAAGGTTGCCGCCCGATCTTTTCTCTTCGTGGATTACGTCGCAGTCCGCTTTACATAGTGCATCGATCTGCGAGTTTGTTACTTGTTCTTCAGTTGAAACACGTGCGTAGCCGATTAGCATGTTACCTGATGGGGAAATGACAATCCCATCAGTTTACGCAGTCTACGAATAGTTGCTTGGCGGAAAGGGTCGGATTCGAACCGACGGTACGCCAAAGACGTACACTGGATTTCGAGTCCAGCGCATTCGACCACTCTGCCACCTTTCCTGCTTCGGTCTATTTCTATTTGCGGCACCGGATGCCGCAAAGCGCCAGATTATAGCAGAGTCCAATCTTGTGCGAAACCCTGCCAAGCTGCAAAAACTCATGCCGGCGGTGTCAGGCGCGTCAGGCCGCCCATATAAGGCAGCAATACTTCAGGGATATCGACACTGCCATCCGCCTGTTGGCAATTTTCCAGAATCGCGACCAGCGTACGGCCGACCGCCAGTCCGGAACCGTTCAACGTGTGCACCAATTCCGGTTTGCCTTGCGCGTTGCGGAAACGTGCCTGCATGCGCCGCGCCTGAAATGCTTCGCAGTTCGATACCGATGAAATTTCACGGTAGGTATTCTGTGCCGGCAGCCACACTTCCAGATCATAAGTCTTGGCCGCGCTGAAACCCATGTCGCCTGTGCAGAGCGTAATGACGCGGTATGGCAGGCCAAGCTTTTTGAGAATGTTCTCGGCGTGGCCGACCATTTCTTCGAGCGCGCCGTAGGACTTTTCCGGGTGGACGATTTGCACCATCTCGACCTTGTCGAACTGATGCTGGCGAATCATGCCGCGTGTGTCGCGGCCGTAGCTGCCTGCCTCGGAGCGGAAACATGGCGAATGCGCAGTCAGCTTGATCGGCAACGCATCGAGTGCGACGATCTCGTCGCGGACCGTATTGGTCAACGGGACTTCGGAAGTCGGGATTAAAAATAATCCGCCGGATTTGGCTGCCTGCAAGTTTTGATCGCCGATATCCTTGTCGGGAACGGCCCCACTGCCGAACTCGACCCTGAAAAGGTCATTTTCGAATTTCGGCAACTGCCCGGTGCCGCGCAATGAATCGGCATTGACGATGTACGGCGTATAGCATTCGGCATAACCATGCTCGCTCGTGTGCGTATCGAGCATGAACTGCGCCAACGCACGATGCAGCCGCGCGATGCCGCCTTTCATTACGGCAAAGCGTGAACCGGTCAATTTGGCCGCCACATCGAAATCGAGGCCGAGCGCGGCTCCTACATCGACGTGATCCTTTACAACGAAATCAAAGTTGCGCGGTGTGCCTACCTTGCGCACTTCGACATTGCCGGTCTCGTCGTGGCCGACAGGCACCGACTCATGCGGCAAGTTGGGAACGGCGAGCATGAATTCGCTCATCTTCGCCTGCACCTGGTCCAGACGCTCGGCGGATGCCTTCAATTCATCGCCGATTCCGGCGACGTCAGCCATCACGGCGGAGGTGTCTTCGCCCTTGCCTTTCATCATGCCGATCTGCTTGGACAATGCGTTGCGCTTGCCTTGCAATTCTTCGGTGCGGGTCTGTATCTGTTTGCGTTCGGCTTCGAGAATGTTGAAAGCGGCGACGTCGAGCTGGAATTTACGCGCAGCCAAACGGGCGGCGACGGTATCGATGTCTTTGCGGAGGAGCTGTATGTCGATCATGGAATGGCAGAGTTCTGATTGCGAAACCGCCATTGTACCAAGCGCACCGCCGCCGCTGTGGACAGCCGATCCGCACCATCCGTATTATTGCCGGGTCGGGCTGCACCGGATTCCGCGTCCAGCCCGAGGCGCTGCCGGCCTGCGCCGGAATGACGGCTACTTTTTACCGGTTTTCTTCGCCGCCGCATCGAGCGATTTCAAATACGCCAGCTTCTCCGCAATCTTCCCTTCCAATCCGCGCGGCGTCGGTTGATACCATTGCGGCTCAGCCATTCCGTCCGGCAAATAGGTTTCTCCCGCAGCATACGCATCCGGCTCGTCATGCGCATAGCGATAAAGCTTGCCGTAGCCGAGTTCCTTCATCAGCCTGGTCGGCGCATTGCGCAAATGTTCCGGCACCGGGCGCGACTTGTCCTTGCCGATGAATGCGCGGGCGGCATTGTACGCGTTATAGACTGCATTCGATTTGGCAGCGCAGGCCAGGTAGAGCACCGCTTCGGCCAATGCCAATTCCCCCTCCGGCGAACCCAGCCGCTCGTAGGTTTCGGTCGCATCCAGCGCCAGGCGCAACGCGCGCGGGTCGGCCAAACCGATATCTTCGCTGGCCATGCGGATGATGCGGCGCGCCAGGTAACGCGGGTCGGCGCCGCCGTCGAGCATTCGCACAAACCAGTACAGCGCCGCATCCGGATTCGAGCCGCGCACCGATTTATGCAATGCCGATATCTGGTCGTAGAACGCATCGCCGCCTTTATCGAAACGGCGCAGTGCATCGCCCAGGCATTCCGCCAGCAATGCCGCATCCACTTCTTTTTGTTCTTTTGCCTGCGCAGCGCGGGCCGCGATTTCCAGATTGTTCAACAGCTTGCGGCCGTCGCCGTCGGCGCTGGCGATCAATGTCGCCTTCTGTGGCGAACCTGCCGCAGTTGCTGCACCACAGGCCACCATGGTGTTCAATCGTGCTGGCCTTCCTGCAATGCCGACATACCACCAAGTCCACAGCAACAACTGGAGCAGCGGTGACAGACACCAGTTCGGCAATGCTCTCTATCCTGCGACAGTGCATGCCGAGACTGTCCAGGTGGGTCAGGAGCGGGTCAAAGCCCTTGTCGCCACTAAGCACGAAGCACTCGGTCCCCGGTGCCTTCTCAAAAGTCCTGCCAAGCTCAAAAGCAATGTGAAAGTCCAAGGCGTTCTTGCCGGTGCCAGAGACCTTCAGGAAATCCACACGGCTGAATCTATGGGCTGTGGCTGGCTTCTTTGAAGCCTTGGGAGGGTTCTGATTGGCACCAACAAAGATGACGGCCCTGAAGCTGTCATCCAGAGGCGAAAGGTCCACCTTGTGCTTGTTCTCAAGATCAACGAGCAGCAGCTTTTTGTCCATGACGGCCTCAAATGAAGTTGAGCATGAGGCGGCCAATGGAGTTGGTCAGGTCCCGAGCAAACAGGGCAAGCCATCGTTGCGACTCGTCCCCAAAGTGGGACTCGCTGAAGCCGTTCCTTGAGTTCGCGATCGCATTCGTCAAAGTCGGCATGGCATTGACGATCTCCACAGGGAACGGCCCTTGCGCCTGAAGCTTCTTGCTTATGTCGTCCTTCACGACCTTGCACAACGGCATGAGGTCAGTCAGACCGGCTTGCTCTGGCACATGCTTGCGAACGTATGCCTTGTATAGCCCTTCCAGACACGTGTAGCTCAGTGTCGTCGCACGGTTGTATTGGTGGGCGTCAATGGCATGATCAATGTCGTTGAGGCTGTTGTTCAGCTTCTCGGAGTTCCACAGATCCAACGGCACGAAAGTGGTGGGCACGGCCCTTCCACCGCCGAAAACGATGTCCCGTATGGTGTCAGCGGCAGTCTTGTCATGCGGCTCAACATGATCCACGAAGACTCTGTACAGGTGGAACCGTTGAGGCTCGCTCAGTCCTTGGATGAGATCCCAATAGAAATCCTTGCGGGAGTTGGACTTGCCTTGCTGCTGTCTCAGGGGAAGCAGTTGCTGATAGCTTGGCGACCCAGGATCTACCTGCTGCACCATGCGGCAGAACGTAGAACCCCCGACATAGAGCTCTTTATTTTCGCTGTCGTTGAGCGAAGCAAAAAGATAGTTGTAGGCAGCGATCCAATTGACAGACGAGCTCATTTCGCCATCGCTGGTTCAACTTCAACCAATTCCGGCTGAGTGACTTCAACGGGCTGAAGAAACTTCTTGAGGGCTTCTTGCTGGTCTACCAGGAACGGCGCATCTTTGACCTTGCTGTGAAGACTGAGCAGCCGCTTTTCCGCCCGAATAAGAATGGTGTCATAAAGCAGCGGTGAAATTTTCACCTCGTCGCCATGGGAGATAGGCTCGTTTTCACCAGCCTCAATTTTGTCGCCTAGCACGTAACCGTCAACATGTGTGTATTTCTTCAGGTAGCCCTTCTCACGGAGCTCCTTCACGTATTTCCAGACTTGATTTTTTTCCTTGCTTCCAAGCGCAAGGCCAGTGGTTTTCAAGTCAATGATGACCAGGTGTTCAACACCGTCTTCGTCATGATTTTCATCGTATGAGGCACGGGCATAAAAACCAACACTGCTGTCAGGCAGTGCAACGAAGTCGGGCCGGTTGCGAGTCCCCTTGCCGCCCTCATCCTTGAAGACGGTCTTGATCACATTGGTCATGCCCTTATTGGACGTGAATTCAATGGATTCAAACTGGGCACCGAACATCCACAGGCCACGTTCAAAGAGTGGCTGCAACTCATGGACCTCATCGATGCCTACCACTTTTAGCTTGGTGCGGAGCTCACCTATCAGCTTCAGGCGGTTCTGAATTTCATCGAGGACGAGCTTGGCCATCCCAATGGTCCACTCCTTCAAAATATCGTGAAGGGTGTCGTAGTCGTTCGGCTCACACTTGTGCAGCAAGTCCAGCAACCCATACCGAGACTTGGACTGTTCCAGTTTGGCGAGAATGCTGGACAACTGCACGATCTCGTTTTCGCCGAAATTCGGGCAGGTATCAACGACCTCATTAACGAAGCTTTCAACCCTGTCTTTGCTGACAGGGGAAAGCGTGTTCATCGTGTTGCCAATTTTTTCTATGACGGCATCGCGGCGACTTTCCCGCTCTGCTTTACTGGCGTCAAAAATAATTTGGCGAATCTGATCCTGCACAGCTTCACGGGTCTTAATCCAAGCCTGGTTGTCTTCCTTGAAGCCGCTCCAATCGCCCTCGACAGCGTCATGACCGTTCAGATAGTCGGCCTGAACGATGAAGGTGAACCGTTTTGCTTCGGAAGTTCTACCGTCAAGAATGCGCTCATAGTCGCTACGGCTCCACTTGCACTGCCCTACCGCACGACTCTGCACCCACCACGCCAGACCATGCTGCTTGGTGGTCTTGTCGGCCTTCTTGGTATCAATGTGAAGGATGACGGCCTTGCCATACCCAGCAACGTCCACCTCACTTCTTGAGAGCAAGTCTGGAATGTCGTTGAAGGTGATCTCACTGCCATTCAGCTTTACTTTGAACGCGGGATTGGCGAGGAAGCGACTACCAATGAGCTCTCGTGCTTTTTCTTCGCTGAAAGCTAAGCGTGGAACGGTGCCATTGCCGACGATCTCCGTGCCATGACCAACTACGTCCTTGTCTTTGAACGAAATTTCTTCCAGAACAAGAGGATCTGTTGAGGTGCGGTGAACACGACAGACGAACTCCTGCCCGTTCTTCCTGGAAGTGATCAGATATTCAGAGGCAAAACAAAAGCTGGCAAAACGGCCCTTGCCGTTCTTCCCAAACACGAGGCGAGGCAAGCCTTGAATGTCGGCAGGGGGAGCCGTTGTGTTGCCGCCCGACGAAAGCCGGTTATAGGCAATGGTTCGCCAAATGTGCTGGAATTCTTCGCGGGTCATGCCGTGCCCGTTGTCAGAAATCTTGAACTGCCTTTCAAGCTCGACATCAGGCCAGACAATTTTCACTTCAGTGGCGTAGGCGTCCCAACAATTGGCGACCAATTCCACGATGGCTGTGGCGGGGTCAGTGATGATAGCCCCCGCATAGCTTTCAAGAAAGCGCTCATCGTAGAGAAGTGTTCTTTGCTCCATCCCTGCCCCTTATGTTTTTATTTAAAGTCGGAAAAATCCAAGCTGACGACGATCTTTTCCAGACTCAGCTTTTTTTGCTTCACGTAATCCAGAAACTCCCACGAAAATTCGTAGCTCTTCGCTCTTGGAACTGTGCTGATTCGCCAAGTGGCACTCTCACCGTGCTCGTCAGGTTCCTGCCACCAACATAGATCGGCGGTGCTGAGCAACCTCAGTTCACCGTCCATGTCTGGAAAGCTGCACACTCTTTGCAGGTAGTCCGCATTGATGAAGCGATTGGTGTCCTTCCACTCTCCCCGTTGAAGCAGGAAGACATAGAACTGCCGCGAGATACGGGGAAGCTTCTTCAAGGTCTTAATAAACCTCTTGAAGTCCTTGCCAACATCTTCTTCACTTACATCATACGAACTGGACTGCTTTTCCGATTCCGCAGTCAGCCACCGGTAGTACGTGGAAATTCCTTCAAAACGTTCTCTTGGTATCTGCTCGATGTATGAGTCAATGTTCGTCTGATACTTCCCGCTTTTATCGGGAACCTCAAGCTCGATCTTGACCCGAGCAACTTCTTTGCTCACCAAATCATGAAGGTCTTGAAGGCGATCAATGGGCAATGAAAGAACCTTCTTCAGCACGTCACCCGTGTCAAGGATGTGTTCGTCAGCAGTGAAGCCGAATGGCAATGCCAGAGTGGAATTCAAAGCACCGTAACTGCCTTGTTTATCTTGAAGTATCAAGACATAAATCTTCGGATACTTTGCCACCTGACCAACGGCTTTCTCAAGCGTTTTGTTGATCTTGTCTGAACTCTTCGTTGACGTGATCTGAAATGCAACTTTGGCAGTTTCATCACCCAAGTCCAAGCCTGGATTGTTGGAGCGTTCTTCGTTCAAGTTGATGAGCTTGTAGCCATAGACGATGTTCAAGATGTCCTTGAAAAAGTCTTCCAGATAGCGATTCAAGTCAAAAAGCTGTAACCCTGATCGACTTTTGACCTGTTGGGAAACTGCTGTCAGTTCATCAATGATCTGACCAATAAAGTAGCCTCTTGTAATCATTCTTTTCCAGCTTCTTCATCCCACTTCTTCAACAAAGCGAGTTTTTCGGCAATCTGCGTTTCCAATCCCCTTGGGACCGGTTGATACCAACCCGGTTCTTTCATGTCGTCGGGCAGATAGGTTTCACCGGCGGCATAAGCGTTCGGTTCATCATGAGCATATCGGTATTCATGCCCATAGCCCAGTTCTTTCATGAGCTTCGTTGGTGCATTTCTCAAGTGAACAGGAAC
The DNA here is from genome assembly GCA_028292665.1 of Herminiimonas sp. Classification (GTDB taxonomy): domain Bacteria; phylum Pseudomonadota; class Gammaproteobacteria; order Burkholderiales; family Burkholderiaceae_D; genus JAQGLW01. The sequence goes on from JAQGLW010000105.1 coordinate 30,148, forward strand.
TTCCCGGCTCTTGTCCTTCTTCACGAATGCCTTGGCCTGGTTGTATGCGTTGTAACCAGCATTGCTTTTTGCAGCCACCGCCAGATAGATGACCGCCTGCCCTAGCGCCAACTCACCTTCTGGACTACCAAGCCGTTCATAGGTCAAGGCGGCATCATTGGCAATCTGCATGGCCCTTGGATCGGCCAACCCAATGTCTTCCCATGCCATGCGAACGATTCGGCGGGACAGATACCGAGGATCGGCCCCACCGTCCAACATTCTTGTCAGCCAGTAAAGGGCAGCGTCTGGGTGTGACCCACGAACAGACTTGTGCAAGGCTGAAATCTGGTCATAGAAGTTGTCGCCGCCTTTGTCAAAACGCCGACTGTTCAAGGTCAAGGCGTTCTGAAGAAAGTCAGCCGTGATCCGTGTTATGCCTGAAGCTTCTGCCGCCGTCCCGGTTTGCTCCAACAGGTTCAAGAAACGCCGTGCGTCGCCGTCTGCATAACCAATCAAGGTGTCTCGCGCCAGATCGTCAAATTCCAGATGACCAAGAACCTTTTCTTGCGCCCGCTTCAACAACTCCTTCAGTTCGTCGTCGGTCAACGATTTCAGGACATAGACCTGCGCACGGGACAGCAAGGCAGAATTCACTTCAAACGAAGGGTTTTCGGTGGTAGCCCCGATGAACGTCACCAAGCCACTTTCAGCATACGGAAGAAGAGCGTCTTGCTGGGACTTATTGAACCTGTGAATTTCATCCACGAACAAGATCGTGTGCTTGCCCATGGCGAGGTTTTGCTCTGCTTGCTCCATGGACGCACGAATGTCTTTGACACCCGAGAAAACCGCAGACAGGGCTATGAACTCACACTTGAAGGCCGCAGCCGTGAGGCGGGCCAAGGTCGTCTTGCCGACACCCGGCGGTCCCCACAAAATCATGGAGTGCGGTTTGCCAGACTGGAAGGCAAGCCGAAGTGGCTTCCCTTCCCCCAGAAGATGGGACTGGCCGACCACCTCGTCTAAGGTCTTCGGACGAAGTGCTTCGGCCAGTGGTGCAACAGGCTCTTGAGCGAACAAATCAGGCATGACTTCCCCCACGAGAACCATGAGGAAGCCCAATTATCTGCACAATGACCTTCGTAAGCCATTGATTTAAATAGTGGTTGACTGCTTTGTTGAAGCGATGGACTTCGTCGACGAACAGGATGGTGCGGCGGCCGGAGTTGGCGCGGATGACCTGCGCCCGCTCGACTGCCTCGCGGATATCCTTGACCCCGGACAGCACCGCCGACAACGCGATGAATTCCGCATCGAAGCTGTCTGCCATCAAGCGCGCCAGCGTCGTCTTGCCGACGCCCGGCGGCCCCCACAGGATCATCGAATGCGGTTCACCCGATTCGAACGCGACGCGCAACGGTTTGCCGAAGCCAAGCAGATGCTGCTGGCCGATGACATCGTCAAGCGACTGCGGGCGAAGGCGTTCGGCCAGGGGAATGGAGCTCATATTTATTGCGAAGATTCCCGCTAATCGGCAGCCTGGGTTCGCTGCGTTTTACCCAAACTGCCGATGATAGAGAATCTGAAATGGTTTACTGCTGAAAAACGTCGGCGCCTTTGGGCGCCACGAACTTGAACTGGTTTTCCGCCATTGCCGGATTCTTCTCGAATTTTGTAAACGATAACAACGACACCTGTCCGAAAGAATCGCGCAGCTCCATCGCGGCCGGCACGCCGTTGCGCAAGCCGATGCCGATTTGATCGAAGGTCGTGTCCTTGGTCTTCGGCGTGGCTTGCAGCCATTCCATGCCATCCTTGACGCCTGCCTCTTTCAGAGTGAAATTCTTTTCGAGATCGTTGCTGCCGAACAGGATTGCGGCAGGCGACGATCCGAGTGCGTTGCCGAGCTTCCTGATCGTAACCTGGTTCAGGTCCTTGTCGTAAATATAGAGTTTTTCGCCGTCGGCTTGCAGCATTTGCTCATACGGTTTCTGGTAAGTCCAGATGAATTTTCCGGGACGCGCGAACTGAAAGGTGCCGGTGGAGGCATTCGAGACTTTTACATTGCCGCTGCCGGCGCTATCGGTTTTCACCAGGCGCTGGGTGAACTCGCCTTTCGCCGCCTTGGTAGTGGCGACAAAGGATTTGAATTGATCCAGCGCGGAAGCATGAGCGGACACGGGCAGTGAAATGGCGCAGGCAGCCAGCAATCCGGCAAATGCGGCCGAGCCTGTGCGACGGAATTGGGTAGTGCGTTCCTGATTCAAAATTTATTCCTATTCTGTATTGCCGGCAGGCACCAGGATTTCCCGGTTGCCGTTGGATTGCATGGTGGATACCAGACCGCTTTGTTCCATCTGTTCGAGCAGGCGGGCTGCCCGATTGTAGCCGATGCGCAGATGGCGTTGCACCAGCGAGATCGATGCGCGGCGGTTCTTGAGTACGATGGCGACTGCCTGATCGTATAGCGCGTCGGCTTCGCCGCCGCCGACGCCCTCGCCTCCCAGCGCGCCGTCGGCGCCGTCCTCGATGACGCCACCTTCTAGGATTCCCTCAATGTAATTCGGTTCCCCTTGCGACTTGAGGTGATCGACTACCCGATGCACTTCATCGTCGGATACGAATGCGCCATGCACGCGAACCGGCAGGCCGGTGCCGGGCGGCATGTACAGCATGTCGCCCATGCCGAGCAGCGCTTCGGCGCCCATCTGGTCGAGAATCGTGCGGGAGTCGATCTTGCTGCTGACCTGGAATGCGATGCGAGTCGGGATATTGGCCTTGATCAGGCCCGTAATGACGTCGACCGAAGGCCGCTGCGTCGCCAGGATCAGGTGAATGCCGGCGGCCCGCGCCTTTTGCGCGATGCGGGCGATCAATTCTTCGATCTTCTTGCCGACTACCATCATCAGGTCGGCCAGCTCGTCGATGATGATGACGATGGTCGGCAATTTTTCCAGCGGTTCAGGCGCGTCCGGCGTCAGGCTGAACGGATTGGGAATTTTTTGTTCATGCTTTTCGGCGTCGGCGATTTTCTGGTTATAGCCGGCCAGATTGCGCACGCCGAGTTTGGACATCAGCTTGTAGCGCCGCTCCATCTCCGCCACCGCCCAGTTCAACGCGTGGCCGGCCTGGCGCATGTCGGTCACCACCGGCGCCAGCAAGTGCGGAATTCCTTCGTAGATCGACAGTTCCAGCATCTTCGGATCGATCAGGATCAGGCGCACCTGATTCGGATCGGATTTGTACAACAGCGACAGAATGGTCGCGTTGATGCCGACCGATTTGCCCGAACCGGTCGTGCCTGCGACCAGCAAGTGCGGCATCCTGGCCAGGTCGGCGACTACCGGGTGGCCGGCGATGTCCTTGCCGAGCGCGATGGTGAGACTCGATACGCCATCGTTATACACCTTGGATCCGAGAATTTCAGTCAGGCGCACGATCTGGCGCTTCGGGTTCGGCAATTCCAGTCCCATGTAGTTCTTGCCCGGGATGGTTTCAACCACGCGAATCGAGGTCAGCGACAGCGCGCGCGCCAGGTCGCGTGCAAGACCGACGATCTGGCTGCCTTTGACGCCGATGGCAGGCTCGATCTCGTAGCGCGTGATCACCGGACCCGGATACGCTGCGACGACTTTGACTTCGACGCCGAAGTCCGACAGTTTTTTCTCGATCAGCCGGCTGGTGAATTCCAGCGTCTCGATGCTGACGGTTTCCTGCGCCTGCGGCGCTTCGTCCAATAACGACAACGGCGGCAAATTGGTATCGGGCAGGTCGTTGAAAAGCGAGACCTGCCGCTCTTTCTCGACCCGCTCCGATTTTGGCACGGCAACCACTTGCGGTTCGATCCGTACCGGCGGCGCATCGACGATTTTTGCGCGCCCCTGCACCAGCACCCCTTCCCGCTTGACGGCGGCGACAATGCCTGCCCTGCGATCTTCGCGCGCCGCGTACAGGTTCTTCAACCAGACAATGCAGTTTTCGAGCACGCTGCCGATCCGTTCAGCGACTGCAAGCCATGAAACATGGAAAAACAGGCTGAAGCCCAGGCCGAACAGCAGCATTAAAAATAAAGTGGCGCCGGTAAAACCCAATGCGTTTTGCGCCGCGCTGCCGATCAACTCTCCGATCACGCCTCCCGGTGCGCGCGGCAGTTGCGCCTTGAGCGTGTACATCCGCATATATTCGAGGCCGACGCTGCCGATGAGCAGCAGGACAAAACCCGCGCCGCGAATCAGCCCCTCCTGATGATGCAGCGGTTCCGGTTCCTGCTCCAGCAGGAATTTCTGCGACAGCCGCCGGTAGCCGGTCCATACCGACCGCAACAGCATCACGCACCACCACCATGCGGAAAAACCGAAAACGAACAGCATTAAATCCGCCAGCCAGGCGCCGATCCGGCCGCCCCAGTTGTTCAGCCTGGGCACCAGATTCGCATGCGACCATCCCGGGTCAACCTTCGAATAAGTCAAAAAAATCAGGACCAGGTAGGCCGTGATTACCGATAGCGCCAGCCAGCGCGCCTCCGACAGCAGGCGCACCAGCCGGTTCGGCAGCGGCTCCGGCGGATTGGTATTGCGGGTATAGGTTTGCGTTGTTCTTGTCATAAATCCAGATGCCATTATTGCAAGCCGCGCTTGCCGCGCCGCTTGGAACCATTTTATGCCGTCAACAATGCCGGGTGGACATGTTCGTCTATAATCTTAACCAGTTTTCGGGCGCAATACTGCATAAATCAGGATACGGTTGAAATTTCACCGTACGGCGTTATATGTAACCCTGTCCGTTTTGTCTTTTTCAGCGCGCCGCTCCTTTATTGCCCTTTATTTCAGAAGATTCTTATGTCCATCCCAAAACACGCTCACGTCCTGATTCTCGGCTCCGGCCCCGCCGGATACAGCGCAGCCGTCTATGCGGCACGCGCCAATTTGAAGCCGGTACTGATCACCGGCGTCGAACAGGGCGGCCAGTTGATGACGACGACCGATGTCGAGAACTGGCCGGGCGACCCGATGGGCGTGCAAGGGCCGGAATTGATGCAGCGGCTGCTGCAGCATGCGGAACGCTTCAAGACCGAAATCATTTTCGATCATATCCATACCGCGAAGCTGACGGAAAAACCGATCCGCCTGATCGGCGATTCCGGCCAATATACTTGCGATTCGCTCATCATCGCAACCGGCGCCTCCGCGCAATATCTCGGCTTGCCCAGCGAAGAGGCATTCATGGGCAAAGGCGTGTCGGCCTGCGCCACCTGCGACGGTTTCTTTTATCGCGGACAGGATGTCGCGGTGGTGGGCGGCGGCAATACCGCGGTCGAGGAAGCGTTATATCTGTCCAATATTGCCAATAAGGTAACCCTGATTCACCGCCGCGATAAATTCCGTGCCGAGGCAATCCTGATCGATCGGCTGATGGCGAAAGTCGCCGAGGGCAAAATCGACATCAAATGGAATCACACGCTTGATGAAGTGACCGGAGATGCCAGCGGCGTGACGGGCATCAATGTCAAATCGACCAAGGACGGCAGCGTGACGCCGATCAAGCTGCACGGCGTGTTCATTGCCATCGGCCACAAGCCGAATACCGGCATCTTCGAAGGCCAGCTGGAAATGAAGAACGGCTATATCAGGACCAGGGGCGGACTGGAAGGAATGGCGACGGCGACCAGCGCACCGGGCGTGTTTGCAGCCGGCGATGTGCAGGACCACGTTTATCGGCAAGCGGTCACCAGCGCCGGCACCGGATGCATGGCAGCCCTGGACGCGCAACGCTACCTGGAAGGCTGATGATTCCGGCCTGCATTGGATGACCGGCAGGCCGGCGAATGAATATCAGGATTGATTCATCATGGGTTCCTCCCTTAAGGATTTTGCCGATCTCAAGTCCTTGCGCAAGGAATTAAAAGCGCAGGACGAAGCACGCCGGGCCGCCGAAGCGGAGCGCGAACGGCGTGACAAGGAAGCAAAGCTCGAGGCGGATCTGTTCCGCCGCAGCATCGGCGATGTAGCGCCGCTCCCATCCGCCGGCAAAGCCGTCGCCGCCGCACCCCGGCCGCTGCCTATCGCGCGCCAGCATCTGGCCGACGAACAGGCGGCGCTGCGGGAATCGTTATCGGACGAATTCAATGTCGAGTCGCTGCTGGACACCGACGAAGCGTTGAGTTTTGCGCGCAACGGCATCGGCCCCGACATCGTCCGCAAATTGCGGCGCGGCCATTGGGTGATTCAAGGCCAGCTCGATTTGCACGGACTGCGCACCGATGAAGCGCGTGAAGCATTGGTGCTGTTTTTACGCAATGCGGCCAAACGCGGCCTGCGCTGCGTGCGGATCATTCACGGCAAAGGCCTCGGTTCGGTCAACAAGGAACCTGTGCTGAAGAATAAAGTCCGCAGATGGCTGGTGCAGAAAGACGAAGTGATCGCATTTTGCCAGGCCAGAGCCGCCGATGGCGGAAGCGGCGCACTGGTTGTGCTGCTGAAGGCGCAAAGCTAGCAGCGCATCATTTATCTGTCGGCGCAAGATGGATAATGTCCGTCCGCCCTGCCATTTCACTTTCGATGGCGCTTGCTTTCCGCCTGTGGGCCGGTATCATCGTGCGGGTCAGCAACTCAAGCGGCCCGTCCCGGCATGTCACTGATCAAGTTCATTGAAATCCTCGCCATTCTGGTCGGCGCCTTCTCCGGCTTCATTGAAGCACGCAGCAAGAAGATGGACGTGGTCGGCGTGTTCACCGTCGCGTTCATCACCGCATTCGGCGGCGGCACGCTGCGCGACATCCTGCTCGACAAGCGGCCGCTGTTCTGGGTCACCCATCAGGAATATGCGATTCTTATTTTCGTATTGGCCTTGATCGCCGCGCCGTTGATCCGCACTTTGCGCAAGATCGTGTCGGAACGGCTGATCGTGATTGCCGATGCATTCGGACTCGGCCTGTTTTCGATTGCCGGCGTATCGGAAGCGCTGACGGCAGGCATGCCGCTGTTCATTGCATCGATGATGGGGGTCATCACCGGTATCTTCGGCGGCGTGCTGCGCGATATCGTTTGCAACGAAATACCGATGGTGCTGCGCGACGGCAGGCCTTATGCGATCTGCTCGTTCGCCGGTTGCTGGATATATCTCGTCATGCAAAAAGCCGGCGTGCCGCTGGATCTCGCACTGTGGTCGGGCGTGCTGGCGATCACCGCGCTGCGATTGCTGACCTGGTTCAGGAATATCAGACTGGAATGATCGCGGCCGACCCGGCGCCTACCGGGCCGTTCCCGATGCGCGCCGGCGAGTCTGCGCTCGACTGGAATCAAACCGCATCCGGTCCGGTTTCCCCGGTACGGATCCGGATCACTTGCTCGACAGTGCGCACAAAAATCTTGCCGTCGCCGATTTTTCCGGTGCGCGCCGCCTTGATGATTGCTTCGACCGCATGATCCGCGACATCTTCGTCGACGACCGCTTCGATTTTCACTTTGGGCAGGAAATCGACGACATATTCGGCGCCGCGATAAAGTTCGGTATGTCCTTTTTGGCGGCCGAAGCCTTTCACTTCGGTTACCGTCAATCCGGTAACGCCGACTTCCGCCAGCGCTTCCCGCACTTCATCAAGCTTGAATGGTTTGATAATCGCGGTGATTTGTTTCATACATATCCCTTAAATTGAATTGCAATGCCGTATCAGTTTATTCTGAAAAACTGAAGCGAGTGATTTATTTATCGTTACTCGGAAAATTTGGATGTAATCGGATACCGCCAGTCGCGGCCGAATGCCCGATGCGTGACCCGAATGCCGACCGGCGCCTGACGCCGCTTGTATTCATTGATTTTGATCAGGCGGGTGACGCGGTCCACATCTTCCTTGCGATAACCGGCGGCGAGGATATCCGCAATGCTTCGATTCTCTTCCATGTACATCTGCATGATGGCGTCCAGCACCTCATAAGGCGGCAGCGAATCCTGATCGGTCTGATCCGGCCGCAATTCGGCCGATGGCGCACGCGTCAGGATCCGTTCGGGAATCACATCCGAGACTGAATTGCGGTACGCGCATAAACGGTAGACCAGCGTTTTCGCGATATCCTTGATGACGGCGAATCCCCCCGCCATGTCGCCGTACAAGGTGCAGTAACCGACTGCCATCTCGCTCTTGTTGCCGGTGGTCAGCACAATCGAACCGTGCTTGTTGGACAGCGCCATCAGAATAGTGCCGCGGATGCGGGCCTGGATGTTTTCTTCGGTCGCGTCTTCCGGCAGGCCCTTGAATTCCTGCGCGAGCGTGCCGCGGAATGCCTGGAAACAATCATTGATCGGGATTTCGTCATACCGCACACCGAGCCGCTCGACCATGTCGCGTGAATCGATCCGGGAAATTTCGGCGGTATAAGGCGACGGCATCATCACTGCGCGCACCTTGCCGGCACCGAGCGCGTCGACTGCCACGGCCAGCGTCAGCGCGGAATCGACGCCGCCCGACAATCCGATAATCACGCCGGGGAAACCGTTCTTGCCGATATAATCGCGCACCCCGAGCACCAGCGCCTGATATACCTGCGCTTCGACCGACAGCTCGGCCGCGATGCTTCCGCGCACCGGATGCGCGCCGTCGAATTCGACGATCTGCAATTCTTCTTCGCAATGCTTGAGTTGCGCGCTTACCTTCCCATCCGGATCCATCGCAAATGAATTGCCGTCGAAAATCAATTCATCCTGCCCGCCGACCAGATTGGCATAGACCAGGCTCATGCCGTGCGCAACCACATTCGTACGCATCACGTCATGGCGCAAATGCTGCTTTTTCATATGGTATGGGGAACCGTTCGGCACCAGCAGCACTTGCGCGCCGGCCGCCTTGGCATGCGAAGGCGCCAGCGGGGACCATGTATCTTCACAGATATTGATGCCGAATCCGACGCCTTTGACCTCGAATACGAATGATTCGTCCGACACCGAAAAATAACGCTTTTCGTCGAATACCGTATCGTTCGGCAACACATGCTTGCAATAAGTGCCGAGCAGATTGCCGTTGACGATGACCGAGGCGGCGTTGAATCTTGCGCCGTTGCGCAAGACCGGATGGCCCACCACCACATGCAGATCTTTCAGATCCGACAAGTCCGCCGCCAGCGCATCGAACGCGTCTGCCGTTTTTGCGTAAAATGATTGGCGCAGCAATAAATCTTCCGGGGGATATCCCACCAGCGAAAGTTCCGGCGTCAACAGGATATCGGCTCCCTGTCGGGCGGCGCGGCGCGCGAAATCGACGATCTTCGCACGATTGCCTGCGAGATCTCCGACGGTGCTGTTGATTTGGGCGATGGCGACTTTGACTGTCATGGTGGCAATGGCGGCAACTGGATCTGTTTAAATGCATCGATGAGGCTGAATCTGAATTATCGCACGCGTATCGTTTCTTCTCTGTCGGAGATCGGCCAGCCTGCATGGGATGCGTTGGCCGGCGCACAGCCCGATGCCAACCCGTTTCTGTCGTTTGCGTTCTTCGATGCGCTGCATGAGTCGGGATGCGCGTCGGCCGAATCAGGCTGGCAGCCGCAGTTTTTGACACTGTGGAAAGCCGATCGATTGGAAGCGGCGCTCCCTCTGTATCTGAAAAACCATTCATACGGCGAATATGTGTTCGACTGGGCCTGGGCCGACGCCTATCGCAAGAACGGGCTGGATTATTATCCGAAGTTGCTGTCGGCCATTCCTTTCACGCCGGTCACCGGCAGCCGCCTGCTGGCGCGCGACGACACCGCCTGCGCCGCATTGATCGCTGCTTTGCGCAACATGCAGCAACGCAGCGGCGTCTCTTCCACCCATATTCTGTATCCGCCCGAATCGCAGGCAGATGCGCTGGAGCAAGCCGGCTTCATGCTGCGCACCGGCGTGCAGTTTCACTGGCTCAATGCCGGTTATCGCGACTTCGAAGAATTCTTGGCGACGCTCGAGCAGAAAAAACGTAAAAACATCCGTGCGGAACGCCGCAAGGTGCAGCAAGCCGGCATTACGTTCCGGCGCATCCCCGGCACGGAAGCCACCCGGCAGGATTGGCGTTTCTTCAAGCGCTGCTACGACCACACTTACGCAGCGCATTATTCGACGCCTTATCTGAATCTGGATTTTTTCCAGCGCATCGGCGCCGCGATGCCGCAACATGTGCTGCTCGTTATTGCCGAGCGCGAAGGCAAGCCGATTGCCTCTTCGTTGCTGATCCATACCGATAAAACCTTGTATGGACGCTACTGGGGCGCGCTGGAAAATCATCCCTGCCTGCATTTCGAAACCGCTTATTATCAGCCCCTCGATTTTTGCATCGCGCAAGGGATACAGTGCTTTGAAGGCGGTGCGCAAGGAGAGCACAAGATGGCGCGCGGCTTCCTGCCGCAAAAAACATGGTCGGCGCACTGGCTTGCCCACCCGGCGTTTGCCGATGCGATAGAGCGCTTTCTGGAGCGGGAAAGCGGAGGAATGGATGACTATATCGATGAACTGAACGAGCGCAATCCTTTTCGCAATAACAAAAAAATCACCTCCGACCGGTAGTTCTACGTCACAATCCTGTTTGCAAATCGCACAACTTCAAGGCATTCTTTCCGGATATGAAATTATCCAGCGCGTCCGCTGATGCACCAGCCGGTCCGGCAATCAACCGGATAGGCCGCTTCCATATCCTGCGCGAACTCGGACGCGGCACGGTAGGCGCCGTCTATCTCGGACACGATCCGATCATCGACCGCAGCGTGGCGATCAAGGCGTTCAGCGCCCAATTGACGCCCGGCGAAAAAAAACAGCACGAACAACAGTTCATCAACGAAGCGCGGGCTGCGGGCCGGCTGTCGCATCCGAACATCGTGACGATTTTCGATGCATCGAGCGAGGGCGACACCACATATATTGCGATGGAGTATTTGCAGGGCCGGGAACTCAGCAAGCTGCTGGATCACGGCAATCGCTTCGAACCGGACATGGTCGTATCGATCATATGGAAAATAGCCGACGCACTGCAGTATGCGCACAAAAACGACGTGGTTCATCGCGACATCAAGCCGGCGAATATCTTCATCGTTGCCGACAACCAGCCGAAGGTAGTCGATTTCGGCATTGCACGCGCGCCCAACCGCGTATCGGACCAGCCGGCAAACGCCGGTCAACCGTATACATTGTTCCACAATAATATAATGGGTACGCCTAACTACATGTCGCCGGAACAGGCATTGGGCCGCCCTGTCGATTCACGCACCGATATTTATTCGCTCGGTGCAGTGATGTATGAAATGCTGACCGGGCGCAAGCCGTTCAAATCGCATGACACCGCTCAATTGTTGCAGATGATTGCGCACAAGACTCCGCCCGAACCCCACAAGATCGATGCGAGCGTGCCTGTCATACTGTCGCAGATTGCGATGAAGGCAATGAGCAAGCGCCCCGAAAAGCGCTATCAGCATGCGGAAGAAATGGCGGCGGACATAAAGCGTTATCTGTCCATGCAAAAACGCAGCCGGCGGCTGCGAAGGGAGATGTCGATAACGGGGCAACAGGAAGCTCCCGCCGCATTGCCCTATCATCGCGGCCTGTTCTGGATCGGCTGCCTGGCTACGGCGGGAACGCTGGTGATGGCCGGCATCAAGTTGATGCACTGATCCGGTTTCAATCCACAAGTATCGTCGCAATCTGCCGTCAAGGACGGCAATTCAATATCCGTTCCGCAGGCGGCTATCCGCATTTTCCAATAGAATGTCTTCACCGCAAAACATGGCGCCGCCAGAGCTTAGAGCGGTTTTCGTATCAGTGTATGGGCGCTGCGGGCCGCCATGCGCCCCAAACCAACCCGCATCACCCATACACTGATATGAAAACCGCTCTATCCTGTTATTCCACTCTTTCGATAAACTGACATGAAGCCCTTCGATATCCTGATCGCATTGATGGTTGTCGTCATCTGGGGCTTCAATTTCGTCGTCATCAAGATAGGCTTGCAAGGATTGCCGCCTGTTCTCTTTACCGCATTGCGCTTCGTGTTCGCTGCGCTGCCGATGGTCTTTTTCATCAAGCGCCCTGCCGTTCCGTGGAAGCTGCTGGCAGGCTATGCGATGTTTCAGTTCGCATTGCAGTTCACGCTGCTATTCTCCGGCATGCAGCTGGGATTTCCCCCCGGACTGGCATCGCTTGTGATCCAGTTGCAGGCTTTTTTCACGATCGGACTGGCCGTGCTGGTGCTGGGCGAGCGTCCGTTAATGACGCAATTGGCGGGAGCGCTGATTGCTTTTTCCGGCATGGCGCTGGTTGCGGCGCAGCTCGACGCAAAGGCGACGGTCATCGGCTTTGTGATGGTGGTGTCCGGTGGCTTTTGCTGGGGCGTCGCCAATATCTTTACCAAGAAAATCGGCAAGGTCAATCCATTGGCGCTCGTGGTATGGGGATCGCTGATCGCTTCGCCGCCGCTTTTGATCGCATCCCTCGTGATCGAGGGACCGCGCGCCTGGGCAGACGCCGCCGCGCATCTCGACTGGCTCTCGGTGGGCGCGGTGCTTTTCCAGTCTTATCCCAACACCCTTGTCGGATTCGGTATCTGGTCCATGCTGATGCGCAAATATCCGACTGCCAGCATCGCGCCGTTCACGCTTCTGGTCCCGGTAACGGGCATGTTGAGCTCCGCCGCCGTATTGGGCGAGCCGCTGCAGTGGTGGAAAATCACGGCAGGCATGCTGGTGCTGTGCGGATTGGCGTTAAACCAGTTCGGCGAGCTTTTGTTCAATGCGATGACGTCACCGAAATCTTCTTCCAAATGAAAAAGCGCACCGAAGTGCGCTTCCTTGTTTTAAAAATTGGGTTTGCTGGCCGCTTTTTTGTAAGCGGCGACGCCGCTCATGATTTCCGCCTTGGCGTCTTCAGGACCGAACCATCCTTCTATCTTGACCCACTTGCCTTTTTCAAGATCCTTGTAATGCTCGAAAAAATGCTGGATCTGCTGCAGGCGCAAATCGTTCAGGTCTTCCGGCTTTTGCCATTGGGTGTAAATCGACAGGACCTTGTCGACCGGTACCGCCAGCACTTTGGCATCGCCGCCGGCTTCGTCGCTCATCTTCAATACGCCGATCGGGCGGCAGCGCACCACGACGCCGGGGAATAGCGGAAACGGCGTGATCACCAGCACATCGACCGGATCGCCGTCATCGGAAATGGTGTTCGGAATATAGCCGTAATTGCACGGATAATGCATCGCGGTGCCCATAAACCGGTCGACGAAAATCGCGCCGGTTTCTTTGTCGACTTCATACTTGATCGGGTCGGCATTCATCGGAATTTCGATGATGACGTTGAAGTCGTTCGGCAGATCGCGGCCGGCAGGAACGTTATTGAGGCTCATGGTGCTTTCTCACAAGGATGATAATTTTGAAAACCTTAAATTATAGCGGTTTTCGTCTCGTCGTTGTGCGTCGCAGCACGCAGTTTTTGAGGGTTCTCAACGCACAAGCCGGCTACCAAGCCCGTTCGTCCTGAGTGGCCCAAGGCCAGCTACTAGCCGCGGAGCGGCGTATCGAAGGAAGTGTATCGAAGGATTTCCAGGCATAACTAATCCTTCGATACGCCCTAAAGGGTTAGTAACTGGCCTTGTCCGCTCAGGACGAACGGCCATTAGTTGACCGTGGCCTGCTGGCCACGTTTTTCAACAGCCTGCTAAAGCATGGTCGCCAGCGCGCATTGCCTGTAATGCGCCGCTGCTTCTTCGGGATGGTTCAGGGACTCATGCAGTTGCGCAAGTTTCAGGTGCGCCTCCCGTACCGTATCGGGCTCGGTTGCATCGGACAATGCCTGCTCCAGATGACGTTGCGCCTTGCCCCATAGTTTTTGTTTCAGGCACAGAGTACCGAGCGTCAGCGCCAGTTCGGCATCGGTCGGATGCTGGCCGACCCATTGTTCGCAACGTTCGATTTGGGACAGCAATGCGGGAGAGCCTTCGGCTGCCGCGGACCCGCGGTAGGCGCGCACCAGCCTGGCATCCCATTCAGCGGCCAAGGCCTTTTCCACCATTGCCGATGCTTCGTCGTGCAATCCCTTTGCATTGAACGCGTCGGCCGCACGCACGGCGACGAACGGCTTGACACGATCTTCTGCAGGAATGGTTGTCCATACGCGGCGAATCGACTCCGCATCATGCGTGCGGTCGGACAGCAAATCTTCGTAAGCCAGTTCACGCAGGCGGCGCGACAAGGCCGGATGCAGCGCATCGTTCTTGTCCAGCGAGCGCACCAGCCGCAATACTTCGGGCCAATTCTTCGCACGCTGATTGGCTTTCAATGCAAGCCGCAATGCGTGGATATGGCGGGTGCCGCTGGCATTGAGTTCCTTGACTGCATCAAGCGCAGCCTCGGGTTCATGCTGGTCCACCAACAGCTCGATCGCCGTCATCAGCCGCGCAGTTTTAAGAGGGCTGTCATCCTGCACCCTGGACAGCCACACATCCCTTCGTTCCGACTGGCGCATGCGGTGCGCGGCACGGGCGCCGATCAATGCCGCCAATCCGGCATTTTCGGGAGAATCCGCGGCGCGGGCGGCTGCTTTTTCCGAATGGCCGAAACGTCCCTCGAACAATCCTTTCAATGCATCGCGCAACGCCTGGTTGCCTTCGCGATCGCGCTTTGCCTTGCGATACAGCGCAACGCGCTCGGGCATTTGCCGGGTGGTATCGATTGCCTTGAGGATGCCGAAGGTCAGCAAAAACAGCAGTATCAGCAAAATCACGAAAAAATTCATCGAGAAATCCACCCGATACGGCGGATAGAACAGGACGACATTGCCGTGATTGAAATGCGCCAGCACTGCGAGGCCGACTGCAGCGGCAAACAAGGCGAGAAGCCAGAGAAATATGCGCATGTTGGTTTAAGGCTTCGCCTTGTAATTGCGTACCGCATTGAGGCTGTCGCTCAGACTCGGCATTTCGATCGACAGGTTGCTGCCCTGCACCTGCCTCAACAGCGCCTGGGCGGTCTGGGTCTGCTTCGCACGCGTGTCGAAATACTTGCCGATCGTGTCCTGGGCGGCAATCAGGTCGCTGCGGAAAGCCGACTCGTTGCGCGACAATAGCGCCAGCCGCGCATTCAGCAAACGCAGCTTCAGATTCTCGCGCGCATAGTAAGCCTGCGTCGGCGACAACAACAGCGCATCGGGCGTTTCGACGCTGCGCACCCGGATCAGTTGCCTCAGCTCGGTCCACATTTCATTGCTCCAGCTATTCCATTTGTCCTGCAGATTGACCAGCCAATCGAGATTGGCGTTGCCTTTGCCGGACTGTGCGCCGGCCGCGCTATCCGCACCCGCCGCCGGGGCGCGCCGCGCATTTTTCGGCCGGGTCGCGGGCAGCGCCGGCTTTTCATCGGATAACAGCGGCATGCCGTCGATTTGTCCGATGACACTGTCAAGCCGCAATGCAAGCCCGGTTAAATCCACGCTCGGCAAGGCCTTGAGATTTTCAATATCCCTCGCGATGGCGCGGCGGATGGTGATGAATTGCGGTTTATCGGAACGCGACAGCCTGGTATCGGCGTTTTGCAGTGCGATCAGCGCGCCTCTCACATTGCCCGCAAGCTGCAATTGCTGACTCGCGGTGGATAGCACCTGTTCGATTTCGGCGAGCGCCCAGTCGTCGCGGTTCCTGGAAAGATCCTGATAGAGCTGTTCCAGCGCGAGTTGCTGGCTCTGCGCTTCGACTTGCTTGCTTTCCAGTACATTGACCTTGGCTTGCAGTTCTTTCATTCCCTCCTGCACCGATTTGACGAGGACTTTTGTTTCGTTGTTGATGCTGTCGCCGGTTTGCAGGCGCTGCGCCATTTCCCTGCGCAGGTTCCTTATTTCGCTGTGCGAGGCCCACCACTGCGCCGCCAGCAATAACGCCAGAATAATCAGCGCGACATGGATCAATCGTGGCGCCAGCCATGCCTTTCCATTTTTCGAAGCGGCGGCCGGTGCAACGGACTGCGCCTGCGGATAGGCGGCATTGGGTTGCGGATGGTGTTCGGGGGAGGAAGGCAATTCGTTCATCGTCGGGATTGTAACGCGGCAAGCAATTGCTCGTCGCCTGAGCCAGTAAGAGTGATATTGCGAAAACCCAGCGTCTGCGCGGTTTCCTGAATGCGAATATGCGGCATGATGATGCTCTGCTGTTGCACTTTTGCCATGCCGCTATCGCCGGCAACCTGTTGAACCATCTGCACCAGTATTCGCAGCGATTCCGAACTCGTCACGATCCAGTCATTCTGCGCATCGAGCAACCGGCATAACTGCATGCGCCGCGGTTCGTCCAGAACCGGTGCGGCGCGCCGGTACGCGGCGACCTGCGTCACATGCACGCCTGCCGAGCGCAGCGCGTCAGCCAGCAGTTCGCGTCCGGTTTCGCCCCGCAGTATCAGCACCCGTTTGCCGCGCAATGCCGCAATATCCAGCGCCTCAAGCAATGTTTGCGAATCGGTCCGCTTCGCATCGCCCGGACTGACGATGGCGGCATTGGCGGACGTCACGCCGTATTGCGCAAGCGCATTGCGGCTGCCTTCACCCATTACCGCGAGCGGGACTTCCCTCGGCCAGTCGCGCACGACGGCGAACGTTGCATGAATCGCATTCGGGCTGACGAACGCAACCATCGCATAGCCGGACAAATCGGCCAGCGCATTCCGTAATGCCGACGGATCGGACAGCGGATGTATTTCCAATAGCGGAAAGACAACGGCCTCGCGTCCCATCAAGGCGACGCGGCGGGCCAGCGCGCCTGCCTGCGCCAGCGGCCTGGTGATGACAACGCAATCAGGCATCCGCTTTGCATGCTTCCAGAATGGCGGAAGCGTCCCGGGCCTTCAATGCCTCGGCAACTTGCCGGCCCAGCGCTTCCGGCGCATCTGCCGAACCCGATGCATCGGCGGTGGCGATGCGCTGTCCGTCAGGCGTGGCGACCATTGCGCGCAAGCGCATGGTCGCGCCATCGATGGTCGCGAATGCCGCCAGCGGAATCTGGCAGCTTCCGCCGAACGCTTTCGATAATGCCCGCTCGGCAGTCACCGCGCGCGCCGTCGCCACATGGTTCAACGGTCCCAGCAATGCGCGCACATCGTCGCGGCCGACCGGTATTTCAATTGCCATCGCGCCCTGCCCCGGTGCCGGCAGACTTTGCTCCGGTTCCAGCAGCGCACGAATCCGCCCGGGCAGGCCAAGCCGTTTCAATCCGGCCGCCGCCAGGATAATTGCAGCGTAGTCGCCTCGGTCCAGCTTGCCCAGGCGCGTATCGAGATTGCCGCGCAACGGCTTGATCACCAGATTGGGATGGCGCGCGGCGATCAATGCTTGCCGGCGCAAGCTGCTGGTGCCCACCACGGCGCCGTCCGGCAATGCATCGAGCGATGCATAATCGTTGGAAACGAACGCATCGCGCGGATCTTCGCGCTCAAGCACCGCCGCAAGATCGAAGCCTTCCGGCATGTCCATCGGCATGTCCTTCAGCGAATGCACCGCCAGATCGGCCCGGCCTTCGGCCATCGCGATTTCAAGTTCCTTGACGAATAATCCCTTGCCGCCGACTTTCGAGAGCGTGCGGTCGAGAATCTGATCTCCGCGCGTGGTCATGCCGAGAATTTCGATCATGCATTGCGGATACAATGCGGCAAGCCTTGCGCGGACATGTTCTGCCTGCCACATCGCCAGACGGCTTTCGCGCGATGCGATGATCAACTTCGGGGGGACAGATGCTTTCAAAACGGACTCTTTCGATTTTCACCGGCGCAGATCGCGCCAGGCCGGGTCATTGCGTACACTATTTGCACAAATTTTATCACGCCGCTCCGTGCAAAGTCCCGCCGCAAGCCGGTTCCTGCGCTCTTGAAAAGAGGATTGCAGGCATCCGCCACGGCAAAACCGCCGCATGCAGCGCCATCTGCGGCAAAGCCTTCCGCCGATAAAGACGTTCCGGCAACAGAAGATGTGCAGCTGTCAGGCCGGCTGCCCGGGGATGTGCTGCGCGGTCGGAAAGGCCGGTCTGTGCCGCGATTGAAAAAGTGATAGATTCGTCAAGCATGAATACCGATCGTGCGTCTTTAAAGGAGATCTGTATGCCGCAAGCAATATGGCAAGGAACAGTCATAGCCGATGCCCCATCGGATGCTGTCGAAATCGTCGAGGGCAATGTTTATTTTCCTGTCGCTTCGGTGCGCAGCGAATATCTTCAGCCGAGCGACCATCGTACGGTGTGCTTCTGGAAGGGCACGGCCAGTTATTATCATGTATCGGCAGGCGGCGAGTTGAATCGCGATGCGGCCTGGTATTACCCGGAGCCGAAAGAAGCGGCGAAGCAGATCGCCGGGCGTATTGCGTTCTGGCGCGGCGTGCAGATAGAACCCTGAGCCGGAGCCTGTTCCGGCATCACCGCACCAATGCCTTGACCACCGCCCACTGGCGGCGCGAAATCGGCAAGCGCTCGTCGATATCGCGCAGGATCACTTGCCACGATTCCTGCGCCTTGTCGCTGTCTCCCTCCGCATCGACCGCACCGGAACCGCGTTCGACGCCGATGATCGCGCTGCGCGCCACCAGCGCATTGCGGTGCACCCGCACGAAGACGGCGGCCAATTCTTCTTCTATCGACAGCAGCGACTCTTCGATCAGATAATCGCGCGTCCTGGTGCGCAGCGTCACATACTTCAGCTCCGCCTTCAGATAAATCACCTCCGCGATCGGCACCAGCAGCAGGCGGCCGCGCTCCTGTACCGAAAAGTTCTGCCGCGTCGGCTGCATTGCGGCAGCGGCGGCGATCGATTCCTTTTGCGACGCAGCCTGGCTGCGCAAGCCGCTCACGCGCCGGATCGCTTCTGCCAGCCGCGAAGCACGCACCGGTTTCAACAGATAATCAAGCGCATGCACATCGAACGCCTTGAGCGCGTACTCGTCATAAGCGCTGACGAAAATGACCGCAGGCGCATCCGCGCCCTGGCCGGACAAGTGCACGGCAAGCTCGATGCCTGTCATGCCGGGCATCTGCACATCGAGCAAGACAATGTCCGGCTTGCTTGCCGCAATGCCATCCAGCGCGCCTTGCGCGTCGTTCGCCTCGCCGACCAGCTGATGCGGGCATTCCGCCGCGATATCCGACAGCAGGGTCGCGAGCCTGGCACGGGCCGGCGCTTCGTCATCGACAATAAAAAGCCTCGGAATCATGAAGAAGCCTTCACATAAGGAAAACGCAGCCGCACCTCGAAATATCCGCGCGCGATCGTGGTCGTCAACTGCGCTTCCACATCGTACACCAGCGCCAGGCGCTCGCGGATATTGTCGAGCGCCATGTGGTTGCCCCGGGAGACGGCATCGCCATGATAAGGATTGATCACCGCAATTTCAATCCGGTCGATCGAACGGTTCATGTGAATCTGGATCAGCACCGGTTCGCGCGCCGGCTCGACGCCGTAATGCACCGCATTTTCCAGCAACGGCTGCAGCAGCAGCGCCGGAATCTGCGCCTTGCGCAAGACATCGTCGCTGATGTCGACCGATTCCCACTGTACCTGCAGGCGTTCGCCGAGACGGATTTTTTCAATCGACAGGTATTGCCTGCACAGTCGGATTTCATCCTGCATGGTCGTCATGTCGCGCGCATCGCGTATCAGCACCCGGAATAAATCGGCCAGGTCTTCCAGCGTGGTTTCCGCCTGGCGCGGTTCGGTGCGGATCAACGACAGCACCGCATTCAGGCTGTTGAAGAAAAAATGCGGACGGATGCGGGCCTGCAGCGCCTGCAGCCGCGCCTCCGCCAGCGCAGGCGAGAAAGCGCGGGTCCGCAGCTCGAAATAATGCTGCAACACGATACCGAGCAATGCCGCGATCAATATGCCCTTTACCATCGTCAAATTGGTGAAAGTGTTGAAAAACAGTTCAAGCGAAAACAGGAAGTGAATGATCAGCGAAGTGACGGCGGCCGGCACCAGTGCGCATGCAACACGCTGGCCCCAGGGCGGAATCGTGCGAATCAATCTCCTCAGGCCGCATAATGCGAGCAGCGATGACAGGCATGCCAGTTCGACCAGGATCGACGACTCGACGAATTCCAGCAAACCCGGCTTCAAGCCATTGGTCCGCATCAGGATTGCCGCCAGTACGCTTGCATTGACGGCAAGCAGCACGCGAAAGATCACGCCGATGTTGCAGCAATCCGGAATCACTATTTCAAGCGGAGCGCTGGCTGGTACTGTGGATGGCGGCATAAGCGAAAGGAATGTTGAAACTGAATGATGGAAGGCTGCGCGCTTGTTTTATAATCGTGTAATTCACCGGAACCCAATCATGACAGCACAACTTTCCAAAAAAAGCGAGGCCTGGTCGGCTCGATTCTCCGAGCCTGTCTCGGATTTAGTCAAACGTTACACCGCTTCGGTCTTTTTCGACAAGCGTCTGGCGCAATTCGATATCCAGGGCTCGCTCGCGCATGCCGACATGCTGGCGCAGCAAGGCATCATCAGCCGCCAGGATCATGCCGATATCCAGCGCGGCATGGCGCAAATCGAGTCGGAAATCGCCGCCGGCCGGTTCGAATGGCTGCTCGACCTCGAAGACGTGCACCTGAATATCGAAAAACGCCTGACCGAACTGGTCGGCGACGCCGGCAAACGCCTGCATACCGGCCGCTCGCGCAACGACCAGGTCGCAACCGACATCCGCCTGTACCTGCGCTCGGCGATCGACGACATTGTCGTTCTGCTGCGCGAACTGCGTCTGGCGCTGGTGGATCTGGCGGAGCAGCATGCCGAGACGATCCTGCCGGGCTTTACCCACATGCAGGTCGCGCAGCCGGTGACGTTCGGCCATCACATGCTGGCGTATGTCGAAATGTTCGGCCGCGATGCCGAGCGCATGGCCGATTGCCGCAAGCGGGTCAATCGCCTGCCGCTGGGTGCGGCGGCGCTGGCCGGCACCACGTTCCCGATCGACCGCGAACGGGTTGCGGCCACGCTCGGCTTCGACGATGTATGCCGCAACTCGCTCGACGCCGTATCGGATCGCGATTTTGCGATTGAATTCTGCGCGGCGGCCGCGCTGGTGATGACGCACGTTTCGAGGATGTCGGAGGAACTGGTGATCTGGATGAGTCCGCGCGTCGGCTTCATCGAACTGGCCGACCGCTTTTGCACCGGTTCTTCAATCATGCCGCAAAAGAAAAATCCGGATGTGCCCGAACTGGCGCGCGGCAAGACCGGACGCGTCAACGGCCACCTGATCGCGCTGCTGACGCTGATGAAGGGGCAGCCGCTGGCTTACAACAAGGATAATCAGGAAGACAAGGAACCGTTGTTCGACACGGTCGACACCGTCATCGATACGCTGCGCATTTTTGCCGACATGGCGCGCGGCATTACGGTCAAGGCCGACGCCATGCGCGCCGCGGCGCTGCAAGGCTACGCGACCGCAACCGATCTGGCCGATTACCTGGTCAAGAAGGGACTGCCGTTTCGCGACGCCCATGAAGCGGTCGCCCGTGCGGTACGCGCCTGCGTCGATCGCGGCTGCGATCTGAGCGACCTGTCGCTGGATGAAATGCGCACATTCTCGCCGCTGGTCGAGGCCGACATCTTCAGCGTGCTGACGCTGGAAGGTTCGGTCGCCGCGCGCGACCATATCGGCGGCACCGCGCCGAACCAGGTGCGTCGCGCGATCATCGAAGTACGCAAGCAATTGTCTTGATATTTCCACGCCGCGTCCGCGCGCAATCCAGCGTCCCGTCCAGAATGCCGTATTGCGCGGATTTCCACGGTATCGGCCGGCGCGGCGCTGTGTATCCGGTCTGAAATACTCTATACTTTATGCACTTTCGATATGCCGATTCCGGCTTGTTCAAACAAGAATTCAAGCGTTCTGCCGCTTCACATATAAAAAAAGCCAAAGCTTCCTCATGACCAGGAGAAAATAATGCAACTCGATACCATGTTGAAAAAACTGCCCGCTCTCATCCTCGGCGCAGGTCTGGCGGGCACGGTACTGGCAGCCGACATCAAGCTTGGCGCCGCCGAAGCGCTGACCGGCCCCGCCGCAAAATACGGCATCGCGATCAAGAACGGCTTTACGCTGGCGGCCGACGAAGTCAATGCCAAGGGCGGCGTCAACGGCAGCAAGCTGGTACTGGTGCTGGAAGACGAGCAAGGCAAGAAGGAAGAGGCGATCAACGTCTTCAAAAAGCTGATTTTTCAGGACAAGGTTCTGCTGGTGTTCGGTCCGACCCTGTCCAATTCCGCATTTGCGGCAGGCCCGATAGCGAACGCGGCCAAGGTAGTCGCATTCGGCACCAGCAATACCGCCGAGGGCATTACCGCGATGGGCCCGTTCTCGTTCCGCAACTCGGTGATGGAAGCCGACGTGCTGCCGGTGACGGTGCGCGCGGCGTCCAGGCATTTCGGCCTGAAGAAAGTCGCCGTGATGTACGGCAATGACGACGCGTTTACCAAGAACGGCTACGACGTCTTCAAAAACACGCTGGAAACGCAGAAGATCCAGGTCACCAATACCGAAACCTACGCCAAGGGCGACGTCGATTTCAAGGCGCAGCTGACCAAGATCAAGGCTTCCAATCCGGATGCGATCGTCTGCTCGTGCCTGGCCGAGGAAGCCGCGAACATCATTCTGCAAACCCGCGCGCTCGGGATGAAGCAGCCATTCATCGGCGGCAACGGCCTGAACTCGCCGAAGCTGTTTGAAATCGCGAAAGACGCCGGCGACAACACGGTGATGGGCAGCCCGTGGTCTGCGGAAAACGCCGCACCGGCCAACAAGGCGTTCGTCGCTGCGTACAAGGCGAAGTTCAATGCGGAACCGGACCAGTTCGCGGCCCAGGCCTATGACGCTTTTTACATCGTCGCCGAAGCGCTGAAAAAAGTGAAATTGAGCGGCAGTCTCGACAAGGACCGCCTGGCGCTGCGCGATGCGCTGCCGGCCGTCAAGCATGACGGCGCCACCGGCAAATTCACGTTCCGCAAAGCGCCGTCCAAGGACGGCAAGGAAGTCGGCTACGATGCGCAGCAGGATGCCGTGGTCAATATCGCCAAGGGCGGCAAGTTTGTGGTTCTCAAATAATCGGGCATGCAAGTGCCTCTGAAATGACGGACCGGCGGGGCGGATGAGCGCAGCCTTATCCGCCCTGCTTTTTCATATTGCCGGAAGCGGCCGAATCTTCACTCTGTAGCGCTCGGACATTTTCGGCGAATACGCCGTAAATCTTCTGTATCACCTGGCAGGCATCATGCTCGAACAACAACTCGTCAACGCTCTCTCGCTCGGCAGTGTCTATGCACTGTTTGCCTTGGGATTCACGCTGGTGTTCGGCGTTCTCGGCGTCATCAACCTGTCGCATGGCGCGATCTTCATGCTGGGCAGCTACGCGGCGCTGCTGCTGGTCGACAAATTCGCGATGCCGTTATGGCTGGCCATGCTGGCGGCGATGGTGCTGTCCGGACTGATCGGACTGATCGTCGATTACCTGGTGCTGAAACCGCTGCGGGCGCGCAATGCGCCGCATCTGACGCCGATGATTGCCACCATCGGCGTTGCGATCATGCTGACCAGCGTGGCGCAAGGATTTTTCGGCGCGGAAAACAAGCGCTTTCCGGTCGGCACGATTCCGGAACAAAGCGTCACCTGGGGCAATCTGCACATCACCGCGATACAGGTCGGCATCATCGTCATTTCATTCGTGCTGATGCTGGTGCTGCTGGCGGTGATGCGGCGCACCCAGCTGGGCCGGGCGCTGCGCGCGATCGCCGAATCGCCGAAAGCCGCCTATCTGCTCGGCATCAATGTCGAAGGCCTGTTTTACCTGACCTCGTTTGCCGCCGCGGCGCTCGGCGGCGCAGCCGGCGTCCTGGTCGGCCTGTCGTTCAATGCGATTTCGCCTTTCATGGGACAGCCGATGCTGCACAAGGGAATCGCCGTGATCATTCTGGGCGGCATGGGGGATATCCGCGGCGCGATGATCGGCGGCCTGTTCCTCGGCTTCGCGGAAGTGATCAGCGTCGCGTATATATCGAGCGACCTGCGCGATGCGGTCGCATTCGGGCTGTTGTTTCTGATTCTGCTGGTCAGGCCGTCGGGCATGTTCGGCAAAGTGCTGGAAAGAAAGGCCTGACCGATGTTCGACTGGTGGGAAGGATTCTGGGCCACATACAACACCGTCGTGTTCAGCATCGGCGTCAACGCCATGCTCGCGCTGTCGATTTATCTGACGCTGTCATGCGGGCTGCTGTCGCTGGCGAATGCGGCATTCATGGGCATCGGCGCGTATGCGGCGGCGCTGATCAGCATGCAAACGAGTTTGCCGTTTCCGGCCGCGCTGGCGGCGGCCGGCATATTGCCGGCGCTGGTTGCGCTGATCATCGGCATTCCGACCCTGCGCCTGTCCGGCGTCTATCTGGCGATGGCGACCCTGGGCTTCGGCGAAGTGGTGCGGGTGATCGTATTGAACATGGAAATAACCGGCGGCCCGATGGGCCTGAACGGCATACCGCAAAAAACCGAGTTCTGGCATATCGTGCTGCTGCTGTCGCTGACGCTTTACCTGCTGGCGCGACTGCGCCGTTCCAAGACAGGGCGCGCATTCGAAGCGATCAAGGCCGACGAAGTCGCCGCGCGGCTGATGGGCGTCAACGTTCCCGCATACAAGCTGCTCGCCTTCGTGCTGGGCGCGGTGATTGCCGGTGTCGCCGGCGGCCTCAATGCACACTACACGTTCACGATCGGACCGGGCAACTACGCATTCGAAAATGCGGTGGATATTCTGACGATGGCGGTTTTCGGCGGCACCGGCAACCTGATCGGGCCGACGATCGGCGCAACGATCCTGACGCTGCTGCCGGAAGTGCTGCGCCAGTTCAAGGACTTCCGCCTCGCCGCCAACGGGCTGATTCTGGTGCTGGTGATCCTGTACCTGCCGAAGGGCATCTGGGATCCGAGACGCATCCGCGCATTCCGTCAGCGGCGCAAGACAGGAAAGGCGACCTGATGCTGCAGTTCAATCAAGTCAGCAAGAATTTCGGCGGTTTGCACGTATTGCAGAACGTGACCTTCAGCGTTCCGCAAGGCGGCATTTTCGGCCTGATCGGTCCCAACGGCGCAGGCAAGACCACCGTATTCAATCTGGTGACGGGCCTGCTGCGCGCATCGGGCGGCAGCATCGTATTCAACGGCCGCAATCTGGACGCCGTGCCGCCGCACCGCATCACCAAACTCGGCATCGCCCGCACGTTCCAGAACATCCGCATTTTCAAGGAAATGACGCTGCTGGAAAATGTGGTGGTCGGCATGCACGACCATCTCGATTACGGCTTTGCCGGTCCGCTGCTCAATCTTGCATCGTTTCGCCGCATCGAGGCCGGGGCGCGCGAACGGGCGCTGGAACTGCTGTCCTGGGTCAGGCTCGACCACAAGGCGCAGCTGCCGGCCGACAGCCTTTCCTACGGCGAACAGCGCAAGCTTGAACTGGCGCGGGCGCTGGCGACGGAACCCGAACTGCTGCTGCTCGACGAGCCCGTGGCCGGAATGAACCCAGCCGAAAAAACCGAGCTGATGGCGGAAATCGTCAATATCAAGCAGCGCGGTTTCAGCATTTTCATGATCGAGCATGACATGCGCTTCGTGATGGGTTTGTGCGAACGGATTGCGGTGCTGAATTTCGGCAGAATCATCGCCGAGGGTTCGCCGGATGAAATCAAGAACAATCCCGAAGTGATCGAGGCCTATCTCGGCCGGGAAGAAACCGCATGAAAGAGATCCTGCGCATTTCCGATCTCGCGGTCTCGTACGGCCACATCGAAGCGGTCAAGGGCATCGACCTGGTGCTCAACGAGGGCGAGATCACCGCACTGGTCGGCGCCAACGGCGCCGGAAAGAGCACCGCGTTGCTGGCGATTTCAGGCTTGCTGAAGCCGGTGCGCGGACAAGTGCTGTTCGACGGCATCGATCTGACCAGGCTGCCGCCGCACAAGATCGTGCGCAGCGGCGTGGTGCAGGTGGCGGAAGGACGCGCGATTCTGACCACGCTGACGGTCGCCGAGAATCTCGACCTGGGCAGCTACGCCCGCCGCGACAAGACGCGGACGGCGCAAGACCTGGAATGGGTCTATTCGCTATTCCCGGTGCTCAAGCAGCGGGCCGCGGGACTGGCCGGCAATCTTTCCGGCGGCGAACAGCAAATGCTGGCGATTGCACGCGCGCTGATGGCGAAACCGCGCATCCTGCTGCTCGACGAACCGTCGATGGGGCTTGCTCCGTTGATCGTGCAGGAAATTTTCCGCATCCTGAAGGAAATCAACCTAACCGGATTGACGATCCTGCTGGTCGAACAAAACGTGCGCCAGGCCTTGCGCATCGCGCAGCGCGGCTATGTGCTTGAAACCGGCAAGGTCGTGCTGGCCGACAGCGGCGCCAACCTGCTGCACAATCCCAAAGTCATCGAAGCCTATCTCGGCGCTTGACGGATGCGCGGCCGGTTCCGGGCTCCGGCCGGGCGCTCCCGGTTTCAGCCGCCCGCGATAGTCATTTTTTCAATCAGGATCGACCCGGTCTGCTTGGTGCCCCGAATCAGCATGTCGGCGCCGACCGCGACGATCTGCTCGAACATTTCCTTCATGCTGCCGGCGATCGTGATTTCTTCCACCGGATACTGAATCACGCCCTTCTCCACCCAATAGCCGGACGCGCCACGCGAATAATCGCCGGTCACGTAATTGACGCCCTGCCCCATCAGTTCCGTCACCAGCAGTCCGGTGTCCAGTTTTTTCAGCATCGCCTTGAAATCGTCGGTCGGCCGGGTCAGCGACGACGTCAATGTCAGATTGTGCGAGCCGCCTGCATTGCCGGTCGTCTTCATGCCGAGTTTGCGGGCGGAATAAGTGGAAAGAAAGTATCCCTGCACCACGCCGTCCTTCACCACGTCGCGCCGGCTGGTCTTCACGCCCTCTTCATCGAATGGCGCAGAGCCGACGGCGCCGGGCACATGCGGATCTTCGACGATCTGGATATGCGATCCGAATACCGGCTTGCCGAGAGAATCGAGCAGAAAGCTGGATTTGCGATACAGTGCGCCGCCGGAAACCGCCTGCACGAATGCGCCCAGCAGGCCGGCCGCCAATGGCGCCTCGAACAGCACCGGGCAGCTGCGCGTATCGAGCTTGCGGGCGTTGAGCCGTGCCAATGCGCGCTCGGCGGCATACCGTCCGACCGCTTCCGGCCTGGCCAGCCTGCCCGGGTCGCGCATCGATGAATACCAGTCGTCGCGCTGCATGTTGGCGCCCTTGCCTGCGATCGGCGCGACCGAGACGGTATGGCGCGAATACGGATAACCGCCGATGAAACCGCGGGTATTGGCTGCGACGAAATGGGATTGCTGGGCGTAAACGCTTGCCCCCTCGCTATTGGTGATGCGCTTGTCGACGGCAAACGCCGCCGCTTCGCCGCGCTTGGCCAGCTCGACCGCTTGTTCCGCGGAAATGGACCAGGGGTAATACAGCTGCAGATCCGCCGGCTCCATTTCCAGCGATTCGGCATCCGGCAAGCCGGCGCAATCGTCCTCGGCAGTGAAGCGTGCGATGTTGTAGGCGGCTTCGACCGTATCCTTCAACGCCTTCTGCGAAAAGTCCGATGTGCTGGCATTGCCGCGCCGGACCGCCGATCCCTGGCCCAGATGCACGGTCACGCCGATTCCCTTGTCCTTGTTTTGCTCGATCGTTTCGATGTTGCCTTTGCGCACTGTGACCGACAGGCCGGTGCCTTCGCTGATTTCGACGGCGGCATCGGATGCGCCTTTTTCCTTGGCGAAACGCAATACATCGCGCGCGAGTTGCTTTAACTGGTCTTGGCTATGGATAAATACGGAATCGTTCATGGGTTCTTTTCTGTTAATGTTTGAGACAGGATAACCCGGCGCGCTCGCCGCCTTGCAAACCCCGTCCCGCAATACTTGTAAACGCAATAATTGGGAAAGCAGTTATGATAGCAGTCGTTTACAGAATGGCTCCAGGCCTTACCCATTATCATGCCGAATCCCAACCGAGGCGCTTGCGGCTTCCAGTCGAGCGAATTCGAACAAGAGTACGATCGCCCGTCCAAATCGCAACTGAAGCGCGAAATGACCGCCCTGCAAAAACTGGGCGAAGAACTTATCGCAGAATCGAGAGACCGTGTGAAGCGCGTGCCGATGCCGGAAGATGTGCGCGACGCGATTCTCGAATGCCAGCAGATCAAGGACCATGAAGGCCGCCGCCGTCAACTGCAATACGTCGGCAAGAAAATGCGCACGCTGGATGAAGAGGAAATCGCCGTCATCCAGAAAACGCTCGATAGCTGGAAGGGCCTGTCCAAAGCCGATACCGCCGCGATGCATGCGCTGGAGCGCCGCCGCGACAAGCTGCTGGCTGACGACGGCGCGCTGACCGCATTGCTGGAGCAGCATCCCGAAGTCGATGCGCAGCAATTACGCGCGCTGATTCGCAATGCGCGCAAGGAGCAAGCGGAGAACAGGCCGCCCAAGGCCTATCGCGAAATTTTCCAGTTGCTGAAGCAGCTTCAATCGAAAACCTCATCGCCGGCGGCCGACCAGAATGACGAAGCGGAAGAAGAGTAATCCGGACGAACTCCTGATCGGACTCGTTTCGATCTCGGATCGCGCCTCCGGCGGCGTCTACGAAGATCAGGGCATTCCCGCGCTGCGCGACTGGTTTTCAAGCGCGCTCGCCAGCCCGTGGCAAATGGAAACCCGCCTGATTCCGGACGAACGCGCGGCAATCGAACAAGCGCTGATCGAACTGGTCGACGATATGCAATGCGATCTGGTGCTCACCACCGGCGGCACCGGGCCGGCAAGGCGCGACGTGACTCCGGAAGCGACGCTGGCGATCGCGACCAAGGAAATGCCGGGTTTCGGCGAACAGATGCGGCAGATCAGCCTGAAATTCGTTCCGACCGCAATCCTGTCGCGGCAAGTCGCCGTGATCCGCGAAACCGGAAATCATGCGGCGCTCATCATGAACTTGCCGGGCCAGCCGAAGTCGATAAAGGAAACGCTGGAGGGCTTGAAAGATGCCGACGGCAAGCAGATCGTCGCCGGCATTTTCGCCTCCGTCCCTTACTGCATCGATCTGATCGGCGGACCGTATATCGAGACCGATGATGCGGTATGCAAGGCATTCCGGCCGAAGTCGGCGATCCGCGCCAAATCGTCCTGAACATCCGTTCGTCCGCATCCGGACGAACAGGAAAAAACAACCCGACACAAAAAAATGAATACTCCTCTGCTGGAAGCCATCGAGCTCGAAACCGCCCCGAACCCCACCGTTTCCGTCATCTGGATGCACGGTCTCGGCGCCGACGGTTCCGATTTTGTGCCGATCGTGCGCGAGCTCGATTTAAAGGGCTGTCCCGCGATCCGCTTCGTCTTTCCGCATGCGCCGACGATGCCGGTGACGGTCAACGGCGGCTACGTGATGCGGGCATGGTATGACATTCTCGGCGCGGATCTGGCCAGGCGCGAGGACGAACAGGGATTGCGCGCATCGCAAACGGCGATCGAACAATTGATCGAGCGGGAAAAGTCGCGCGGCATCGCGGCGAACCGGATCGTGCTCGCCGGCTTTTCGCAGGGATGCGCAATGACCCTTCAGACCGGTTTGCGCCATCATGAAAAACTGGCGGGCCTGTTATGCCTGTCGGGCTATCTGCCGATCCACACCACAATCGAGGCCGAGCGGCATTCCGCGAATCAGAGCACGCCGATTTTCATCGCGCATGGACGCGCCGATCAAGTCATTCCGATCGATCGCGCGGAACAATCGCGCGACCTGCTGCAGTCGCTCGGCTATCCGGTGGAATGGCATGAATACATGATGCAGCATGCGGTCTGCGAAGAAGAGATCGACGATATCGGCAGTTGGCTGCGACGCGTGCTGGCTTGAATCCGTTCGGCAAAAAAGCGGCGCCGGCCGGCGCCGGCTGTTGCTTCAAGCCGGGCCTGACCGTTATTTGAACACGACGGTCTTGTAGCCGTTGAGCAGAATGCGGTGTTCGACAAACCATTTCACCGCCCGCGCCAGCACGACGCATTCGACGTCGCGCCCGATTGCCGTCAATGTATCCGGGATCATCGCGTGATCGACGCGCTCGACATCCTGTTCGATGATCGGTCCCTCATCCAGATCGCCGGTGACGAAATGCGCAGTCGCGCCGATCAATTTCACACCGCGGTCATGCGCCTGGTAATAAGGCTTGGCGCCTTTGAAACTGGGCAGGAATGAATGGTGGATGTTGATCGCCCTGCCCTTCAATGCATCGCACATCGCGGGCGACAGAATCTGCATGTAGCGCGCCAGAACGACAAGGTCGATATCGTTGGCGTTGACGATTTCGAGCACGCGCTCTTCCTGCGCGCGCCTCGCTTCAGGCGAAGCTCCCGCCGCCAGCGGCATATGATGAAATGGAATGTTGTAGCTTGCCGCCAGTTGATAAAAATCCACATGATTGGATACGATCGCCGGAATTTCCACCGGCAGCAGCCCGCTCTTGTAGCGAAACAGCAGATCGTTCAGGCAATGGCCGATTTTCGACACCATCAGCATCATGCGCGGCTTCTTGCGGGCGTCGTGCAATTGCCAGTTCATCTGCATCGTCGCGGCGAGCGCGGAAAAGTCGCTGCGTAAAATCCCGTCGCCGACCGATGTGTCTTCTGCGGAAAAATGAACGCGCATGAAAAACAGCTGCGACTGCGCATCGCCGAATTGGGCGGAATCGATGATATTGCAGCCGCGCTCCGCCAGAAAACCCGACACGCGATGGACAATGCCGCGCTGGTCGAGACAGGACAGGGTAAGAATGTATTCCGGATGCGTCATGGTTATCGCTATATCGGGGAGCCGCCCGGCAATTTCGCAGGCGAAGGAGCGCTATTGTCGCACGGCTTGGCCGCGATCGGCATAATGTGCGCATGCGGGGCGCAGTCCGGAGCATCATGCGCCGGCGTTGACAAGTTTGCGCGGGCGATGAAGGAGCGATTGAATGAAGCGTCCGATTGCCGTCGCGCCCGATCTTCAACGGTCCGGCATGGGCCGCTCAGGGCGAACGTAAACGGAAAAATATCGCCGGCGCTTTTTTCCCGGCGCCGGCGATATCGGTACATCGATTTGCGGCTTGCGCCGCTGGCTGTTTACACGGTTTTTGCTATGGACAATGCTACGGGGCTAGCCGCTGTGGTGCCGACTTGCACATCGCCGGCCAGCTGACCGCCTTCTTCGATCACTACTTTGCCGTAACGGATTTTGCCCGAGACTTTGCCGGTGGAATAAATCACCAGCTTTTGACGGACGGTCAGTTCGCCGTCGAATTCGCCGCGGATTTCAGCGATATCGATTTCGGCAGAACCTTTGAATGCGCCTTTTTCAGCGATCTGGATCACGCGCGAATCCATCGTGGCTTCCACCCGGCCTTCGACGACGAGCGTGTCGCAATCGGTGATTTCAACGCCCTTGAGCTTTATGTTCGGTCCGACAATCAGCTTGCTGCCGACTTCGTTCGTGCTTGATGACGATGCCGAAGCCGCCGATGAAGCCGGGCTGCCGGAATTGCCGACGGGGGTATTCACGGGAGTACTGACGGGAGTACTGATAGACGGAGGCATCGCCTTCGGAGTGCTGCTGGTGGTGCTGAGCGGTGGATTATTTGGCGTATTGGTTTCCCGCTTGCCAAAAAGCGTTTCGGATCGAAGCATGGTATCTCCTGAAAATGTGACAAGGTGCTATGACGTGAGTAACGCGTTAAAAATAAGCACGCTCAGCGGTCGATTGAATCGTGTCGTTGTGATAATGCAGCGCCTGACATGCTATGCGCGCAAGAAGCGCCGACACCCCATGAGTTGCGATGGAGCATGCAGACTCAGCCATTGGTCTACAGCAAGTTCGAAAAGTTCCTTGGCGGTTACACTTTTCCGGAAAAGGATGCGTTTTGATCTCGCGGTATAGTAACGGCATGACATTCTGTTCACACTGGAGTCCGAAATGAGCACCCCATTAATGAACCGGCAATTCCGTCTCGCGGCCCGTCCGGTCGGCATGCCCAAACCGGGCGACTGGAGTTTGACTTCCGAGCCCGTGCGCGATATCGGCATCGGCGAGATTGTGGTGAAGGCGCTGTACCTGTCGCTCGATCCGGCAATGCGCGGCTGGATGAACGAAGGCAAATCCTACATCCGGCCGGTCGCAATCGGCGAAGTGATGCGCGCCGGCGGCATCGGCAAGGTGATGACGTCGAATTCGCCCGGATTCGCCGTCGGCGATATTGTTTCTGGCAGCATCGGCGTACAGCAATACTGGGCCGGCGCAGCCGATGACAGGACTGCAGGCTTTCGCAAGGTCGATCCGGCAGCCGCGCCGCTGCCTAAATATCTGAATGCGCTCGGCATGCCCGGCATGACCGCCTACTTCGGCCTGCTCGAAGTCGGATTGCCGAAGGCCGGCGAAACAGTCGTGGTATCCGGCGCTGCCGGTGCGGTCGGTCAGAGCGTCGGCCAGGTCGCAAAACATAAAGGCTGCCGCGCGGTCGGCATTGCCGGCGGCAAGGACAAGTGCGCATTCGTGGTCGACGAACTCGGCTTCGATGCCTGCATCGATTACAAGAATGATTCGGTGAAAGAGGGCCTCAAAACCCATTGCCCGAACGGCGTCGATATTTATTTCGACAATGTCGGCGGCGACATTCTCGACACCGTGCTCACCCGCATCACTCTGAAAGCGCGCATCGTTATTTGCGGCGCGATATCGCAGTACAACAGCACGGCGCCGGTAAAAGGCCCCGCCAATTACCTGTCGCTTCTGGTCAATCGCGCACGGATGGAAGGCATCGTTGTGTTCGATTATGCCGCCCGCTACCATGTCGCCGTCGCCGAAATAGCGAAGTGGATGAAGGAAGGCAGTTTTAAAACCCGTGAAGATATCGTCGAAGGACTGGAAAATTTTCCGGAGGCGTTGCTGATGCTGTTCGAAGGCAGGAATTTCGGCAAGCTGATATTGAAAGTGGCCGACGAATAGCCGGTTCTTCATGACGACCGCTCGCATAATCCGGCTGCGAGCGTTCGATTTCCCCGACAAGCGTTTCGCGCGATCTGCGCCAAGTTCCTGTTACAGCGCCGGGATGCGATGCCGGTCAAAGATATCGCGGATTGTTTGCCATAAGCGCTGATAATCGCCCACTCTTCATTCTGGTTCTGCATTCGCGTGACGCAAGGAGCCCGCAGAGCCGTTTCCGGCATGTCCCGCCGAAATCTTTGATACGGATCAAATCCGCCGCAGCCGGCTGTCGATTGCGTCAATCCGGACTACGAAGCGTCCGCTGCGGATATATTTTCATTCGGAACTTTGTCAATATGGCAAAGTCATTTGATATGTCGATATGACTATTATTGAATGGAGGAAAAAGCAAGATGCCATGCGGATATTGCGGAATGGAAAACTGCGAGACGGGAAACTGCCCGTCCTGCGGCACGCCGGCAGTCGAGGCAAAGCCGCGGCAACAGCAAAAAAAGAGCCGCTACGCGACCCGTCGGCTCAATGCAAACCCCGATGCCCGGTTCCGTGCAAAGTGCGGTTTTCCGATCAAGGCGAATGTACTTCCTACCATACCCGTGCAAACCGGGTCTGCCGCAACACCCGCTGTGCCGCCGGCACCAACGCCAAAGAAAAAATCATCGAAACCCGACTCGGTCCGCCCTGCCGGAACGATACCGCCTGACATCTCCATTGCGCCGCCGCGACCGACGATTGAAAAAATCGCCAAACCGAAGTCTGTCCGGGCGCCGCCCGAATTTCCGGAGCGGCCGAGACGGCCACCGCCGCCGCCGGCAAACCGGGCTCCGCCGAAACCGGAACAACGACCGATATACGCACGGCGAACACCGCCGGTCCACGCCACCGCCTCATCGCGTACCGTTTTTATCGGCCTGTTCGTGGCGAGCATTGCGATGGGACTAGGCAGCGCATGGTGGATGAGCGGGTCGAACGCAGTGCAATCGGCCGCAAGCTCTGTGCCGGCGCCTGTGGCTGCAATGGCAAAAGCCGAGGAAAAAATCCCCGGCAGCACGCCTTCAACGACACCGGAACCGGAACCTGCGCCTGCGCCTGCGAACGAAACTGTAATTGCCCTCGCGCCGCCAGCCGAGAATACAGCGGCAATTGCACCGCTTGAAACGCTTGAAACGCCTGAGCAGCCTGTTCCGCAAACGCCTGAGCCGCCGCCTGTTCCGCAAACCAGTCCGGACATTGCCGATGCACCGGCAAGCGCATCGGACAACCCTGCAATCAAGACGGCGGAAAAGCCGGAGGAGCGGACAACCGTGCCGGCGGCCGAGCCACCTCGACCGAAGAAAATTGCGAAAGCCGGCACAACGCACCGCGCAAGGAAACAGACTGTTGTCGTAACGAAGAAAGAACGGGGCGAGGAAATCGATCGCCTGAAGACACAGGCCTTTTCCGAAACGACGAAAGACCGGATCGGCAACGTAAAACCGCGCGCCAAGACGCCGGCAACCGGATATCAATTGGATCCACAATCGGCCAGGCGGAAATCCTACCGCCCAAGCCAGTCAGCCAGGACTGCCGGCACGCGCACCGTGCTGG
Organism: Herminiimonas sp.; assembly: GCA_028292665.1. Taxonomy (GTDB): domain Bacteria; phylum Pseudomonadota; class Gammaproteobacteria; order Burkholderiales; family Burkholderiaceae_D; genus JAQGLW01. The sequence continues at coordinate 64,782 of JAQGLW010000105.1, forward strand.
CCCAATGCGAGCATGGCGCCAACCTCTTCAGACGCGAACAATGCAAGTGGCAGGTATGCGGCGGCAAATGGGGCGAGGATGGATGCCCGTCATACGACCACAAGCAGGCGATGAATTATTAGAGCCTGGAGCTCGTTCCAGAAATTCGTGCCGAGCGGATACACCGACGGCACCGTCCTCTTTCCAACTCCATGGTCGCGCCGGCGATAGCTGAGAGTTTCCTCAATGCAGGAAAATATGAGAAAGCGTAATATATCGTGGCTTTCGATTTTTCCCGTTTCGATCTTTCCAGAATAAGGAGACAGGCATGACAAAATTAAACGTCAACGGTGCGCTGCGCGAGTTTGAAGCGGAGGATGACACGCCGCTGCTTTGGGTGCTGCGCGAGCAGCTCGGACTGACCGGGACCAAATACGGTTGCGGCATCGCCCAGTGCGGCGCCTGCACGGTGCACATCGACGGCGAGCCGACCCGCAGCTGCGTGCGCCCGGTCTCCACCGTGAACGCCGGTGCGAAGATCGTCACGATCGAAGGCCTGTCGCCGAACGGCTCGCATCCGGTCCAGAAAGCCTGGGCCGCGCTCGATGTGCCGCAATGCGGATTCTGCCAGTCCGGAATGATCATGGCGGCGGCGGCGCTGCTCAAGGAAAAACCGAACCCGACCAATGCCGACATCGACCAGGCGATGACCAATATCTGCCGTTGCGGCACCTACAACCGGGTGCGCGCCGCGATCAAGGTGGTGGCGGATGGCGGCAATGCGAAAAACGCCGGATTAGCCATCCAGCATGTGAACGGGAGCGCGACATGAGCCGCCCCAAATCCGACACCGCCCTCCCCGCAATCTCGCGCCGCCGGTTTCTCGGCGGCTCGGCCGCCGCGCTCGGCGGCCTGGTGGTCGGCTTCCATATTCCGTTTATCGGCGAAGCTGCGGCGCAGGGCACCGCCTCGCCCGAGGTCAACGCCTGGGTGGTGGTGCGGCCCGACGATACGGTCGTGATACGCATCGCCCGCTCCGAGATGGGCCAGGGCACGCTGACCGGCCTCGCCCAACTGGTGGCGGAGGAACTGGACTGCAACTGGGCCAAGGTCACCACCGAGTATCCGACGCCCGGCCAGAACCTGGCGCGCAAGCGCGTCTGGGGCAATTTCTCGACCGGCGGCAGCCGCGGCATCCGCGAATCGCATGATTACGTGCGCAAGGGCGGCGCGACGGCGCGTATCATGCTCGTGCAGGCGGCGGCTGACCAATGGAAGGTTCCCGCAGCCGAATGCCGCGCCGCCGACAGCGTCATCACGCATGTGCCGTCAGGCCGCACCACCACCTACGGCAAGGTCGCTCAGGCCGCCGCGAAACTGGCGCCGCCGGCGTCGGTCGCATTGAAGGATCCGAAAGACTGGAAGCTCGCGGGCAAACGCCTGGCGCGGCTGGACACCGTGGATAAAACCACCGGCGCACAAATCTACGGGATGGACTTGAAGCTGCCGGGCATGCTCAACGCGGCGATCAAGGACTGCCCGGTATTCGGCGGCAAGATCAAGAGCTTCAACGCCGCCGCAATCGACAAGCGCCCCGGCGTCAAAAAGGTCGTGCAGGTCGGCGACAGTGCGGTAGCCGTGATCGCCGATACCTGGTGGCGCGCAAAAACCGCCCTCGATGCGCTGCCGATCGAATGGGACAACGGCCCGAACGCAAAGGTATCGAGCGCGAGCATCGCGCAGGTGCTGAAGGCGGGCCTCGATGCCAAGGATGCGGTAGTCGGCAACGAGAACGGCGACGCCCGCAAGGCAATCGCGTCCGCAGCCCGCAAAGTCGAGGCGGTCTACTCCTACCCGTTCCAGAACCACGCGACGATGGAAACCATGAATGCGACGGCGATATGGACGCCGGAGCGTTGCGAGGTCTGGACGCCCACGCAGAACGGCGAGGCAACGCTGGCCGCGACTGCCGAAGCCTCAGGATTGCCCATCGCGAAATGCGAGGTGTACAAGCTGCATCTCGGCGGCGGATTCGGCCGCCGCGGCGCCACGCAGGACTGGGTGCGCCAAGTCGTCGCGATCGCGAAGCAAATGCCGGGCACGCCGATCAAGATGATCTGGTCGCGCGAAGAAGACATGCTGCACGGCCGCTATCATCCGATCACGCAATGCAAGCTGACCGCGGGACTGGATGCGCAGGGCAACGTGACCGCGCTGCACATGCGGATTTCAGGCCAGTCGATCGTTGCAGGCATCGCCCCGCAGAGCATCCGGGACGGCAAGGATCCGGCGGTGTTCCAGGGCCTGAATCCGCCGGGACCCGAAGCGTCGATCGGCTACAGTTTTCCGAACCTGCTGATCGATCACGCGATGCGCAATCCGCATGTGCCGCCAGGATTCTGGCGCGGCGTGAACCTGAACCAGAACACGATCTACCTCGAATGCTTCATCGACGAAGTGGCGCACGCGACGAAACAGGATCCTCTGGCGCTGCGCCGCAAGCTGATGGCCGAGCATCCCAGGCATCTGGCCGTGCTGAATGCGGTGGCCGAGCGCGTCGGCTGGGGCAAGCCCGCGCCCAAAGGAATATTCCGGGGCCTGGCGCAAACCATGGGATTCGGCAGCTACGTGGCCGCCTGCGCCGAAGTCTCCGTCAGCGACGAAGGCGTGCTCAAGGTCCACCGCATCGTCGCGGCGACCGATCCCGGCCACGCGGTGAATCCGCAGCAGATCGAAGCGCAGATCGAAGGATCGTTCGTCTTCGGACTGTCCGCCGCGCTGTACGGCGAATGCACCGTCAAGGATGGGCGCATGGAACAGGAAAACTTCAATACCTACCAGGTGATGAAGCTCGACGAGATGCCGAAGGTCGAGGCGATTGTGATGCCCTCGGGCGGGTTCTGGGGCGGCGTCGGCGAACCGACGATCGCGGTGGCGGCGCCGGCGGTGCTGAATGCCGTTTTCGCGGCGACCGGCAAGCGCATCCGCGATCTGCCGCTGAAGCATCACAGCCTGAAGAAAGCATGAGCCTGCACGCCGCAACCTGCACGCCCGGCGCATCGGCGTTCGCTTCCCTTTGCATGGGAAGCGAACGCGCGCAAGCGGCGATTGGCCGGACCGGCGCGGCCATCCGGGTCCGGCCGGCCTGACCCGATGTGGCCGTTCGCCATACTGCTGCTCGTCTTGCCGTTCGGTCCGGCACAGGCGCAGCCGGCTGCGGTTCCGGTTCCATTCGCCGTGGTCGGCGACGCGATACCGGAGCCGTTGACCGGTACGCCGGGCGATGCGGCGCGCGGCCGTTCTATCGTCGCCAACCGCCAGCTGGGCCTGTGCCTGCTGTGCCATACCGGCCCTTTCCCGGAAGAGCGTTTTCAGGGCAATCTGGCGCCGGATCTCGCCGGGGCGGGCGCGCGCTGGTCCGAGGGCCAGTTGCGCTTGCGGATCGCCGATGCGCGCCGGCTCAATCCCGCAACCATCATGCCTCCGTATTACAGCATCGACGGCTTGACGCGAGTCAATGCCGCCTGGCAGTCGCGGCCCATACTGGCGGCACAGCAGGTCGAAGATGTAGTGGCGTTCCTGCGCACCCTTCGCGCATCGGGCAATTGACGAGCTGCCGCGCTGAAACATGAACCGGAATCCCTCTCCTCCATCCGGCATCGACAGCACCCGCCGCAAGCTGCTCGCCGCCGGCGCCGGCTTGGGCGCCTGCGTGCTAGTGCGTCCGGCCTTCGCGTTACCGGGCGATCTCGCATCGGCCATCAATGCATTCACCGGCGGTGCGGCGGTCCGCACCGGCAAGGTGACGCTCGACGTGGCAACGCTGGTCGATAACGGCAATACGGTGCCGATCACCGTCACGGTCGACAGCCCAATGACGGCCACCGATCACGTCGTTGCGCTCGCGGTATTCAACGAACGCAACCCGCAGCGCGAGGTAGCCAGATTCAGCCTGGGCCCGCGTGCGGGAAAAGCCGCCGTATCCACGCGCATCCGGCTTGCCACCTCGCAGAAACTGGCGGCCGTGGCGCAGCTCAGCGACGGCACATTCTGGTCGCACACCGTCGACGTGGTGGTTACGCTGGCCGCATGCATCGAAGGCGAGGGCTGACATCGTGGCCCGCGCCCTGATCAATGCACCGGCCGCCGCCAGGCGCGGCGAAGTCATCGAAATCCGTACGCTGATCGCGCATCCGATGGAGACCGGCTACCGGCCCGGCGCCGAAGGGCAACTGCTGATGCGCGACATCATCCGCCGCTTTACCTGCCGCTACAACGGCGAACCGGTGTTCAGCGCCGAGCTGTTTCCGGCGATTGCCGCCAACCCCTACCTCGCCTTTCACACCGTCGCAACCGAAAGCGGGACGCTGAGCTTCACCTGGGAAGGCGACAACGGATTCGCGCAGACCGAGACTGCGTCGATCAGCGTCACCGGTTAGCGCAGCATGAACCGGTACACACACGCCGTTCTGCTGGCTGCCGGCCTCCTGGTCCTGAGTCTCGCGGCCGGCGCGGAATTGCAGATTCCATCGCAGCCGGACCAGCGCCGTTCGGGTTTCGAGTTCATGAGCCCATCGACCCAGGCGATGCAGCGCGACGACACGCTGAATCCGGGCATGCTGTGGGTCAAGGACGGCGAGGCGTTGTGGAACCGGAAGGCGGGCAAGTCCGATCAGTCGTGCGCCGGCTGCCACGGCGCCGCCGCTTCAAGCATGCGCGGCGTCGCAACGCGCTATCCGGCCTTCGACGCGCGGCGGCAGCGTCCGGTCAACCTGGGCCAGCGCATCAATCAGTGCCGGCAGGAGAACCAGAAGGCCGAGCCTCTGCGGGCGGAAAGCCGGGAACTGTTGAGTCTCGAAAGCTATGTGGCGTATCAGTCGCGCGGGATGCCGATTGCGCCGCCCGACGATGCGCGGCTCACGCCGTTTCGCGAGCGCGGACTGGCGCTTTTCCGGCAGCGCATCGGCCAGCTCAATCTGTCATGCGCGCAATGCCACGACGACAATTCGGGCAAGCGTCTGGGCAGCAGCGTCATTCCGCAGGCGCATCCGACCGGCTATCCGGTATACCGGCTGGAATGGCAGGAAACCGGATCGCTGCAACGGCGCCTGCGCAATTGCATGACCGGCGTGCGCGCGGACTCTTATGCCTACGACGCCCGGGAACTGGTCGAGCTTGAGCTCTATCTGGCGTCGCGTGCAAAAGGCCTGCCGCTCGAGACGCCGGGTGTCAGGCCTTGAGCATTCCGCGCCGGCGCCGTCGAATCGGCATTGGCGTTTACCATCATCATCGGGAGAAATGAATCATGCGCTTCAAGCATTTTCTTGTTCTTGTTTTCGCCGTTGCCGCGTATGCCGGCGGCATGCCGGCATACGCGGCAGAGCCGAACCTGACCGGCCAGCGGCTGTCCGCAACCTGCGCCGCCTGCCACGGCACCAACGGCATGCCGGCGGCGGGCGGCGCATTGCCCGGCCTGGCCGGACAATCGAAAGAATCGCTTGCGAGCAGCATGAAGGCATTCAAGGCAGGCACTCGCCAGGCCACCGTCATGCAGCAGCTCGCCAAGGGCTATACCGATGAACAGATCGAGTCGATCGCCGCCTATCTCGCGGCGCAGAAAAAATAAGGAGGCTGCATGAAACGTCGCCAATTCATCCAGGCAATCGGCGCCGGCGCCGCGGTCGCCTCAACCGTCGGCCGCGCCGCCACCGCATCGTCCGCCAAGGCGAAGGTGGTAGTGATCGGCGGCGGATACGGCGGTGCGACCGCCGCCAGATATATCCGGATGTGGAGCGAGGGCGGTATCGATGTGACGCTGGTGGAGCCGAACGCCGCGTTCATTTCATGCCCGATATCCAACCTGGTTCTGGGCGGTTCGAAACAAATGGCCGACATCACGCTCGGGTATGACACCCTGGCGCGCCGCCACGGCGTCGCTATCGTGCGCGACACCGCACGCAGCATCGACGCTGCGGCGCGCACGGTAAAACTGGCGGGCGGCCAGGTGCTGCCTTATGACCGCCTGATCGTTTCTCCCGGCATCGATTTCATGTTCGACCAGTTGCCCGGCCTGCTGCAGCCCGGCGCGCAGGACAAGGTGCTGCACGGCTGGAAAGCCGGTGCGCAAACGGTCGCATTGCGCAAGCAGCTCGAAGCGATGCCGGATGGCGGCACGTTCGTCATGTCGATTCCGCCGGCGCCCTATCGCTGCCCGCCCGGTCCGTACGAGCGCGCCTGTCAGGTCGCGCATTATTTCAGCCAGGCGAAACCGAAGTCCAGGGTGCTTGTGCTGGACGGCAATGACGACGTCGTGTCGAAAGGACCGTTGTTCAAGAAGGCATGGGCCGAGCGTTACAAGGACATCGTCGAATATCGCCCGAGGTTCATTGCGGCCGATGTCGATGCGAACGCCTGCACCGTGATTTCCGAGCTCGGCGACAAGGTGCAGGGCGCGGTATTGAATGTCATTCCGCCGCAGCGCGCCGGCGCCATCGCTGCGCAAACCGGTTTGGCCAACATGAACAAGCGCTGGTGCGAAGTCGATTTTCTGACGTTCGAATCGACGCAGCAAAAAAACATTCACATACTGGGCGATGCGATTCAGACCGCGCCGCTGATGCCGAAATCCGCGCATATGGCGAACCAGCATGCGAAAGTATGCGCCGCCGCAGTGATCGATTTATTGAGCGGCAAGACGCCCGACCCGAATCCGATGCTCACCAACACCTGCTACAGCTTTGTGTCCGACAAGGACGTGATCCATGTCGCCTCGGTGCATGCGTACGACGCGGGCCGGAAAACGCTGCTGGTCGTTCCCGGCTCGGGCGGCGTATCGGCCGCCGCGAGCGAACTGGAAGGCGCGTACGCAATGAACTGGGCGAGAAACATCTGGGCCGATTCGTTGCTGTAATCGCCGGCCCGGCTTCGGAATGCAAACTCAACGGATGCGCGCCGGGCCCAGTTCCTTTTGATCGACGCCGAAATCCGCAATGCGCGAAGGCGTGCCGATTCCCCTCAGCATGGCCGCATACAATTCGCCGGCGGCGGCGGAGGATTGAATGCCGTATCCGCCCTGCCCCGCAGCCCAGAAAAAACCCGGCGCCGATGCATCGAAGCCGCCCACCAGGCTGCCGTCCTTGACGAAGGATCGCAATCCCGCCCACACATGCTTCGGACGGCGAATCGACAAGGTCGTCATGGTTTCTATCCGGTCGATTGCCAACGCGATATCGAGCTCCTCGGCCTGGACATCGTGCGGCTGCACCGGGTCCGCGTTGGCCGGCGATCCGAGCAGCAGGCCGGCATCGGGTTTGACGTAATACGATTCATCGACGCCGATAAACATCGGCCAGCGCGACGCATCGATGTCGGCCGGCGGCGCGAATGTAAACGCCGACCGGCGCATCGGCACCAGCCCGATCGGTGCAACGCCGGCCAATGCGGCGATTGCATCGCACCAGGCACCGGCGGCATTGACCACGACCGGCGCTTGGTACACCCGGCCGCCGGCGTTCACCCGCCAGACGCCGCTGCCGTATTCCATTGCCGTCACATCGGCACTGCAACAGACCGTTCCGCCGGCGGCGCGCAAGCCGCGGAGATAGCCTTGGTGCAGAGCGTGGACGTCGATATCGGCGGCATCCGGTTCGAGCACCGCGCCCAGCACACGGCCGCGCCGCAATACCGGCACCAATGCGCAGGCGGCGTCGGGGCCGAGGCGGCGCGCAGTTGCGGACACAGACCTGACGATAGCGTCCTGTTCGTCGAGCAGATCGGCCTGTCCCGGCGCCGCGACCATCATCGCGCCGCGCGGCGAGAGAAGCGGGTGTGCGGTGAAACCGGCAGGAGGAATATCCATGAACGCCCTGCTTGCAAGCGTCAATGCCCGCACCTGCGGCGGACCGTAGCTCTCGAAAAATAACGCGGCCGAGCGGCCGGTGCTGTGATATCCGGGCTGCGTTTCACGTTCCAGCAAGATCACCTTCGCATGAGGCGCAAGCCAATAGCCGATCGAAGCGCCTGCGATTCCGGCGCCCACGATCAGGTAATCGGCCTTTGCAAGCTGTTCATTTTCCATCGCACGCTTCCCCTCGTCGCATTCTCGCGAGCTTGTATTTTCGTACAAGGCTTCGCGCTCTCTTCAGTGCTTCCCGCTGCATTGGCATAACAGCAATCGGATGCCGCTTCCATTTTCGCCGCCGCTTCTTCGCAAGAGCCGCGCATGTCGATTCGACATGTCCGCTTGATTTGCGTACCGATTTTTATTTTTCCATGAGGAAACTTTTAATTTCAACGAAGGTCTGAGGAGGCTTCGCCGTGTTTCCATATGGAATTAAATGACTTCGTTCATGCAACCTGCGCACCTCAATGCATTAAGAATCCCGACTTATGCAATGTTTATCGCCAGCCTTTTCGCATGCGGAGGCGGAGGGGGCGGCGACCCGGCGAGTCAGGCCCAAACATCGGGGGCCGATGCCGCAGTGACCGCATCGATCGCCGGACCTCAAGGCGGCGCCAATCTGCTTATTTCGGAAGTCGGCACCAATTACTATGACAATGATGTCGCATGGCTGGAAGTGTATAACCCGGGCACCGTTCCTGTCGCATTGTCGAACTATACATTGCGCAGCGCTTATGTCGATCCGGCCACGAGCATCCATTCGGCGACGCCTGCAGACTTTTCCCTGCCCGCGGTCAATGTGCCGGCCAAAGCTTACGTGGTCATCGCCGGCGGCGTCTACGACAAGCTCAAGGATAACAGCCAGATCGTGTATGTGAAAAATGGCAACGCGGTTCCGTTCTGGAATGCCGACGGCTCGATCGAACTGGTCGCCGCGGGAAAGACTGCCGACTTCGTGCGATTCGGCGCGTCGACAACCGAACCGGCGACAGCGGGGGAATGGGCAGGCAATAATGTTGCCGCACTGCCTTCCGGAATAAACGACCATGGCAAATCGATCGTCCGCCTCGCTTCGGGCGGCATGGCCGACAGCAATACCGCAAGCGACTGGACCCTGGTCAATTTCGCAACGCCGGCCGGCATCAACGATGTGGCCGCCAATGTCGTCGATTCCGATCTCGACGGCATACCCGACAGCGCGAAGATTTCCGGCGGCGCCTACGGCGGCCTCGACCTGTATGCAATGGGCGCGCGCCCCGGCCGCCGCGACATCTTCATCGAAATCGATTACATGACCGGCACGGATCCGGCGCTGACGCCGCGCAAGGAAGCGCTTCAAAAATTCGTCGATGCGTTTGCGGAAAAAAACATCGCCGTGCATCTCGATGCCGGCAACCTGTACAGCGCGGCCTATGATCCGGCCCTGTTCAATCTCGGCGGCGGCAATCCGGTCGCTTTCGCAACGTGCATCGAACTGGCCATGTCGAGCGCAACCGCGAAGCCGGGATGCGCGTCGCTGCAGGACTACAAGAACGTTCATTTCGATGTGCGGCGCAAGGATGTCTTTCATTATGCGATGTTCGCGAATTCGCTTAATTTGAGCGGCGGCGCCGGCTCGTCAGGCGTCGCGGAAATATTCGGCAACGACTTGATCGTTTCGCTGGGCGGTTACGGTTTGAACAACGCGCCGGGAAGCAGCCTCAATTTGCTGATCAACCTTCAGGCAAGCACCTTGATGCACGAATTCGGCCACAACCTGGGGCTGCTGCATGGCGGGAATGAAGATGTGAATTACAAGCCGAATCACTACAGCGTGATGAACTACCTGTACCAGTTCGCGGGCTTGAGCGCCACGCCCGACAGCATCAACGCGGCGGAGCGCTATTACCTGGCGAACGGCTTCAAGAACAAAACCTACTGCACGCTGATTGAAAATTCCCCCTGCGGCCCGGATTTCAAAATGAGCTATTCCGATGGAACAAGCGCCGATCTGGATGAAAACAACTTGTCGGAACAAGCGAATATCGGCCGCGGAAGCGTACTGGGCGCTTATGCCGACTGGAACGACGACGGCGTGCCGACCGGCGTACAAAGTTACAATATCCATTCGCAGGACGGCACGGCGAAAGGTATCCTGAAAGACTATAACGAATGGGCCAATCTGAAATTTGCGTTTTCACGCGGCCTTTCAGGAAACAACTCCGGCAATACGTTCTCCGCCTCGCTTCGCGCAAATCCACGGAACGGACACATCCGCAGGCAGATCGCGGAGTCGCCGCTTCCGGCTGAAATGCATGACCTGATCCGCAGAACCCATGGCCCATATCGTGAAGCGGGAAATCGATGAAATCGCAAATCGGCAAAAAATTGGCGCATGCCGTCGGCGTGCTTGCCTTCTCGTTGACGGCTTCCGCAGGCGCAATGCGTATCGATGGCGTCGGCGCATTCGAACCGATCGCCGCAAGCGGCGTCACGCCGACGGTCGTTGCAGGCACGCTGAATATCGCGCTGCCGGAAGGACGGAAGCTGATCATCACGCCCTGGCCGTCGTTCCTGCCGCAGCGCTTTGCCGCGCAGACCGTCAACGCCGCCCGGCAGATGCATCCGGCCGGGCCGACCGACCGGTTGAGCCTGACCCGCGATTCGGAGAAAAAACCATGGCTGCTGGCAGAACAGGCAGCCGGCCGCGCGAGCCGGGTCGTCGGAGAATGGCGGATGCGGTTAGCCGACGGCGAATGGAGTATCAGCGACGGCAAGACGGAACGGAAACTGGGCGACGGTGCCCGGCCTGCGCGTCCCGTCAATATCGCGAACGGCCCGGATCGATGGTGCGTCTACCTGCTGGAATCATCGTTGCCGCGTCCGCAACCGGGTATCGCAATGGAACAGGAACCGCGAATCGATTGGGCCGCGCTGAGACTCGAGCCTCGGCAAAAGCGTTGTCCGGCACAGCGTTGACACCGGCTGCGAAAACCGGAATGCGTTCGTTGCATCGGTGAAGACAAGCCACCGTGAAAGCCGATCTCCCGATGCATATCTTCGCTGTCGTGCAAAGTCATGCCGACGCAAATCTCGCGCCGAGCGACCTTAACAATGCCGCTCCATTGCCGCTCCATGCGCTGCCGTGCATGCATGCAAGGGTCGTCGGCGATTCATTGGCGAGTTTATCGATCAATGCCGCGGCGTTCGCGGAGTGTGAAAAATAATCGTTCATTTGCCGGAATGCTTCACTTGGCTCGAGTATGTCGGCTTCGGTCAGCGGGATTTTTCCATCCCCTCCCTGCGTGAAAAGGTCGCCGCACAATAACGTGTTCGTACGGTATTCCATCAGATAACCGGTTTCCCAACCGTGCGGAAGATGCGGCGCATCCATCCACTTCATCTCATGCAGCCCCAAGGCAAGCGTCTCGCCGTCGGCAAGCGCAAGCGCGGGACGATCTGCAATATCATTAACGGATACCATGGCCGCCACCTGGCTGCATACGGGAATCGAATCCGGTGCGGATGCAAGCCACTCGTTCAATGAGCCGCATTCGTCGGCTTCAAAATGGGAAAAAGCTATATATCCGAGTTTGCTCACCGGCATTACGCTTTCGACCGCTTCTCTCACCAGAGGGAACAATTTCTTCAATCCCGTATGAAACAATAGCGATGCGTCGTCCACGATCAGATATTGATTGAATGAAAAACCTCCCGCGATGTCGGCAGGCGTATTGATGCGGAAAATGCCTTCCGCAATTTCGTGAACGTTTGTTCCCGATCTGCTGTTTGTGATCGTCATTGCATCCTCCTGCGGAAAGAAGGTTGAGACCGGCTATC
>JAQGLW010000124.1 GCA_028292665.1 Herminiimonas sp.
CCATTCGCGCGAAGCGAAAGCGTTGTTCGAAAATGCTTACGACAGGATGGGCTTGGGTCAAAGTTCGATGGAAAAGCAGGCTGAATTAGAGTGAAATTCAACAGCAGGGTGCATCTAGAACTTCTCGCGCTTGACAACGGCGCGGCCGCATTCTATATTTAACACATACGTTAATTAACAAGCGAGTAAATTAGATGCAAGATCATCTCAGCCAGACGTTTGCGGCGCTCGCGGACCCCACCCGGAGGGCCATGCTGGCCCGGCTTTCCCAAGGGGATGCCAACGTGTCGGATCTGGCCGAACCCTTCCTGAAAGTCATGACCCTGCCTGCGGTCACACGGCACATCAAGGTTTTGGAGAGCGCCGGTCTGATCACCAAAACGCGGCAAGCCCAGTGGCGCCCCTGCAAGCTCAACGGAGATGGATTGAAGGATGCAGCGGACTGGATGGAGCAATACCGGATGTTTTGGGAAGAAAGCTTTGACCGGCTTGAGGTCTACCTGAAAACCATCACTGACAAAAAGAATCTGAAAGGAAAGAAAAATGTCCGAAAAAAATAACCCGAACGAGATCCGGATCATCCGGACCTACAATGCGCCGGTAGCAGCAGTGTGGGATGCCTGGACCGATCCGGAACAAGTGGCCCAGTGGTGGGGACCGCGCGGATTTTCGATCACCACGCACAGCAAGGATCTGAAACCGGGCGGCACCTGGGCCTTCACCATGCACGGCCCCGATGGCGTCGATTACCCCAACAAGACAAAGTATCTGGAAGTCGAAGAACACGCAAAACTGGTGTACGACCACGGCGGCAATGACGACCGGCCTCCCATGTTCCGCGTCACGGTCCTGTTCTCGGAAGTTCGGGGCAAGACCAGGATGGACATGAGCATGGCATTACCGACGCCCGAAGCCGCCGAGGAAACCCGCAAGTTCATCAAGAAAGTCGGAGGCAATGCCACATGGGACCGGCTTGCGGAGTATCTGGAAAAGGAATCCTCTGGCAAGGACAATTTCGTGATCAACCGCACCTTCGATGTGCCGATCGACGTGATGTTCGAGATGTGGACCAACCCAAAGCACTTTTCGCAATGGCTTCCTCCCACCGGCTTTCAGATGGAGTTCATCAAGGCCGAGATCAAGCCCGGTGGCAGCACCTTCTATTGCATGCAGGGTGGAGACATGAAGATGTATGGCAGAGCCGCCTATCTGGAAATCGAACGGCCGCACCGGCTGCTTTATACCCAGCAGTTCTGCGATGAGAAAGGGAACATTTCCCGCCACCCGATGGCGCCGACTTGGCCGGCAACCATGCTGACGACGGTGAGTTTGACCGAGGAAGGCGCGAACCGCACGCGCGTCACCGTAACTTGGGAACCGCACGGCGCCACGACTCGTGAAGAACTCGAGACCTTCATCAATGCAAAAGGCGGCATGACGCAAGGCTGGACCGGATCGTTTGACAAGCTGGAGGTGTATTTGGCGAAGGGCTGAACGATAACATTGCGACCGCACTAAATTAGTCCAAAGAAGTGTAAGAACCCGCCTCAAGCCTAGTGCTGGCGCGGGTTTTTTGTTTTTTACGGTCCATTACGGTTTGTTGGCATTCAAAATCTTTGCGGGTAGGCGCCAACTCATGAGGCGCCGGATTCGGCTATTGGGCCGATGACCTGTTCAGGTGTTGATTTGCACCGTGGTTTGACCCACCTTTTTCGGCCTTTGATGACCCACACGCGGGAAGCTGAAGCACCGGCCCATTAATACTCAGTGCGGCAAATTGCCGGGTCAAAGTTCAATGAAAAACCTAGCCAGATCCGCGTGAAAATTAACAGATAGACCATGAACCGCTGAATGTCGGGTAGCGTGGACGCTTCTTTCAGCTTTTGGCGCTCTACCTTAAAAACAAGAAATAAAAAATTTTCGTCGTCGCGATCCGTTTGGCCGTGTCGGTTCGTCTTTAGTGTGTCTATATGAAAGGGAGACACGTCATGGCAACCGAACCCGTTATTCTTATCAATTTGCTAAAGGTCGAACCGAGCAAACAGGCAGCGCTGATTGCGCTCTTGAAGCAAAACATCGAAACTGTAGTCAGAACGCTCGGCGGTTGGAGGGCGAGCCGGTTAATCGCTGCCAAAGATGGTGCCAGCGTCATCATCTACTCTGAATGGGAGACGCCCGACGCTATCGAGGCGATGCGGACCGATCCGCGGATGAAGGCATATTTCCCGCGAATCCTCGAACTGGCCAGCTTCGACTCAATCCTGGGCGAGGCGGTCTTCAGTGACGAACGGTGAGGGCCTAACTATGACCAGAATGGATTTACAAGGGTTCTCGAACCCAAGCTATCATTCCGGTGTAGCCTACGGGCTGATCGTCCGGAATGCACCGTTGGAGCTCGATACATGAACCCGGAGGAATTTGAGGATCGCCTGCGGGAGCTCAGGCCAAGGCTTCACCGCTATTGCGCGCGCATGACCGGCTCGGCCGTGGACGGGGAGGACGTGCTGCAGGACACGTTGATCAAGGCTTTGCATGCGCGGGCTGAAGGCGCGGTGGTGGAAAATCTCGGCGGTTGGCTGCTTCGCATCGCCCACAATACGAGCCTGGATTTCCTGCGTCGACGCTCCCGAAACAACGTCGTTCCGCTCACCGAAGATATGGAAGTCGCAACGATGCCCGAAGCCGACATCGTCTTGGTCGGATTTCAAACCTTCCTGCAACTGCCCGAACTTCAGCGCTGCGCAGTGATCCTCAAGGACGTACTGGGCCACACAGTCGAAGAGATCGCAACGGTCGCCGACTGCACGCCGGCGGCCGCCAAATCGGCGCTCCAGCGCGGACGCACGGCGCTGCGGCAACTGGCCAAGCGACCTGATGATACGCGGCTGCCGCTCATATCAAACGCCGACCGACAAAAAATAACGACCTATGTCAACCTGTTCCAGACTGGCGACTTCGATGCGATCCGTGCTCTGCTTGCTGAGGACGTGAAACTCGAACTGGTGAACAGGCTCAAACTCGAGGGCCGCGACAGCATCGGCCGCTATTTCACGCGATATGCCGAGGAGCCGAAGTGGCGTTTCGCCTTCGGAGCGGTCGAGGGGAAGCCGGCGATGCTGGTGTTCGACAATGCCGGCCCCATGGAAAAGCCCGCGCATTTTGTTTTGCTCGAATGGCAGAGTGATCAGATCGTCGGCATCCGCGACTTCCTGTTTGCTCCTTATGCAATTGAAACTGTCGACTGGTTGCGACTGGGCTGAACCAGACTGGCGTGTGTGCTGGCAATGACTTGTCGTTGCCTGTCCCAGTGCAATTACCTGTACATTGCTTGGTATTCCTGACAGT
>JAQGLW010000152.1 GCA_028292665.1 Herminiimonas sp.
CCGATGTTGAAAAGCGAAAACGCACGCCTGTCCGGATGGGTATATGTCGATATCCGCGGACGCGATCTGAATTCCGCCGTGCGTGAAATGCAACAGGCGGTGGCCGGGGAAGTGAAGCTGCCGCCCGGTTATTCGGTTTCCTGGTCCGGACAGTTTGAATATCTGGAGCGGGCTCAGGCGAAATTGAAAATCGTCGTACCGGTGGTGGTGCTCATTATTTTTGTGCTGCTGTTCATGACGTTCAAGCGTCTCGATGAGGCGGCCCTGATCATGGCGACGTTGCCGTTCGCTCTGGCCGGCGGGATCTGGCTTCTATGGCTGCTCGGACACGATCTGTCGGTCGCCAGCGGCGTCGGCTTCATTGCACTCGCCGGCGTGGCGGCTGAATTCGGTGTGATCATGCTGCTGTATTTGAAGAATGCATGGGCGGCTCGAATCGCTTCAGGAACAACGACCGAAGCCGATTTGCTCGATGCCATTCGCGAAGGCGCCGTCTTGCGCGTACGACCCAAGGCAATGACGGTATCCGTCATCATCGCGGGTCTGGTGCCGATCATGATCGGCGCGGGAACCGGTTCCGAGGTCATGCAGCGCATCGCCGCGCCGATGGTGGGAGGGATGATCACTGCGCCGTTGCTGTCGATGTTCGTGGTTCCGGCGGCGTATCTGTTGTTGCGCCGCCGGTATCGGTGATGGCTTCGTGACGCAATGGGACTGCCGATACAAGGATTTTCAATCCTGCGATGCGTGCAAAATCCATTGATGATCCGGTTTGCATCCTATTCTTTTGCGGATTCTGAATCGTCCGACTGCGCGATTTCATTCAAACCGGATGGCGTGGAAGGCAATGTCCCGAGTTCATAGGACATCGTCAATCGCGCTGCCGGCGCGGGGCCGGATACCGAAGCGATCGGCAACGGCGCTGCAGCGGCCGGCCGCGCAGATTGATGCAATGAAGCAGCGGCCGATCCGAGCCGGTCCGGTCGACCCTGCAGATTCCATGCCGCGGCTCCCGCCACCAGCGCGATGCCGGCCAATGCGACGCTGCGCGAACGCAGTGACGCCGGTTTTTTTGCAACGACAGATACGGGCGCTGCAGAAAGTATTGCAGCCGCGCGATTGTGCCACTCGTCGAGTTGCGCACCCTGCTGGCTGATGCGGGCCAGCAATTCGCGCGCAAGCGCTTCGGCTTCTGCCTGTTCGCGTGCGAGTTCGACGCGTGCGGTATCGGCCTGTTCGGCGGCACGGGCTTCGTCCCGAGCCTGCTGTTGGGCGGCTTCGATCGCGCGCTGCTCGGCCGCAAGCCGTGCTTCCTGGGCGGCAGTTGCTTCCGTTTGCGCAGCCAGGCGCCGGCTGGCCAGTTCGGCTGCCTGGCGTGCCGCGGCGGCGCATTGCACCGCTTGCTGCTGCGCCAGTTCTTCGTCGCGCAGTTTTTCCTGCATCGCCTGCAAGGTTTGCTGTTCGGCGTCGGCGCGTTCTTTTTCGATTTGGGCCAGTGCCAGTGAGATGCATTGGGCTTCCGCCTGTTCGACTACCATCGAATGCAGTTGCAGGGTGATTTGATGCTGTTCTTCGCTGGCCTGGCGCAGATCGCGTTCGGCTTGTTCGCGTGCGCGCGACAGGGCTGCTTTTTCCTGCTCGACGGCTGTGCGAGCCTCTGCCTCGGCGCAGGCGGCCTGCTCGGAAGCGCATTGCTCCAGTGCCGCCTCCAGCGCTGCCTGCTCGGCTGCATTGCGCTGTCGTTCGAGGCGCTGTTTTTCCTGCATGCACTCAAGAGCCTGCTGCTCGACGGCGGCCCGTTCATGCTCCATGCGCGCCAGTTCTGCCTCCGCATCGGCTTTGGCTTGCGCCGTTGCTGCAGCTTCGCACTGTGCGGCGGCCTTGCGTTCGGCGGCATCGGCCGCCTGGCGTTGCGATTCCGCCTGTTCGGCAGCTTTTTCCGCGCGCTGCTGTTCGGCGGCAATCGTTGCTTCGACGGCCAGCCTGGCTTCCTGATCCGACTGCTCGCGTGCGCGCATCAGTTCGGCCTGCTGTTCTTCGGCGCGGGTGCGCGCTTCGGCTGCGGCGCAGGCAGCTTGCTCCGCGCGCAGCTTATCCTGCAATGCTTTCAGCGCCTGTTGCTGCGCTTCCGCGCGCGCGCGTTCGGCCTGCGTAAGCGCGACGCTGTCCCGCGCTGCGTTCAGAGCTGTCTGCGCGGCCTGGCGCTGCAGTTCGGTCCTTGTCTCCATTTGGGCCAGCGTATGCCTGGCGGCGGCGGCTTCCGCTTCGCGCGCGATGCGCAGTGCGCGTTCGGCCTGCTCCTGGGCGTGCAGTAAATCAATCTGTTCCTGATCGGTGCGCAGCCTGGATTCCGTTTCGACTTGCGCAGCTTCGGCGGCGGCCAATTTTTCCTGGTTTGTCTTCAGCGCCTGCTCGGCGGTTTCGGCGTGCCGGCGTTCTGCCTGCACTTTGTTCTGCATGATTTCCAGCGCCTGCTGCTCTGACTCGACGCGCTTTTTAGCGACCCGTTCCAGTTCAACCGCTTTGTGCGCTTTTGCGATTGCAGCCTGCGCGGCCTGGCTTTTCAGTTCCGCTTGCGCCCTGGTTTTGGCGAGCGCCAATTGAACGGCTGCGGCTTCGTTTTCCTGCGCAACGCGTGCGGATTGCTCGGCCTGCTCCTGCATGCGCAGCAGAGCGGCATGCTGTTTGTCCGCATCCGCGCGCGCATCCGCTTCGATTGCGGCATCCTGCTGCGCCTGGCGCTTTTCCTGCAAGGCCGTGAGCGCACGATTTTCCGCCAGCACATGTTCGCGTTCGGCGCGGGCCAGCTCCAGCGCCTCGCGCGCCTTGAGCGATGCTGCCTCGGCGGCGCGATGCTGCAGCTCGGCGAATTCCGTTGCGGCCGACAGCGTTTGCTGTTCAGCGGCGTTGCGGGCGGCTGCCATTTCGGTTGCGGCACGTTCCAGTTCGGTGCGCTTGACGGCGAGTTCGGCGGCACGCTGCTCCTCTTTGCTGCGTGCCTGCGCGGCAGCGGTTGCCTGCTGTTCGGCCGCGCTGCGCCGGCGCGCTTCTTCAAACGCTTGTGCCTCGACCACGAGGCGGGCACGCGCCTGGGCATCGGCCTGATGTTCCGCTTCGACGCGCGCGACCGCTGCCGTTTGCAACTGGCGTTCGACCTGGACTCGCGCTTCGGTGGCGGCCTGAATCCGTTCTTCCGCATCCCGGCGCGCCTGCGCTGATGCCAGCGCGACGCCTTCGGCGTGCTCGCGGCGCAGGGCGGCATCGTGCAATTCGAGTTCGGCCCGCAGCCGCAACTGCAGCGATTCCAGCGCACGCTGTTCGGACTCGGCGCGCGCTCTGGCGGTCGTTTCCTGTTCCTGTTCGGTGGCGGCGCGCGCGCGCGCTTCTTCGCGTGCGCGCACTTCGGCGGGCGCGCGGTTGAGGACCGAAGCCAGGGCCAAAGTTTCGGCCTGTTCGCGCTGAATCGCCAGATCGAGCGCTTCGCTGCGTGCGCCGGCCAGCATTTCCGCGGTATGGCGCGCGCTGTGCTCGCGGCGCTCGCATTCGCGAGCCAGTTCGGCAATGCGCGCGTCGACCCGGGCACGGGCTTCCGCTTCCAGCTGCGCACTATGCACGGCAACGTTGCGTTCGGCAGTCAGGCGGCGTGAGACTTCGGCTTCCTGCGCGAGTTTTTTCGCTGCCGTGCTGGCGCTGGCGGCCAATTCGGATTCTGCGGCGATCTGTTCGACCGCGCGCCCGCGGGCTTCCCGTTCGGCCTTGACGCGCGCGGATGCGGCCAGTTCGGCCTGCACTTCGGCTTCGGTGCGGGCGCGCAATTCCGCGATTTCCTTGTTGACGGCTGCGGTCCGCGCTTCGCTGGCGGCACGCGCCTGGCGTTCCGCTTCGAGGCGGAGGCGGCTGGCGGCAATTGCTTCTTCGGCCGCTTTCGCGCTCTGGTGCGCTTCCGCGCTTGCGGCGGAATCGATCCTGGCCCTGTCTTCGGCGAGGGCGCGGGCGCGCGCTTCGGCGCGTGCGCGGCTTTCGGCGGCGACCGTGGCTTTGGCTTCGGCTTCGACCCGGCCGATCGCGTCGCGAATCGCTTTAAGATCGATCCCGGCCGGTTCTTTCGCCGTTTCCTGTTGCGGTATCTTGCTGTCTTCCGCCAGATCCGTGTCCTGCGAGTAGGCGACCCGCAGAGAGAGATTCTTGAAAGCGGCCTGATTCGTTTCCATCCTGAGCTCCTGCATGATGTGCGGTTCCGGCGAATCGGTTTGAAGACATGGGCCGGAATATTCTAGAGGGCATTATCGGAGCGATGGCAGGCAAGCGAGCTTTCAATAAGAAGGCGAAATCATCCTTACTTCAGGACTTTGGCTTTAATTTGTTACTAAATGAAACTATTTGGAATTTTTTTTGCCATATCTATAAAGTTCGAACAGATTCATCCGTTAATGAGGTAGACGCGATCACCACCGATTGGATGGATTCAAATGAAAACTTGTCAGAAAGGCTGTAATTTGTAGATACGGATCCGGCATCTGTCGCTCCTATTCGCCGGCGGTTCAGCCGCGGTTTCTCCGACTTATCCCTGCTCCGTTTTACCGGTGCGGGGAGGTTTGCATTTGGCATTTGTAGGATGAAAGCCTACAAATGTGCCCTGCATTCTCTTACGAAATTTACAGATCACGCCCTATTTCTTCGTTTCGATCTTGCACTCACACTGCTTCTCATCGGCAAAGCGAACCGCAAGCCGGTATTAAACGGATAGGGAGAACAATTTGAATACGAACGAAATGATGGCTGAAATTCGCGATGCCAATCTGGGTTACCTGATGCTTGCGCAACAGATGATTCGTTCAGACAAGGCTGCCGCCATTTTTCGTCTTGGCATCGGTCCGGAAATTGCCGACCTGCTGGAAAAGCTGAGCAACCCGCAACTCCTGAAACTCGCCGGCGCCAACATGATGCTGGCCCGCTTCCGTTTTGAAGACGATGCCATTCTCGGCATGCTGACCAATTACAACAAGAATGGCGCGCTGGCCCAATCGCATGCTGCCATCCTCATGGCGCGTCAGCCGGTCGAACAAATCAATTAACAGGCTTTATTTATCCTTTCTGGATAACGTTCGACACTCACGGACTAAAAATGGCAAACAAAAGCTTGGTATCGGAAGCCAGGGAAATCCGGCTCGCGATTGAACTCATCCACCTTGGCGCGCGCCTCCAGCTTCTTGAGCTGGAAACCTCGCTGTCGCGCGAACGCCTGCTGAAACTGTACAAGGAACTCAAGGGTGTTTCTCCGCCCAAAGGCATGCTTCCGTTTTCGACGGACTGGTTCATCACCTGGCAGCCGAACATTCATTCCTCGCTATTCATCAACATCCATCGCTATCTGATCGAGCATGCGCAGGTGTCCGGGATAGAAGCCGTCGTCAAGGCATATCAGCTTTATCTCGAACAGATGCCGCCGGCCGAAGGTGAAGAGCCGCTTCTTTCGCTGACGCGGGCCTGGACGCTGGTGCGTTTTTTCGAGAGCAAGATGCTGACGACTGCCTGTTGCAGCGAATGCGGCGGGCACTTCGTCGCGCACAGCTTCGACCTGCATGACGGTTATATCTGCGGTCTGTGCCATATGCCGTCCCGTGCCGGAAAGACCAAGAAAGCCAAAGAAGTCGCGGCCGCGTCTATAGCAGCCTGATCGCGCCATTCCCGGCGTCGCGCCGCATATCGTCAGCCGGCCTGAACCGGACAGTCCCGTCCTGCATGGACGGAACATGAATTCCCCTCCCCCGTCGGACGGATGACAGGCACGCCATTTCTCGAGCGGCGTAGTCCATCGCCGTCCCGGCACGACATCCGGCTTGTTGCAGACGCCGGTTGGCCGGCTCATCCAAAATTGCGTCTCAAGTTTTCGCCATCAGCGCCGTTATCTGAATCAGAGCCGCTTTACGGTTGTTGTTCAGCCGTTTGCGCAAATCGATGAATAGTTACCCTGATACGGTAAATGGCAAACGGCGAATCCGCAGCCATGGTCTGTCTTGTGACCGGAGTTTGATACGTGTTAGTCATTTTTGGATATGTCGTCGTCCTGGCTTCGGTCTTCGGCGGCTTTGCGCTCGCGGGCGGGCATCTGGCTGCGTTGATGCAGCCGATCGAATTTCTGATGATCGGCGGCGCTGCCGTAGGCGCATTTTTGGTCGGCAACAATGGAAAGGCGATCAGGGCGACGCTCAAGGCGCTGCGCGGCGTGCTGAAAGGCTCCAAATATACGAAAACCTTGTATCTGGAATTGATGGCACTGCTTTCCGAAATACTCGGCAAGGTGCGCAAGGAAGGATTGATGTCGATCGAAAGCGACATCGATGCGCCGGGCGAAAGCCCGATCTTCAGCAAGTATCCGGGCATTTTGTCCGATGATCACATTATCGAATTCATCACCGATTATCTGCGGTTGATGGTATCGGGAAACATGGATGCATTTCAGATCGAGAGCCTGATGGACAACGAAATCGAAACTCACCACCACGAAGGTGAAGTGCCGGTCCACTGCATTGCAAAGATGGGCGATGCCATGCCTGCATTCGGCATCGTCGCGGCGGTGATGGGCGTGGTCCATACGATGGAATCGGTCGGCCTGCCGCCGGCCGAATTGGGAATCCTGATTGCCCACGCGCTGGTGGGAACGTTTCTCGGGATTCTGCTTGCCTACGGTTTTGTCGGCCCGCTGTCGGGTCTGCTCGAACAGAAGCTTCATGAATCGACAAAGATATTCCAGTGCGTGAAGGTGACGCTGCTGGCAAGCCTGAACGGATACGCGCCTGCGCTTGCGATCGAGTTCGGAAGAAAGGTGCTGTTCTCGACCGAGCGTCCTTCTTTCAATGAGCTGGAAGAGCACATAAGGCAGTCGAAATCCAAGTGACCAGGCATATCAACGGGGAAAATCATGGCCGATGAAGGACTGCGTCCGATAATCGTCAAGCGCATCAAGAAATCCGTGAGCGTGCATCACAGCGGCGCATGGAAGATCGCTTATGCCGACTTCGTGACCGCAATGATGGCATTCTTCCTGCTGATGTGGCTGGTGGGTTCCACCACCAAGGGCGACCTCCAGGGCATTGCCGAATATTTCAGGACGCCGCTCAAGGTCACGATGCCGGGTGGCTCCGGCAGCGGCGACAGCTCAAGCGTCATTCAGGGCGGCGGCAAGGATCTGACCAGGCAAGCCGGCCAAGTCAAGAAGGGGGAGACTATTCCCCAGAAAAAAGTCTACGATCTCAAGGCCGCGCAAGCCGAGCTGGAACATACCGAAGCGACCCGCCTGATCGCGCTGAAAAAGCGGATCGAGGCGGACATCGAAGCCAGTCCGGTATTAATGCCTTTCAAAAAGCAGCTGCTGCTGGACATCACCACGGAAGGCTTGCGCATTCAAATCGTCGACGAACAAAACCGGCCGATGTTCGCCAGCGCCAAGGCGGAGCTCCAGCCTTATACCAAGGAGTTGCTGCATGAGATCGGCCGTGTGCTGAACGACGTTCCCAACAAGATCAGCCTGTCGGGGCACACCGACTCGACACCTTATTCGAACGGAGACAAGGGCTATAGCAACTGGGAGCTGTCGGCGGACCGGGCCAATGCCTCGCGCCGCGAATTGATCACCGGCGGAATGGAGGAGACCAAGATAGTGCGCGTCGTGGGACTTTCTTCGGCGGTGCTGATGGACCGGCAGAATCCGCAGAACCCGATCAACCGGCGCATCAGCATCATCGTGATGAACAAGAAGGCCGAGGAATCCGCCGCCAAGGATGGCGGGATGATCGAGGTATCGAAGCAGGGAGAGATCGAAGGGAATCTGGGCGGGATGGCCGGCAAATGAGCGGCTTTCTCCGTAGGCACTGGTGAATGGGTTCGCACGGCGACAGGAAATTTCGCATGGAAACAGAAAATCCGTTGGCGTTACAGATAAAGCGGCTGCTTTCCGGGATGTCGGATCAGGGGCTTCAGCATCTTGCGGAAATCGAAGCCGATCTGGCGCAGACCGGCTTCCTGCTGGATGAGGCAATCGCGAAGCTCGGCGCAAGTTTCATGGCGATCCATGAAACGGTTCGCACGCAACAGGAAATGATCGGCCTGCTGATTTCTCAAGGCGTGCTTGCGGCGGACAACACGGCATCCCTGCACGCGTTGTCCGATGAAACAGGCCGGCACGTCAACGCGGCGATTACCGGCTTGCAGTTTCAAGACCTTACCAGCCAGTTGATCGGACATTCTCTGAAGCGGATCGGCGGCTTGCGGGAAATGCTCGCCGCTCTCGGTTGCGGCGGGTCTGCAATGCATCCGGAAAGCGGCAGTGAAGAAATGGTTGGATTGCTGAACGGCATCAACGCATTGCTTGCGGCGCAGAACACGGAACTCGATGGCGTGCTGTGGAAGCCGGTAGACCAGAAGCACATGGAAAGCGGGGATATCGAATTGTTTTAATGTAATGAGCGGTAAACAATCGGCATAGCGAAGAAACAGAACAGCGGGAGCGACGATGACAAAAACGATACTGACGGTGGACGACTCGGAATCACTGCGAAGAATGGTTGTGTTCACACTGAAGGCGGCTGGATATCAGACGGTCGAGGCGGTCGATGGCGACGACGGCCTGGCCAAGGCGAAGGAGCATGCATTCGACCTGGTATTGACCGACCAGAACATGCCCAGAATGGATGGCTTGACGCTGATTCGGTCGCTGCGCCGCATATCGAGTTACGAACGCGTGCCGATTCTGATGCTGACCACCGAAGCGAGCGATGAAATGCGGGCCAAGGGCCGCGCGGCGGGCGCCAGCGGATGGCTGATCAAGCCGTTCGATCCGCAAAGTCTGACTGACGTAGTGAAAAAAGTGATCGGCTAGCACGCTGTCGCATGCGGCCGCCAATCAAGCAAGAGCAGATAGCAGGAGAGTTGTGATGACAATTGACATGAGCCAGTTCTTTCTGGTGTTTTTCGATGAAACGGAAGAACTTCTCGCTGAAAAGGAGAGGTTGCTTCTTGCCGTCGATCCGGCCGCTCCCGACATGGAGGACATCAATGCGATATTCCGCGCGGCGCATTCGATCAAGGGCGGCGCGGCGACCTTCGGCCTGACCGACATGACCGAAGTGACGCACATACTGGAATCGCTTCTCGATAGAATCCGCAAAGGCGAGATGGCACTGACCGCCGAACACATCGATGCTTTTTTCGCCGCCAAGGACATACTCAAGATGCAGCTCGACGGTCACCGTAATGGCGCGCCGGTGGATCAGGAAGCGGTCAACGATGTCCGCATCAGGCTCCAGTCCCTGTCGCAGGATTCTGATCTGCACGGATTCCCCGCGGAGGCGTTTGCCGCGGCCGGCAGCAGCCGGTCCGCAGCACCGCAGGTTGCAGCCGCCACCCGCCGTTTCCGGATTGAATTGCCGGAAGCATCGCAGCGGGATGTGGACGCGCTGCAAACGGAATTGGGTTTGCTGGGCACGATCGATACGGAAGTGCTCGGCGATGGCCGCCATGTCCTGATTCTCGCCACCACCGAAAGCATGGACGATATCCTTGCGCTTTGCTCGTTTGTGCTGGATCCGGATGATATGAAGATCAGCGAGCTGCCGGCGCTCGATTCGTCCGGCGCCGAGGCCGGCTCCGCTGCGCCGGAGCAGGCGACGTACGGATTGTTCGATCCGATCGTACTCCCGGTTGCGCTTCATGCCGGCAACGATTCCGAAGCATCCGGCAAACCGGAATCCGCTGACACGAAGGCGGGCGCCAGGCCGCATGCGGACAAGGCCACCGGCAACCAGGAATCTTCGTCAATCCGCGTCAGCATCGAAAAAGTCGATCAACTGATCAACCTGGTCGGCGAACTGGTGATTACGCAGGCAATGATCGAACAGCGTACCGGCGTACTCGACCCGATGCTGCATGAGAACCTGCTCAAAAGCGTCAGCCAGTTGACCCGCAATACGCGCGATTTGCAGGAGGCGGTCATGTCGATTCGCATGATGCCGATGGAATATGTCTTCTCGCGCTTTCCGCGCATGGTGCGCGATCTGGCGACCAAGCTCGGCAAGAAAGTGGACTTCGTCACGCACGGCGCCGCGACCGAACTGGACAAGGGCCTGATCGAACGCATCATCGATCCGTTGACCCATCTGGTCCGCAACAGCATCGATCACGGCATCGAAACGCCCGAGGCGCGTGCCGCGGCCGGCAAGAACGAAACCGGCAGGCTTTCGCTTTCGGCGGCGCATCAGGGCGGCAATATCGTGATCGAGGTCAGCGACGACGGCGGCGGACTGAGCAGGGAGAGAATTCTTGCCAAGGCCAGACAGAACGACTTGCCTGTTTCGGACAACATGCCGGACGCCGAGGTCTGGCAACTTATTTTCGCGCCCGGTTTTTCGACTGCGGAAACGGTGACGGACATTTCCGGCCGCGGCGTCGGCATGGATGTCGTCAAGCGCAACATCACGGCGATGGGCGGCATCGTGGAGATTCAATCGGCCAAGGGCTTCGGCACCACGATTTCGATATCGTTGCCGCTGACGCTGGCGATTCTGGACGGCATGTCGATCAAGGTCGGCGATGAAATATATATCCTGCCGCTCGGTTATGTTGTCGAATCGTTGCAGCCGGCGCGCGCGGACATCAAGGATATCGCCGACCAGGGACGCGTGGTGAAGGTGCGCGGAGAATATCTGCCGTTGATATCGCTGTACCAGATGTTCGGCATCGAACCGCGCTTCACCGATCCATCGGAAGGCATCAGTGTCATTCTTGAAGTCAACGGGAAAAAAGCCGCGCTGTTCGTCGATGAACTGGTCGGGCAGCAGCAGGTGGTCGTGAAAAACCTGGAATCGAATTATCGCAAGGTCGCGGGCATTTCCGGCGCGACGATACTGGGCGATGGCGGCGTCTCGTTGATCCTCGATGTATCCGCACTGTTGCGCTCAAGCCGGCAACTGAACGCTGAATCTGCTGTATATCAATGATGTCTTCCGGCCAGATGGCGTTGGCCGGAAGATTGCAACGCAGTGCAGCGGCGGCCGGCG
>JAQGLW010000196.1 GCA_028292665.1 Herminiimonas sp.
GGCGGGCCGCGGGCGAGATGGTCGGTGTCGGCCTCGGGATGTTCGTCGAGAAAAGCGGTTTGGGCCCCTATGACGGTGTAAAGATCAACGTCGATACAAGCGGCCGAGTCGAAGTCGTGACCGGCGCCGCGTCGATCGGCCAGGGCATGGAGACCGTGATTGCACAGATTTGTGCGGAAACCCTCGGCGTTGATTACCGAAACATCCGGGTTATCCACGGCCAGACCAATCGCATTGCCTACGGCTTCGGCGCGCATGCGTCGCGCGTCACGGTCATGACCGGCGAAGCGACGCGTCTGGCTGCCGTAAAGCTGCGGGACAAGGCACTCGACGTCGCCGCCGAAATGCTGAACCTTCCGCAAACCGCCCTCGACGTTGTAGATGGCTACGTGGTACACGCGGACGGATCCTCAGGAGTGAATGTTTCACTGGGAGACATCGCCAGGAATCTCGCTCCGGCTTCACCGTTGCGCGGCAGTCGCGAGCCAGGATTGACGGCCGAAGGCTGGTTCCACAGCGAACACATGAACTATCCGTATGGTGTGCACATCGCCCTTGTACGCGTTGACCGCGAGACCGGCGGTACAGCGGTCGAACGTTATCTGGTTGCCTATGATGTAGGACGTGCCATCAATCCGATGCTGGTCGAGGGCCAGATCGTCGGCGGCCTGGCGCAAGGCATGGGCGGCGCGCTTCTCGAGGAATTCCTGTATGACTCGCAAGGCCAGCCGCTTTCTCTCACCTTCGCTGACTACCTGATGCCTACGGCCAAGGAAATGCCGCAGGTCGAGGTGCTGATTACCGAGGATGCGCCCAGTCCGCTCAATCCGCTTGGCATCAAGGGAGCCGGCGAGGGCGGCGTCACCGCAGTCGGTGCGGCAATCGCCGCCGCAATCGACGATGCTCTTGGTATCCCCGGTGCCGTAACCCGCCTTCCGATGACGCCTCAGCGCCTCAAGCAGGTTTTGGCATCGCATGCCGACGGCGTGCATCCTGAGGGGAGCCGGACATGAAGAATGAAGTGATTCATGAAAACCGCATTGTCGGCGCATCGACGCGCCGGCTGGAAGACGATCCGCTGGTGCGCGGAAAAGGCAGGTTCCTGGACGATCTGCGCTTTCCCGACACCCTGGCAGCGGCTTTCGTGCGCAGCCCTTATGCTCACGCCGCGATCGGCGCCATCGACACCAGTGCGGCGCTGGAGGTACCGGGCGTAGTGGCGGTACTGACGCTAGATGATCTCAGGCCCCACCTGACGGGCGACAGGCTGGTCGTGGGACTGCCGACCAAGGCCTATCTGCTCGATGTCAACCGGCCTGTGTTGGCGCGCCATGAAGTAGTGCATGTCGGCGAGCCGGTCGCAGTGGTGATTGCGCAGTCTCGTTACATCGCTGAAGACGCCGCGGAACTCGTGAATATCGACTATGACCCGCTGCCTGTCGCCGCAGATTGCCGGGATGCATTGGCCGCGGACGCATCCCGGGTCCATCGGGATCAGCCGCACAATCTGGTCGCCGCATTCGACTTTGCATACGGCGACGTAGATGCCGCCTTCAGTTCGGCCCCTCATGTATTTCGCGAATCGCTGTGGGTTCACCGCGGCGGCTCTCATTCCCTCGAAGGCCGCGGAGTAGCGGCCCACTATAACGAGGTCGAGGACCGCCTGACAGTGTGGAGTTCGACCCAATCGCCGCATGTAGCCAGGCGGCTGCTGTGCGATCTTCTCGGTCGCGAGGACGACCGCGTGCGGGTGGTGACGCCCGACCTTGGAGGCGGTTTCGGCCCCAAACTTGTCTTCTATCCGGAAGAAATAGTCATCGCTCTGTCCGCCATCCTGATGCGGCGGCCGGTGAAATGGGTCGAGGATCGGCGCGAGCATTTTGTGGCGACCACGCAGGAGCGGGATCAGTATTGGGATGTCGAGATTGCGGTCGACCAGGATGCGCGCATTCTGGGAATTCGAGGCGCGCTATTGCACGATCATGGCGCTTACACGGCGCGCGGCGTGAATGTGCCTTACGGCTCCGGCATTACGCTTCCTCTGCCTTACAACGTCCCGGCGTACCGGATGGACATCAGCTGTGCGCTGACCAACAAGGTGCCCGTCACGCCAGTGCGCGGCGCCGGCCAGCCGCAAGCTGTGTTCGTAATGGAACGCCTGCTGGACCGTGTTGCGCGTGAATTATCGCTGGACCGCGCCGAGGTACGCCGGCGCAATCTGGTGACAAAGGATCAGATGCCGTGTCGCAAACCCATGAAACTACGCGGCGGGATGGACATCGTCCTTGACAGCGGCGACTACCCGGCGACACAGGAGTCGGCATTGGCGCATGCCGGCTGGGATGGTTTTCGCGCGCGCCAGGAAGCGGCGCGGGCCGAAGGGCGTTATATCGGACTGGGTCTTGCCAATTACGTCGAGGGAACCGGGCGCGGCCCGTTCGAATCGGTAACGGTTCGTGTCAGTCTATCCGGAAAGATCCTGGTTTACTCCGGCGCCACGGCGATGGGGCAGAGCACGAAGACGATGCTGGCGCAAATCGTTGCAGAACAGCTCGGCAAGGACATGTCGAGGATCGAGGTTACCACCGGCGACACTGCCGCGATCACGCTGGGTTTCGGTGGCTTTAACAGCCGCCAGACAGTCACCGCCGGAGCGTCGGCGCATGCGGCCGCGGAAAAGGTCAGAGCCAAGGTTTTGAAGGTGGCGAGCGATATGCTGAAGATTGCAGAGAGCGACCTCGACATCGCAGGCGTATCTATCATCTCAAAAAGCGGTGCAGACGTCAGGCTTCGCCTAGCCGATGTTGCTCGCGCGGCCGCCGGCCTGCCGGGCTTCGTACTGCCTGGGAACGCCGGCCCCGGACTGGAAGCTACCGAACATGTCGTGATCGATAGCATGAGTTTTTCCAACGGCTCGGCTGTGGCCGAAGTCGAGGTCGATATCGAGACCGGCGGCGTCGCGGTTCGTCGGTTTACCTTGGCCCACGATTGCGGCCGAATGATCAACCCGATGATCGTCGACGGCCAGATCGTCGGTGGCATTGCCCACGGCGTCGGCAATGCGCTGTTCGAATGGATGGGTTTCGACGCCAATGCACAGCCGATCACGACCACGTTCGCGGATTATCTTCTGGTGAGCGCGGCCGAAATGCCGCCGATCGAGATCCTGCATGAGGAATCTCATTCGCCGCTTAACGCTCTTGGTGTCAAGGGCGTCGGCGAGTCCGGCGTTATCCCGACGGCCGCCGCGATCGCTTCCGCAATCGAGGACGCGCTGGCCCCACTTGGGGTTCGCATAGACCGGGCGCCGCTTACTCCGATGACGCTGCATGCATTGATACGCAAGGCCGGCACCGCACCGGCTGCGGAGCATGAAGCCGCAGCCTGGCGTTCACATGCGCAGCAGATTATCGCCAAGCATAAAGGGACCGCCAATGTCTGACGAACTTGCTGGCCTGCGGCGTGAATTGGTTCTGGCGCATCCGTATCCTGATACGCCAGGGAGCCCTGGAGGCGTTTGGCCATGTAAGCGTACGGCATCCCGATGCACCGAATCGATTCCTGCTGCCTGTGGCGGGCGCACCGCTCGAACCCATATCTCAGACCGGGGCGGCGATGGGCGCGCATGTGCCGTTCTGGGACAGCCGGACGGAATTCGGCGACACCAAGCTGCTGGTCCTCACGCGTGACGAAGGAGCCTCGCTTGCGCGCGCCGGGCCAGGACTGGATGGTGCTCATGCGCCGGCATGGCGCGACAGTGGTTGGGCGCGATTTGCGCGAACTGGTATTTCGTTGCGTGCATTCATGCAACGATGCCGATTACCAGCTGCGCGCCAGGGTACTCGGCCCGATCGATCCGCTAAGCCAGAAGGAGCGGGCTCTCGCCGGCCAACTGCGCGCCGATCCCATAGCACGATGCTGGCAACATTGGCAAACGCTGTTGCCTGCAACCCTTTGTACAGACGATATAGATCAGGACACCACCGAATGAAATCCGCACCTTTCACATATCACCGTCCGACCTCCGTTGACGAGGCTCTGGCAATCCTGGCTGACGTTGCCGATGACGGCGGCCGTATCCTTGCGGGCGGACAAAGCCTCATACCGATGATGGCTTTGCGCGTGGCCTATCCGACTCATCTGGTGGACATAAACCGTATAGACGAACTCAGTCGTGCAGGCGTTGAAAACGGCGCCTTTGTCGTCGGCGCGCTGGCACGCCACGGACGGTTCCATGACCCGGTCGCTCCCGGTCCTCTAGGTCCCCTCATGACGCAAGTATCCCACCATATCGCACATTATCCGATCCGCATGCGCGGCACCTTCTGCGGCAGCCTGGCCCATGCCGATCCATCATCGGAATGGTGTCTGGTCTCGGCCACGCTCGATGCCACAATAGTGGCCAGGAGCAAGGAACAGACTCGCGAGATTTCCGTTCGCGAGTACTTCGCCGGCCCCATGGCCACGGTTCTCGATCCCGACGAGATGTTGGTCGAAGTGCGTCTGCCGCTGCTCGATGCCGACGAGCGCTTCGGATTTTATGAATTCAACCGCCGCGCCGGCGATTTCGCGCTTGGCATGAGCCTCGTGACATTCCGTCTGCGTGACGGTGTCATCGCCGACCCGCGCATCGGGATCGGCGGTGCCGAGGATAATCCGAGGCGTCTGGAAGAGGCCGAGGCGGAACTCGCCGGCAAGGTGCCGTCCGATGCTGTTTTCCGCGCTGCCGCCGATGCTGCCGCGGCGTCGATCAACCCCCTCGAGGACGCGCAGACCACTGCGGAATACCGGCGCGACCTCGTGCGCGCCGTCGTCAGGCGCGCCCTCGAGCAAGCCTTGGCCTATAGTGCAACCTCGACTACGGAAAGAAAGGATTAATGACAGTCATGACAGACAAAACCGACGTTACCCTCAGTATCAATTCCCGCAGTTATACCGCTCGCGTGGAGCCGCGCAAAACCTTGGCCGATGCCATCCGTGAGGACTGCGGACTGACCGGTACGCATGTCGGCTGCGAGCACGGCGTGTGCGGCGCCTGCACCGTGTTGGTCGACGGCGAACCGGTGCGCTCCTGCCTGATGTTTGCTGTTCAGGCCGAGGGCTGTGAGATCCGCACGGTCGAGGACCTGGCCGATGGAGACAAGCTGCACCTGCTGCAGCAGGCGTTCATCGACAACCATGCGCTGCAATGCGGTTTTTGCACGCCCGGCTTCCTGATGTTGATCGTCGGGGCGCTGGAGAAAAATCCCGATTTGTCGGACGAGGAAGTGGTGGAAGTTCTTTCCTCGAACCTTTGTCGGTGCACTGGCTATCAAAACATCATAAAAGCCGTGAAATCCGCGAGATCCATGATGGTCAAGCCTGCGTAACGAGTAACGAAAGCGTCCGGCCTCGGCAGTGTCCTGTGATAAACAAGAAATGAAAAGATATTGCACATGGAAATGACCGAAAGTGAGCGGATTGCGGCAGCAGTCGATGCCCGGCTGCCAGGAACTCAATAAAGTTTCAGAAACGGAATTCGACGCTGTCATAGTAATAAAGGCCGATCCGATCAAGGCGACCTTCAAATTGGCAGGAACACTATCCGATCTCGATCCGCTTAACGGTTATACGATTTCCGGCGAAGGCAAGGCCAGCGAGGCTCAAGCAATACCCTCCCTTGTCAGGGCTTGATTTGTAATCAGGCCCTCTACCCGGCTAGATAAGGAGGGTCGGCAGGGCTTGCCGGCTTTCATTTTTGTGTAATTACTTTCACCCTTGGCATTGGCACCCGGGGCGGTGGCGCTATTGTTTGCGGTAGTACGCCAAAGACCTGGGCAGGGGTTGAAAGGGGTAGCGATTTTGGCGCGAACGCTGTGGCCGGATCAATCTGAATCCGAGTAAGAATGCGCTCCAGAATTTATTGGGAGAAAGAACTCATACTTGTCTGCTTCCTGCTTCCTGCTTCCTGCTCGATGCCGGAGATCATGTGGGCGCTGAGATTATCGATAAGCACAATAGAAAATATAGCGAAAATGACTATACTGAAATCGTGATCAGGCCAATACAGGAGGCGCTCATGAGACATAGACTTTTTTATCTGCTTCCCGACATAAACAGCGCTATGCAGGCGCGCAATG
>JAQGLW010000033.1 GCA_028292665.1 Herminiimonas sp.
CCCCAACGGCTCCAGCAACGGCCGGTAGACCGCCAAGACGGCGCGGTAGCTCGAAAATCTCACCCTTGGCGTCCACTGTAATTTTCTTGCCGAGGTCGCCGCGCGCCACGGCGGTGGTCACCTGCGCAATGTTACGCACCTGGTTGGTCAGGTTGGACGCCATGCCGTTGACCGATTCCGTTAGGTCGCGCCAGGTGCCGGACACTTCCTTCACTTCGGCCTGGCCTCCCAGTTTTCCTTCAGTTCCCACTTCCCGCGCCACCCGGGTCACCTCGGCGGCGAAGGTGGAGAGCTGGTCCACCATGGTGTTGATGGTGTCCTTGAGCTCAAGGATTTCACCTTTTGCTTCCGCCGTAATCTTGCGTCCGAGGTCGCCATTTGCCACGGCGGTCGTCACGTCGGCGATATTTCGCACCTGCGTCGTCAGGTTGGCCGCCATGCCATTAACCGATTCGGTCAAGTCCTTCCACGTGCCTGATACGCCTTTCACTTCAGCTTGTCCACCGAGCTTGCCGTCTGTACCCACTTCGCGCGCCACGCGCGTCACTTCGGCGGCGAAGGAGGAGTGCTGGTCCACCATGATGTTGATGGTGCTTTTCAATTCGAAAATTTCGCCCTTGGCGTCGACCGTAATTTTCTTGCCGAGATCGCCGTTCGCCACCGCGGTCGTCACCTGCGCAATATTGCGCACCTGATTGGTCAGGTTCGATGCCATGCCATTGACCGATTCGGTCAGATCGCGCCAGGTGCCGGATACGCCGCGCACCTCGGCCTGGCCGCCGAGTTTTCCTTCGGTGCCGACCTCGCGCGCGACCCGCGTTACCTCGGCGCCGAATGTCGAAAGCTGGTCCACCATGGTGTTGACCGTTTCCTTCAACTGCAGAATTTCGCCCTTGGCTTCCGCCGTGATCTTGCGCGACAAATCGCCGTTCGCCACCGCGGTGGTCACGTCGGCGATGTTGCGTACCTGGGTCGTCAGGTTGGCCGCCATGCCGTTGACCGACTCGGTCAGGTCGCGCCAGGTACCGGATACACCGGCCACTTCGGCCTGGCCGCCGAGTTTTCCTTCGGTGCCGACCTCGCGCGCCACGCGCGTCACTTCGGCCGCGAAGCTCGAGAGCTGATCGACCATCGTGTTGATGGTGTTTTTAAGTTCGAGAATTTCGCCCTTGGCCTCGACCGTAATCGTCTTGCCGAGATCGCCTTTTGCCACCGCAGTCGTCACATAGGCGATGTTGCGCATCTGGGTCGTCAGATTGGCCGCCATGCCGTTGACCGAGTCGGTCAAGTCTTTCCAGGTGCCGGATACGCCTTTGACTTCCGCCTGACCGCC
Source organism: Herminiimonas sp. (assembly GCA_028292665.1). Lineage (GTDB taxonomy): Bacteria > Pseudomonadota > Gammaproteobacteria > Burkholderiales > Burkholderiaceae_D > JAQGLW01. The sequence continues at coordinate 1,334 of JAQGLW010000033.1, forward strand.
GAGGATACCCTCGGTGCCGACCTCGCGCGCCACGCGGGTGACTTCCGACGCGAATGAGCCAAGCCGCGCAACCATCGTGTTGACGATTTCGGCCGACTTGAGAAACTGGCCTTTGAGTTTCAGTCCGTCGATTTCCATCGGCACCTGCTGGCCGAGGTCGCCTTCAGCGACGGAACCGATGACGCGGATCATCTCGTTCATCGGACTGACGAGATCGTTGGCGAGCGCATTGCTCGAGTCGACCAGTTTTTCCCACGACCCTCTCATCATCGGCAATTCAATACGTTCGCCGACCTTGCCCTGCTTGCCGACAAGCCGTGCCACGCGTTCGAATTCCGTGATTGTTCCGCTCGACATGTCGATTATTTCATTGAGCGTGTCGGCGACTTTGCCCGGCAACCCGGTCCAGTCGCTGGGCATACGCTGGGAAAAATCGCCGTTTCTATATGCCTGCAGTGCAGCGAGCAGGATTTTCATGTCGAGCAGATCAGTCGTCGCCGCCGGTGCCGCCAAAGTTTGTTCCATCACGATAGGATCCTCAACAAAGCCAACTGTTATTTCGGAGAACCGCATTAAATTCGACGAGATTCGGTGCTATGGGCGAAAAACAAGCCTCCGGATGGAGGCTCGTGGATGTTTCGCTCGACCGTTTGCAACCGCCGTGAGGGCAGAATTTTGCAGTGTTGCCGGTCAAGAATATAGCATTTTTAGAGTTTTTGACATAGAGAAATAGAAATGAGACCGCGTTGCAGATCAATGCGGTTGAGCGCCCGGCATATTTTCCTCAAACAGGGCTTTGAGTCCGCGTCTCTTCCCCGAAAGAGTGCAACAGCATTAAAAAATGCCTTGCCGGGCGCCGCCGGGAATAAATGGACTTTCCGCAGCAGATGGATGCGAGGATATGCAGGATTTTTACTTAAGCGGACCGGTTGCTGCAGAAGCGTTTGAAGTCTCGATCTGATCGGACCTCAGAAAAGATTTCAAAATGATCCCCTCATGAATTTCGGCGCCGTCACGGAGGGCGGCACACTGAATGCATTCTATTTCTTCAGCCTGCCTAGCCTTTTCGCATTGGCCGTTGCCCTCGAATGGATCGGTTTGAGTCCATGATGCGCCACCCGTGCAACGGAGTCGGCAAGCTGTGATGCGGCAGAAGCCGAATGGGATACGATGTCGCGCACCAGCTTCGCGTGCAGCTTGCTGGATTGGACAGCACTGCGGCTGGCGGCGAGCGACATCAACCCTGTTGTACCTGCCACTATCTGCTTGAATGCCAGCGTCCCGAATTGCTGATTCAGATTTACGATTCGGGTAGCAATTGCCTGCGCTGATTCAGTGGCGGCCTCGATCTTTTCCTGTCCCATCAAAGTGAATTCGCGTTGATCGCGCACGTTCGGCAGGGCGCCGGCGGCGGCCATACGGCTTGTACGGTGGCCGATGACCTGTGCCGATGCCACCATCATTTCACCGGTTTTCAGGGCCAGACCTGTCCAGATCATGAATGGATTGGCGGATAAATTGCTTGTTCTTCTGCGTTGTACCATTGGCGAATCCTTTGATGGGGATACTGGAAAAAACGCCCCGGCAGCGATAAAAAAGCTGGTGGGGCTGCCTCAATTTAACACGGCATTCCAAATCGAGTGGGCATGCCTTATTGAATTGGCTCACCTGGCACGGATGCTGTAGTTTCGTACGGAAGTCGCATGCAAGGACCGGTCCTTCAGTTTGCAAAGATGCCGGTTCACGTCGGGTACGAGTACAAGCATGACAATTAAGTTCGATCAAAATATTCTGTGTAAAACATTTCATGTAATCGGTACATGGCTGGAAAAATTATCATAAAAATATTTTTCCTTTTAGATGCTGAGGACCGGCCTGATTGAAAGCATTCCAGATGCATTGGCGGCGATTCAATTCTCTAATTTGAATTTCTTTGTCTACGCCCTTGTACCAGGCCGATCCCGGACAGGCGGCTTGACAGATCAATACGACAAAATGCGTTAGTCTTTGGACGCGAACCAACCGGCCGGCGAATGCTCGAATTGAGGAAACGCAAGAAAATTGCTGTCGGAAAATGCCGATGAAACGATCCTGGCTGAAAATGCATGTTCAAGGCAGTCGGTCTCGGCATATGCAAAGTGGGATTGATCCTGAATTCTTTTGTTTTGAATGGTGCTGCTTATAAATTCAGCTTGTTATAAATGAAAGTGAATTAATGCGCGAACAAGAGCAAGTGGCACAACTAAACAAGATGCGAAAGATCGCGACGGGCCTGCTTGTGCTGATGGCTGTCATCTTCGTTGGCGCCAGGCTCTTGCAACCGTCTTATGCATACCTGTCTTTTGTCGGCGCTTTCGCGGAAGCGGCAATGGTCGGCGCGCTTGCCGACTGGTTTGCAGTTACCGCTTTGTTCCGGGCGCCGCTCGGTCTGCCGATTCCGCATACAGCCATTATTCCGAACAACAAGGATCGGATCGGCGAGAGCATCGCGAATTTTCTTGAACATAATTTCATGACCCGGGAAGTGCTCAGCGAAGAGCTGAAGCAAGTTGATTTTTCCGGTACCGCCGCAAAATGGCTGGCTGAGCCGGAAAACAGCAGAGCCGTTTCCCGGCAGGTTGTTAACGGGATTCCGGCCTTGTTCCGAATGATTGAAGACAATGATGTCGGAAATTTCATGCAACATACCATGGCAAGCGCACTGAACAACGTCAGGTTTGCGCCCTTTCTGGCCGAGATTTTTTCCATTCTTATCGCGGACAGACGGCACCATGTATTGTTTGATCATCTGATTGGCATGGCCGCGAAAGCACTGGAGCAAAACAGGCCATTCATTCGGCAAAAGATCCACGAAAAAAGTCCTCGCTGGATTCCCAAAGTAATTGACGACAGATTGTTCGAGCGCCTGCTGGAAGAGTCGCAAAATATTCTGGATGAAATGCGGCTTGAAAATAGCGAGTGGCGCGACCGTTTTCAGCAGGCGACAGAGGAACTGATCGAAAGGCTGAGAACCTCGCCGGAATATGAGGAAAAAATCGGCACGATGATAAGCCAGACGCTCAACCATCCATTGTTTCGCAATTACACCGAGCATGTATGGCACGATGTGAAAGAACGGGTGCTGGCCGATGCCGGTTCCAGCGATTCGAAAGCGGCATTTCAACTGGAGCGAGTCATTCGCGCCTTCAGCGAAGCACTGCTGCACGACCCGGCGGTACAAAACAAGCTTAACCTCTGGATACGCACATTTGCAGCGGAAGCCATCTACAATAAACGTCAGGCGATTGCCGATCTGGTCAATCGCGTGATTCGAAAATGGGACGCCGAAACAGTATCGCGCAAATTTGAACTGTACGTTGGCAAGGACCTTCAATTTATTCGCATTAACGGCACGCTGGTCGGCGGTATGGTCGGCTTGATCCTGCATGCCATTTCTCTTGTGTTGTAAAGCGCTGGAATATCGGTGGTTGCAGGTTTTCCGGAAGCAGCCGACATGCCTGGTACGTTCGATCCGGATGCGTCAGCCATATTGCCGATTAATTTGATGCCAGGGCCATCGTCATGAAACGAGATACGCGTTTTCCCAACCTGTTCATTCTCGATCATCCGCTGATTCAGCATAAGCTCAGTCACATGCGGGAAAAAGATACGTCAACGCGCACCTTCCGCGATTTGCTGCGTGAAATCACGTTGCTGATGGGTTATGAGATTACACGCGAGCTGCCGTTGACGACCAAATCGATCGAAACTCCGCTGCAGGCAATGGACGCACCGGTCATCGCAGGCAAAAAGCTGGTGGTAGTGCCGGTGTTGCGCGCCGGGATCGGCATGAGCGACGGGTTGCTGGATTTGATCCCATCTGCGCGGGTCGGCCATATCGGCATGTATCGTGATCCCACGACACATCAACCAGTCGAATATCTTGTGCGGTTGCCGGATCTGTCCGAGCGCATGTTCATTTTATGCGATCCGATGGTCGCCACCGGCAATTCCGCCGTGCACGCAGTCAATGTATTGAAACGACGCGGTATCCGCGATGAGCAAATCATGTTCATGGCGCTCGTCGCTGCACCGGAAGGCGTGCATGTATTCCGGAATGCGCATCCGGAAGTCAAACTGTACGTCGCTGCACTGGATTCGCATCTGGACGAACATGCTTATATAGTTCCGGGCCTGGGTGACGCGGGCGACCGATTGTTCGGCACCAAATAGCGGTGTTGCCGCTCGACAGGCAACGGCATCCAGCAAGAGCCCGGAGTGGAAATATGACAATCCGATGACAGGATTTCGCATCATTGTCAATTTATGACGGGATTTTTTTGGAAGTCATAAACCTGTCATAATTATTCGCTAGAGTTCGCACTGCCTTATCTTATTAATCAGAGGAGCAGATATGCGACTGAATCAAATTTTGAAGTTTGTAGCAGTAGCCGCAGGTGCTGCAGCCGTATTTTCTTCCGCCCTGGCAGCCGATATAACCGGTGCGGGTGCGACATTTCCGTATCCAATCTATGCAAAGTGGGCTGAAGCTTATAAAAAATCCTCGGGCAATGGCTTGAACTATCAGTCCATCGGCTCCGGTGGCGGGATCAAGCAGATCAAGGCGAAGACCGTAGACTTCGGCGCCTCCGACATGCCGCTTCAGGCCGATGAGCTCGACAAGGAAGGCTTGATGCAATTTCCTGCGATCATGGGCGGCGTGGTGCCGATCGTGAATCTGGATGGTGTGAAGCCCGGCCAACTGAAATTGACCGGCCAGGTTTTGGCAGGTATCTATATGGGCAAGATCACCAAATGGAATGCTCCCGAGATTGCAGCCTTGAATCCCGGCGTGAAATTGCCGGCCGACGACATGACGGTGGTGTATCGTGCCGACGGCTCGGGTACGTCTTTCCTGTGGACTGATTTTCTGTCGAAATCCAGCCCCGAATTCAAAACGGCAATCGGTGCAGGTACGGCAGTCAAATGGATGGTTGGTGTAGGCGGCAAAGGCAATGAAGGTGTCGCAGCCAATGTGCAGCGCCTTAAAGGTTCGATTGGTTACGTAGAATATGCGTACGCCAAAACTAACAAGATGACTTATACCCAGCTGAAAAACCGCGATGGCCAGTATGTGCAGCCGGACGATGAGACTTTCAAAGCTGCGGCTGCCGGCGCCGATTGGGCGAAAACACCAGGCTTCGCAGTTGTCCTTACCGACCAGCCAGGCAAGGCGAGCTGGCCGATTACCGGCGCCTCATTCATTCTGATGCACAAGGTGCAGGCCGATGCCGCCAAAGGCAAGGAAGTGCTGAAGTTTTTCGATTGGGCGTACAAAAACGGCTCTGCGATGGCGTCCGAACTTGATTATGTCGCAATGCCTGGCCCGGTCGTCAAACTGGTCGAAAGTGCATGGAAAGCACAATTGAAGGATGGCTCCGGCAAGGCTCTCTGGTGATATTTAGTTGATCGCCAGTCTATTATCGCGTAACGCGGGCCGCAGCTCTGAAGCATCGTCAAGCGATGCTGTCCAAGCCGTGGCCCGTATGCTAACCGAGCATTGCAATTTATGACTGCGAATATTTCTTCTATTGAGAGATCGGTAACGGATCAGGATAAGAAAATTGTTGAGGGTAATATTACGGATAAGGCGATGGTTGCCACCATGCGTAATCAGCGGCTGCAGGATTTTTTATTTCATAAAATAACCCTGATATTCGCACTGAGTGTTTTGCTGGTTTTGGTCGGCATTATTATTTCTCTCGTGATCGGCGCATGGCCCGCCTTTCATGAATTCGGTCCCGCATTCATCACCACGGTCGAGTGGGATCCCGTAAACGACAAGTATGGCGCATTGATCGCCATTGCCGGCACGCTGTCCACATCGTTCATCGCATTATTGATCGCATTCCCGGTGAGCTTCGGGATTGCATTGTTTCTCACTGAAATCTGTCCGGCGTGGCTCAAGCGCCCGCTGGGCACTGCAGTCGAACTGCTGGCAGGCGTTCCCAGCATTATTTACGGCATGTGGGGATTATTCGTTTTTGCCCCTTTCTTTGCGGACTACATTCAACCGCTTCTGGCGCACACCGTGGGGCAGGTGCCTGTAATAGGGCAGTTGTTCAAGGGACCGATGATGGGGATCGGCATCCTGACGGCAGGGCTGATCCTGGCGGTCATGATCATCCCTTTCATTGCATCGGTCATGCGCGATGTATTTGAAGTGGTGCCGGCAGTGTTGAAGGAATCCGCCTATGCGCTCGGATGCACCAAGTGGGAAGTTGTGCGCAAGGTGGTCTTGCCGTACACAAAAATCGGTGTCGTCGGCGGTGTGATGCTCGGTCTTGGGCGCGCCCTTGGCGAAACAATGGCGATTACTTTCGTCATCGGCAATGCGCACAAATTGTCATGGTCGTTATTCTCCGCCGGCAACAGTATCGCATCCACGCTCGCGAATGAATTTGCCGAAGCGGATTCGGTATTGCATGTGTCATCCTTGTTTGCGCTGGGATTGATCCTGTTCGTCATTACATTCATCGTGCTGTCGGCCGCCAAACTGATGCTGCTCGGGTTACAGAAAAGAGAAGGAGTGAAATGATGAAACCTCCAATGAATCCCATCTATCGCAAACGCTTGTGGATACATCGGGGCGGTATCGCACTGTCATTTCTGGCGATGGCAATCGGGATTTTCTTTTTGATGTGGATCCTGTCCACCTTGATCATCAAGGGCGTCGGTGCCTTAAGCATCGCCATGTTCACAAGCACCACGCCGGCGCCTGGCAGCGACGGCGGCGGACTGATGAATGCAATTGTCGGCAGCCTGCTGATGGTCGGTGTGGCGACAGGTCTCAGCACGCCGATCGGAATTCTGGCAGGGATTTACCTGGCGGAATATGGTCAGGAAAGCCGATTCGCGCAGATCACGCGCTTTGTCACGGATATCATGCTGTCCGCGCCGTCGATCGTCATCGGCTTGTTCGTCTATGCACTTTATGTCGCGCATGCGAAGCATTTTTCAGGCTGGGCGGGCAGTTTTGCAATTTCGCTCATTGCGATTCCGGTGGTGGTGCGCACTACCGACAACATGCTCAACCTGGTACCGACCAGCCTGCGCGAAGCGGCATTCGCGCTGGGTGCGCCGCGCTGGAAAGTGGCAACGATGGTGCGGCTGCGCGCGGTGAAAGCCGGTGTCGTTACCGGGGTACTGCTGGCGCTTGCGAGGATATCGGGCGAGACGGCGCCTTTGCTGTTTACTGCATTGAACAATCAATTTTTCAGCGCAAACATGAATGCGCCGATGGCGAATCTGCCTGGCGTGATCTATCAATTCGCGATGAGTCCATATGAGAACTGGCGTTCGCTGGCATGGGGCGGCGCGCTGCTTATTACTTTCAGTGTATTGGGATTGAATATCCTGTCGCGCACCCTGTTCAATCAGAAACTCCAGAGCTAACTTTTTTCATGCGATCGATATGAATACTCAAACGGCAATGAATATTGAAACGGATATCGGCAACAAGACGACAATCGAAATTTCAGGCTTGAATTTTTTCTATGGCGCTTTCCAAGGCCTGAAAAATATCAACCTGAATATCCATGAGAAAAAGGTAACGGCTTTTATCGGCCCGTCCGGCTGCGGTAAATCGACGCTGCTGCGCACGCTGAACCGGATGTACGATCTTTATCCGGGTCAGCGTGCGGAAGGTTCGATCATGTATCACGGCCGCAATATTCTCGAGCAAGGCCAGGATGTCAACATGCTGCGCGCAAAGATCGGCATGGTATTCCAGAAGCCGACACCGTTCCCGATGTCGGTCTACGACAACATCGCTTTTGGCGTACGCCTGTACGAAAATTTGCCGAAAGGCGAAATGGATGAGCGTGTCGAATGGGCGCTGAACAAAGCGGCGCTGTGGGGCGAGGTAAAGGACAAGCTCAACAAGAGCGGTTTGAGCCTGTCGGGCGGCCAGCAGCAGCGTTTGTGCATAGCGCGCGGCGTGGCGGTCAAACCGGATGTATTGCTGCTCGACGAACCGACCTCGGCGCTCGATCCGATCTCGACCGCAAAAATTGAAGAGTTGATCAGCGAACTCAAGGAAGACTATACGATCACGATCGTTACGCACAATATGCAGCAGGCAGCGCGCTGTTCCGATTATACGGCTTACATGTACCTGGGAGAACTGGTGGAATTCGGCGAAACCGATCAGATTTTCATGAACCCGGGGAAAAGAGAAACACAAGATTACATTACCGGTCGCTTCGGATAGACCTGCGCATCTTAAAACTGCGCGCAATCACGCAAGCAATCGTCATTTATCAACGATCAGGAGAAAACCGATGCCAGCCGAGCACTCTTCAAAGCAATACGATCTGGATCTTGAAGCAATACGCTCCAAGGTCTTGTTGATGGGAGGACTTGTCGAGAGCCAATTGCATGATGCGGTGACCTGTTTTCGTACCGGAAATGCCGAACAGGCCGAACAGGTGATCAAGGGTGATGAGAACGTCAACCGGCTGGAAGTCACGCTGGACGATACCTGCAGTCATTTGATCGTCAAACGACAGCCGGCCGCGAACGATTTGCGTACCGTCATGGCGACCATCAAGGTGATCACCGATCTGGAGCGTATCGGCGACGAGGCAACTAAAATCGCACGTGCCGCGAAAACGATTCAGGAGCGCGGCGTTGCCACCATCAATCATTACGAGACCGTCCGCGTGATCGCCAACAGTGCAAGCGACATGCTGCATGACGCGCTTGATACATTCGCCAGGCTCGATGCAAAACAGGCAGCCAGGCTGATTGCACAGGACGAACTGATCGATCACGAATTCCGCTCGATCATGCGCAACCTGATCACATTCATGATGGAAGATCCGCGCACGATTTCGGCCGCGCTCGATACACTGTGGGTCGCCAAGGCGATCGAGCGGATCGGCGATCATGCCAAGAATATTGCGGAATATGTAATCTACATAGTAGAGGGCAAGGATATCCGCCATACCACTTATCCGGCGGCAAAGCCGGATAACCCGATCTGATATCGACCAATATGGCTTCCGATAAACCTTCCATTCTGATTGTTGAAGACGAGCCTTCGATTATCGAACTGGTGACCTATACATTGAAAGAGGCCGGATGGGATGCGCAGGCTGTGCACAACGCGGCAGATGCCTGGGAATCCATGCAGAGGCGAACGCCGCATCTGATCCTGCTGGACTGGATGCTGCCGGACCAAAGTGGTTTGCGTTTCCTGTCGAAGATCCGGGCCGATCGCCAATTCAATGAGCTTCCGGTAATCATGCTGACCGCGAAAAGCATGGAAGAAGATAAAATTGCCGGTCTCGATAACGGTGCCGACGACTATATTACAAAGCCTTTCTCGCCACGCGAATTGACTGCGCGCATCAAGGCCTTGTTGCGGCGTAAAACACCCGAACATGCGCAAAGTCTGATGTCCGCCGGCACCGTAAGTCTGGATCCGGTCAGTTGCACAGTCAGCCTTGGCAGCCAGAAAATCGAAATAGGCCATGCGGAATTCAAGCTGTTGAAATTTTTTCTGGCGCATCCCGACCGCGTATTTTCAAGAAGCCAGTTGCTCGACAAGGTATGGGGCGATCATGTCGTCATAGAAGAGCGTACCGTTGACGTACACGTGCTGCGCCTGCGAAAAGCGCTGAAAGATGCAGAATATTTGATCAAGACCGTGCGTAGTGTAGGCTATATGCTGTCTGAAAAATAATTCCATATTAATTCATGAATCCACAGTTGTTGTTCTGGATTCCAGCTGCCCTGCGTATGTCGTTGATTTTGCTTGGTACTGGAACCGTATGGTTCTTCCTGGGGCCGGTCGTCGCATTGGCGATTGGCCTGGCCGCCATGTGCGGCCTTGTCGTTATACAGCTTCACTATCTTTATCGGCTGTCCATCTGGCTCGATCATCCGGACAGCACGAAATTGCCTGACGGTTGGGGCGCATGGACAGATAATTTTTCCAGGTTATACCGATTGCGTCGCGACGACGAAAAGAACCGGACAGAGCTGGCTGAGTGGCTGGCGCGCTTCCGGCAGGCGATGAGCTTGTTGCCGGATGGCGTCGTCATCATGGATGATGTGCTTTTTCTGGAATGGTGCAATCCGGCGGCGGAGCGGCATCTTGGCTTGAGTCTCGACCGCGACAAAGGGATGCGGGTAACGAATCTGATCCGTAATCCCGATTTTATCGACTACATCATTCTCGGCCGGTATGAGCAGCCTATGACACTGGCGCTGAGGGAGCGCAAGTTGATTGCGCATATCATTCCGTTCGAGAATCGGCGTCAGATTCTCGTTACGCATGACGTGACGGAATCGGAGCGTATCGAAATGATGCGACGCGACTTTATCGCAAATGCATCGCATGAATTGCGCACGCCTCTGACTGTCATTAACGGATTTCTTGAAATCGCATCTGCCCAGCCCAATCTCGATGCCGCAATCAGGGTCGCGCATTTGAAACTGATGAGCGAGCAGGGCCAGCGTATGCAAAATCTGGTTGAGGATATGTTGTCGCTGACGCGGCTTGAGTCGGTGGATTATCCGCTTCGTCCGGAGCGTGTGAATGTCCATAACCTGCTCGATCAGATACTGCAGGAGGCAAACGCGCTGTCGGCAAGCAGGCACACCGTCTCTTTGACGGTTGACGGTCCCGATATAAAAGGCAGCACCGAAGAATTAAGAAGCGCATTCGGCAATCTGGTGTCGAATGCGGTGCGCTATACGCCTGAGAAGGGAACCATTGAACTGGCATGGCAGGAAACGGCGTCCGGTCCGCAGTTTGTAGTGCGAGACAACGGAATAGGGATTCGTCCCGAACATATTTCCCGACTGACCGAGCGTTTTTATCGAGTCGACAAAAGCAGGTCAAGAGAGACGCAGGGAACGGGTTTGGGCCTGGCGATTGTGAAGCATGTACTGCTGCGCCACAAGGCATTGCTTGTCATAGAATCCAGGCCGGGACAAGGCAGTACGTTCATGGTGAAATTTCCGCAGAGCGCGGTTTATGAAGAAGCCCGGGAAGATGTTTTTTAAGGCGATCTGAGGTACATATCCAATCTAGAGTCCGAGAACTCGCTCCGTCGAACTTGGCCGCTTCCTGTCTGTGCCGTCTTCAGGATTCAACGCAATACGCTTGAATCCTGAAGACGGTTTTTATTTATAGCCGACGCGATCAAGAATTTTCCATGCAGCGGTCCGGTTTTTGCCGATTGCTGGAACCGGCAGAATGTGGATCATCTTCAACCGGCTACCTGATTTAAGCGGAATAAGTTACAATCAGGAAAGCGTAAATCAGCCGGGCATTAGACAGGTGTTGCGATGCAGATCGGTCGGCAAAACCTTCGCAAAGCCTGTCAGGAACCGTGGCTTCAATCCCATAAACAGTGGCTCGATGTTCGTCTCTCCAGAGTCCGATTCAACTCCCGCCGAATACTTGCATTGCCGATGACTTGCCTCTTTTATATCTGATGTTATCTATGCGTTTATTGTCAATTATCTTTGCAGCGGCTGTGTTGATGCTTGCAGGATGCAGAACGATTGTAGTGCCGGCGCCAGCAACTACTGCTTCTGTCGTTTCTCCGGTTTCATCGGTGCACCCCGTCAAAATCGGATTGGTATTGGGTGGCGGTGCGGCACGCGGGTTCGCTCATATCGGGGTCATCAAGGCGCTCGAATCGCAAGGTATCGTGCCGGATATCGTGGTCGGCACCAGTGCCGGCAGCCTGGTGGGAGCGTTATATGCCGCCGGCAATAACGGTTTTGCATTGCACAGAATGGCACTGGACATGGAAGAAGCTGCAATCTCCGATTGGTCGGTCCCCCTTTTTTCCAAAGTGAGCGGGGTGCTGAAGGGCGAAGCGATTCAGCAATATGTCAATAAAGCAGTCAATAATGTCCCGATAGAGAAATTAAAAATACCGTTCGGTGCGGTTGCGACCGACCTTGGTACCGGTACGGCGATATTATTTCAGCGTGGCAATACTGGCGTCGCGGTGCGCGCATCTTCGGCGGTGCCAAGCGTCTTTCAGCCTGTCAGGATCGGTAACCATACCTACGTCGATGGCGGACTGGTGTCGCCTGTTCCAGTGCGATTCGCTCGTGAGATGGGGGCGGATTTCATCATTGCCGTCAATATCTCGGCGCAACCGGATAGTGAACCGGCATCAAGCGCGGTTGATATGCTGCTTCAAACCTTTACCATCATGGGACAAAGCATTAATCGCTATGAGCTGAAGGACGCCGATATCGTCATCAGGCCGGGTTTGGGGAGCATGAAAGGCAATGATTTCAGTGGACGTAACATTGCTATCCTGGCTGGCGAGCAAGCTACCATCGCAGCGATGCCGGAGATCAGGCAAAAGCTCAAAGCCAGGCGCGAGCAATAAAAATTGCAGGGAGCGAATCTGCACTTCAATACGGCTTGGTGAGTATGCGATTTATTTTTGTTCCGGCTCGCTGATCCGGCGCGCACCGTTAAAACGCTTCTTCCAGTAACCCACATCCATGCTTTCAATGCGGACCTCACCGCCGGCAGCGGGTGAGTGGATGAATTTATTGTCGCCAAGGTAAATGCCGACATGAGAGAAGGCACGCCTCAATGTGTTGTAAAACACCAGATCGCCCGGTTGCAAATCGCGGGTCTCGACACGTTGACCAACCCGGCTGATTTCTTCAGAGGTACGGGGCAAAGTGGTTCCCCATGCTTCTTTGAATACATATCGCACCAATCCGCTGCAATCCAGACCGTTCTCAGGCGTATTGCCGCCGTACTTGTAATGAATGCCGATCATGCTGAATGCGAGCATCGCCAATTCAGTAGCGCGATCGGTAAAGTCCTGCAGTTTGGTGAGCACTGTGTCCGATTCTGCTGTGGACGTGTCTGCACCTTGGGCCGGGCTGCACAGCGACGCAGCCAGTACCAAGGCATTCAATACGCTGAAAATGAAGGAGTTTGAGCGCGGCATTGTCATTCTGATAATGTGGCAATATGACAGATGGAATGTAAGCTAATCCGGTAGTACTGTCAAAATTTATTGCAGGAAGGTATGCTATGGAAAATTCGCAAAGGCTTGGCGGCATGCTTCCAAATACTCCATTAGCTGATATTTCCCTCAAACCGCGCGTTCTTATTGCGGATGATTCACGTATCGTGCGTGCGACGTTAATCAAGCATATTCAAGGCATGTTTGAATTTCGCGAGGCTCTGGATGGCGAACAAGCATGGGAAACGTTGTTGCTGGACCCGAATATTCGCGTGCTGATTACCGATCTGACCATGCCGAAACTTGATGGCTATGGCTTGCTGGAGCGAATTCGGGGTTCCAAGATCAGCCGTATACGCGACATGCCGGTGGTGGTGGTATCCGGCAGCGATGAACAGCAGGAACGCGACCGTGCCAAGGCCGCCGGCGCAACCGATCTGATTACCAAAGGCATCGGCACGGCGCAGCTTTTGTCTCGTCTTGATATTTTATCCAAGCTCGTTAATACGCAGCGTGAATATGAGCGTAGCCTCGAGGCACTGGTAAATAATAGTCAAACCGATCCGGTCATTCAGCTTTCTTCGCCTTATGCGCTGCAGACACAGGCAGAAGCGATGCTGACATATGCGATGCGGCACAACAAGAATTTTGTTTTGTTGAATATGTGCGTCGGCTTCAAGCGCGCAGGCCTGGAAGCTGCTGTGGCACCGCCCCCGACCGGTGTTGTCAATGCAATCGGCCAGCTCTTGCAGGGCACGGTGCGTCAAACCGACAGCGTTGCAAAGACAGGCGATGCGGAATTTACGCTTGCAACCAGCAGCATTAATTTCGATTCGGCCCGTAACTTTGCCGAGCGGCTTTGCCACGCGATTGCCAGCGCCAATCTGATCAAGGAAGAGCAGATATCGATCCTTGCGAGTTGCGGCCTGGTTTCGCTTTGCGAACACATGGTTGAGGGATCTGCGACGGCGCCGACTCTGAATGCGCTATGGGATATCGCGCATCGGCGCGGCGCTCTCGGGCTCCAGCGCAGTCATTCCGGCGTGATCAGCGCCGAAGAAGAAAAGGCTTTTCGCCAAAATTCCGCTCTATAGCCTGAGCCGGTTCAACGTATCAACCTGAAATCCGGCATGCCGGCTCCATTGCCGTTTCCGCAGATGAAAAGTCCTCTGAACAAAAATAAATTTTTTTGACATGTATGAACTTGAGGGCTGTCGTACAATCCTGTTTTTACTTTGCAAGGAGATATGATGCAGTCCAAACAAGTGTTGGCACTTGACGATGTCAAGAAAATCGCCGCAGCGGCGGAAGCGGAAGCGAAAGCTCATAACTGGGCGGTAACGATTTCGATTGTCGACGATGGCGGCCATTTGCTGTGGCTCCAGCGCCTGGATGACGCGGCGCCGATTTCAGCCAGCATCGCCCCAGGCAAAGCCAGGACAGCTGCGCTTGGCCGTCGCGAAACCAAAGTTTATGAAGACATGATCAATAACGGACGTTTTTCATTCATTACCGCACCTAATCTGGAAGGCATGCTCGAGGGCGGCGTACCCATCATGGTGAATGGCCAGTGTGTAGGCGCTGTCGGCGTTTCAGGTGTGAAATCGACCGAAGATGTACAGATTGCCAAAGCCGGCATTACGGCACTCGGCGCTTAAAAAGCCGGCCGATTCCTGTTCCGTTGCTTAAGTAAAAGCATCACGGAACGAGGTCAAGAGGTTGCCTGGAAGGTGGGTTTCGCGCTATAATTGCAAGGTTTAGCCAATTTACTCCGCCGTAGCGCATACCACCTTCCATTACGTCCCAAGACGACCTGATCCAAAGCCCAAAC
>JAQGLW010000086.1 GCA_028292665.1 Herminiimonas sp.
TATTGCATCTCGATCCGATACCGACCTTACTTGCCGGTATCCTTCATGTTCGCGAACTTGTCGAACTCGACGTTGTAGACTTCGCCTCCGACTTTCTCCACCTTGCGCACATACACGGTCTGCACCACATCGCGGGTGACCGGATCGATCATGATCGGACCGCGCGGGCTGTTGATCTTCAATCCCTTCAACACGGCCATCGCCTTGTCGCCATCGATCTTGCCGTTCAGCCTGCGCGACACTTCATAGATTGCGGCCATGCCGTCATAAGCCCCGACCGCCATGAAATTCGGGCGGCCGCCGTTCGGATTGGCGTCGGCAAAGCTTTTCAGGAATGCCTTGTTTTCCGGCGAGTCATGCGCAGCCGAGTAATGAAACGTCGTGATCACGCCGAGTATCGCATCGCCCATCACCGGCAGCACATGGTCGTCCGTCAGGTCGCCGGTGCCGATCACCCTGATGCCCGCTTCGGCCAGGCCGCGCTCGCGATAGCCCTTCATGAATGCGATGCCTTGCTCACCGGCCGGCACGAAAATGAATACCGCGTCCGGTTTCGCATCCTTGATGCGCTGGATGAATGGCGCGAATTCAGGATTGCGCAACGGCACCCGGATCGACTCGAGCACCTGTCCGCCGCCGCCGATGAAGTTGGTCTTGAATGCGGTCTCCGCATCGATGCCGGGGCCGTAATCGGTAACCAGCGTCACCACGCGCTTGATGCCGTTCTTGCCAGCCCAGATCGCCATCGGACCGGAGACTTGCGGCAAGGTCATCGACACGCGTGCGATGTAATTCGACTTGGTGGTGATGATCGACGTGGCGGCATTCATGATGATCATCGGCTTTTTGGCCTGTTCCGCAACCGGCGCCACTGCCAGCGCTTCCGGCGTCAGGCCGAAGCCCGCCAGAAAATCCACCTTGTCGCGCACCACCAGTTCCTGCGCGAGGCGCTTTGCGATTTCCGGCGACGGGCCGGTGGTGTCCCTGATGATGATTTCGATTTTCTTGCCGGCGACCTTGTCGCCATGCTGCTTCATGTACGCCTTGATGCCGCCTTCCATCTGCTTGCCGTAATCAGCGAAAGGCCCGGAAAACGCTGCAATCAGACCGACCTTGATGGTCTCTTGCGCCTGCGCCGCGAATGCGCTGAATCCGAACACGCCGATTGTCGCGGCTGACTGCAGAATTTTTGTAAATTTCATTGTCGTCTCCTTTGATGAATCGATATGCGATGCGCCTGACCGCGTCATTTTAATGAAAACCTTCATGGCCTGTAAAAGCTCCGTTAAACGGATCGAGGCTCTTATTCGATCAGCTCATAAGGCAATCCCACATAGTTTTCCGCAATCGTGGTGCGGCCCGCCAGTGAACTCGTATAGTAATCGAGCTCTGCGAACTGCATCCGCTGATTGAACGGATCGTCGGAAAACCTGTGCAGCATCGATGTCATCCACCATGAGAAGCGTTCGGCTTTCCAGATGCGCCGCAGGCAGATTTCGGAATATTTCTCCAGCAGGTCGGTACGGCCTTCATGATAGGCTTTGCTCAGAAGGCGATACAAGGCGTACACATCGCTGGCCGCGAGGTTCAATCCTTTTGCGCCGGTCGGCGGCACGATGTGGGCGGCATCGCCGACCAGGAACATGCGCCCGAACTGCATCGGTTCGGCCACGAAGCTGCGTAACGGCGCGATGCTTTTTTCAATCGACGGTCCGATGACGAGATTGCCGGCAGTGTCTTCCGGCAGGCGTGCCTTGAGTTCATTCCAGAAGCGAGCGTCGGGCCATTGCTCCGGACCTTCATCCAGCGGACATTGCACATAATAGCGGCTCAATATCGGCGAACGCATGCTGCACAGTGCAAAGCCGCGCTCATGGTTTGCGTAAATCAGTTCGGGCGATACCGGCGGCGTCCTCGACAATACGCCGAGCCAGCCGAATGGATAAGTGCGCTCGAAAATCCTGATGGCATTCTGCGGCACGGATTGGCGCGACACGCCATGGAAACCGTCGCAGCCTGCGATGTAGTCGCAATGCAGTTCGACCGTCCGGCCATCCTTGACGAAGGTGACGCGCGGCTTGGCGGTATGGAAATCATGTACCGCGACATTGCCGGCCTGGTAAATACTGACGCCGGCAGCCGATGCGCGCGCATTCATCAGATCCCTGGTGACTTCGGTCTGGCCGTAGACCATCACTGTCTTGCCGCCGGTCAAGGACTTCATGTCGATGCGTTCGCGCCTGCCGGCAAAAGACAACGCGAAGCCCTCGTGAACACGCCCTTCAAGATTCATGCGTGCATCGGCTTTGGCTTGCCTCAGCAGGTCGACGGTGCCTTGTTCCAGCACGCCGGCGCGGACCCGGCCCAGCACGTATTCCGGGGTTTTCGCTTCCAGGATGACGGTGTCAATCCCTTGAAGGTGCAGCAACTGGCCAAGCAAAAGTCCGGAAGGACCGGCGCCGATGATGGCTACCTGGGTTTTCATCGCATGTCTCCTGTCTGATGGATGGGGCAGGCGTCTGCAATTCGCGCCTTTATTTATGCATGTATCTATTTTGTCCCGGAAATGCCTGTTGCTTGATGCAATTTTCAACTGCATTGAAAAGACAGTGCTGATTTTTTATAAGGAAAGTTCGTCTGTTGCATCGCAATGAAGCCATATGGATAGAAAGTACAGCACGAAGTAAGAATTACATGTGAGCGCTTGACTTCAATCCTCCCGTCGCATCCGCCGTTTCTTCGCGCGGCAAGCAATCCTCTTTTCAAAGATAAAAACCTGTCTTCATCCGCCTGGAAGCTTTCTCGGTAGTACGCAATCAATTGGGCATGCTTATTGCGATATTTGCATCAGCTTCCGCTAACGCGTGCCTGGCAAATGTATGAGCCGCAAACAGCAATGGCCTATGACATCTTCAAAAGACTACTGGATGTTTTTGAAGAAGCCCGGTGCGTATTTCTTCGCAAAGAAATCGGATTAAGCCAAACCCTTCCGCCGCAGTGTATTCAATCAATCCTCCGGTCTGACAACGCATATGAAAACGGATTTGAACCGCATGGATGCGATACGGGAATTTAATTTTAGGAGCCGCAATACATAACATGAGGAGCTGCCGGTATGGAGCAGCAAGGTACACCGGAGTTTTAAATTTATTCTTAACGGATACACCAGATAATCAGGAGAAAGTCATGCGAACAAAGAAATACGAATCGACGTGGAAAGCGACATTATTGGCAAGCGCCCTGATGGGCATCGCCAGTCTGCCCGCGTCTGCTTCAAGTCATCGCGAGGCGCCTTTCGTTGCGCAAAATCCGAGCGTCGATGCCACGGACTTGTACCTGTTCCGAAGCTACGAACCCGGCCGTTCCGGGTTCGTGACGATGGTCGCGGACTATATCCCTTTGCAGGATCCGCCGGGCGGCCCGATATTTTTCCCGATGAACCAGAACGCAATATATGAAATCCACGTCGATAACGTCGGCGACGGCAAGGAACACCTGACATTTCAATTCCGCTTCAAGAATGAGCTGAAAAACATTGCACTGCCTGTCGGCGGCAAGCAGGTTTCGATACCTATTCTCAACGGCGGTACGATCGACACGGTCAACTCGCCTAATGTGCAAAGACGTGAAACGTATACCGTAACGGTTATTCGCGGTCAGAGCCGACTGGATTTTCCAAGCGGGCAGCTGGTGACGAATGCGGCCGGCGGCGGAACGGTTTTCGACAAGCCGGTCGACAACATCGGCAATAAATCGATACCGGATTATGCGGCATATGCAGCCAGGCATCTCTACAACATCAATATTCCCGGCTGCCAGACACCCGGCAGAATGTTTGTCGGTCAGCGCAAGGATCCATTCGTCATTAACGTAGGCGAAGCCCTCGACCTGCTCAACATCAAGGCGCCTGCAGTCGAACTGGATCCCAATGCGGAAAAAGCGGCCAGGGACGATCTCGCCAACAAGAACGTGACCGCAATCGAGCTGGAAGTGCCGATCGCATGCCTGAAGAGCGGAAGCGAACCCGTCATCGGCGCATGGACTACTGCCAGTCTGCGGCAGGGTCGCTTGATCAATCCATCGCCGAACAGCGGCCTGAACGAAGCGACGAAAGAAGGCGGCCCATGGGCTCAGGTATCGCGGTTGGGCATGCCGTTGGTGAACGAACTGGTGATCGGTCTGCAAGACAAGGACAAGTTCAATGCCAGCAAGCCGGGCGACGATGCGCAATTTCTCGATTACGTGACGAATCCGACATTGGCGGCGCTGATCGAATCGCAGTTTTCGAGCGCGGGCGTCAAGGCGCCGACCAAGTTCCCGCGGAGCGACATGGTGGCCGCATTCCTGACAGGTATTACAGGGCTTAACAAGCCGGCTAACGTGGCGCCGTCCGAAATGATGCGCTTGAATACGGACATCGCACCGGTCGCCAAAGGCCAGCAAAAACGTCTAGGCGTCATCGACGGCGACAATGCCGGCTTTCCGAACGGCCGCCGTCCCGGCGACGACGTTCCGGACATCGAACTGCGTGTCGTAATGGGCAAGCTTTGCACATTGAACGACACGGCGAAGTTCGGTTGCGTGCCGACGGATGCACCGTCTGGAACATTGCAGTTTACCGATGGCGCATTCACCGACGACAGCAATTACGATGCCGCTTTCCCGTATCTGAGAACGCCTTTGCCGGGCTCGCCGCAGCAGCCTTGATCGGCAAGCCGACAAGAATATTTTCTCGGTCTGAAAGGAGTAAATGATGAAGAATTATTTGTTGACGGTATCCGTCGTCGCGCTTCTCGCAGGATGCGGTGACGGCGGAAGCGGGCCGGTGGTGGCAGGTGCAAGCGGTAGCTCCGTTACGAGCACAGACGGAAGTTCCGGTGCGAGCGGAGCTTCCAGTAACGGCACTAGCGCAACGGGCAGCGCACAGGCGGGAGCGGATGCGTTTCTGGTCCGAGTGATTACCCTTCTTGCAACCAGCCCTGACAACACCGAGCCTGTTGCCATTGATGCGATAACAGCCACGGTGCCTGACAATACATTGCCGCAGCCGATCATTTGATGAATGGCGTACTGCTCGTGCAAGGCCAGCGGCGATAGGGGATTTTCGCGACCCGCTCATATCGTCGCCGAGTGTATGGAATCCGGCCCGCTCGATGAGCGGGCCTTTTCAAGAAGCCTCCGATGGATTGCTGTCTTCCTGAACGGCACATCATGCGCAGCCTGAAAACGGCAGCCGGATTCTGTGCGGCGTTGATCCTGCCGTCGCCGGTTTTCGCCGCACCTTATATACCTGACGACGATGCACAGGTAATCGAGACGCTGCCCGGCCGCAACGATCCGGCGCAGAGGCAGCTCAATCGGCTGCGTACCGAACTCGCCGCCGCGCAAAACAAGCTTCCCGTCGCCACGGAGCTCGCGCGCCGCTATATCGGCCAGGCGCGCAGCGAAGGCGACCCGCGCTATCTCGGCTATGCGCAGGCGGTCCTGGCGCCGTGGTGGAACGAGCAGCAACCGCCTGAAGCAGTGCGCGTATTGCGCGCAACGATTTATCAAAGCACGCATCAATTCCAAAAGGCCCTGACCGATCTGAACGCCGTGCTGAAAACGGACCGCAGCAATGTGCAGGCATGGCTGACGCGCGCCACCATTTTGCAAGTGCAGGGCGATTACGAACAAGCCGGAAAAAGCTGCATGCGGCTTTACGGGCTTGCGCCTGCATTGATCACGACCACCTGCCTGGCCAATGTCGGCAGTCTGAACGGTCACGCTCAAAAGAGCTATGAATTACTTGACGCGGCCCTGAAAAAAAATGCCGATGCGGATTCCGGAATAAAAATCTGGATACTGACTTTGCTGGCCGAAATGGCCGCGCGCAACGGCGACAATACCGTGGCCGAGAAACATTTCCGCCAGGCCTTGGCGCTCGATGGCGCGGATATGTATTTGCTGGGCGCCTATTCGGATTTCCTGCTCGACCGGCAGCGACCGTCGGAAGTCGTGACGCTGCTTGAAACCCGCACGCGCGTCGACAGCCTGTTGCTGCGCTATGCGCTGGCCCTGCATGCACAGCATTCGCCGGCCGCAGCGGAACAGATCGAGAGCCTGCGTGCCCGCTTCAACGCGGCGATGATGCGTGAAGATACCGTGCACCAGCGCGAACAGGCGCGTTTTGAACTCGAGTTGCTGGGTCATCCCAAAGCGGCGCTCGAATTGGCGCAACGAAACTGGAATA
>JAQGLW010000093.1 GCA_028292665.1 Herminiimonas sp.
CGGCCCGCCTGCGATCAGCGCATCAAAGATGGCCGCCAGCTGCTCGCTGCCGCCGATGCCGAAATCGGCCGGATCCAGCGCGAGCAACTCGTGCCGGCTATAGCCCGACATGCGGCAAGCCGTCTCGTTCGCATCGATCACGCGCATGCCGGCGCGATCGAACAAGCATATGCCTTGATCGATCACATCCATCGCACTGCGAAAACGCATTTGCTCCTGGTTCGGACGCATGCGGTCGGTGACGTCCATGCCGATCCCGCGATAGCCGATAAAACGGCTGGCCGAATCGAACATCGGCTCTCCGCTTACTTGCAGATATTGCATCGTGCCGTCGGCATTGCTGCGGCTGTAGACGAAATCGAGGAACGGTCGCCGGGCTGCAATATTGGCGTCCAGCAGCGCGCGCTCGGCCGCATTCCAGCGTCCCTTCAACACCGTGCTGGTCGCGCCCAGCATGTCGTCCGCTTCGATCCCGAGCATTTCAAAGACCGGACCGGAGACTTTGGTGAATTTACCTTGCGGATCCTGCTCCCAATACCAGTCCGATGACAGTTCCGTAAAGCTCTTGAAGCGGGCCTCGCTCTCGCGCAATTCGGCCGTGCGTTCTTGCACCGTCTGTTCCAGCACCTTGTTGTAATTGTCCAGCTTTTGATACAACAGCCGCACTTCCAGCATGTTGTGGATGCGTGTCTGCACTTCGATCAAATCGAATGGTTTGCTGACGAAGTCCTTGGCACCCGCCTGCAGCGCGCGCAGCTTGTGACCCGGTTGCGCCGTGATGACCAGCACCGGCAAATAACCGCCGATCTCGATTTCCTTCAAGCCTTCCATGACCTGGAATCCATCCATGTCAGGCATCTGCAAGTCGAGCAAAATCAAGTCGTAGCGATGCGCCGAATGCAACTGGCAGA
Source organism: Herminiimonas sp. (assembly GCA_028292665.1). GTDB lineage: Bacteria > Pseudomonadota > Gammaproteobacteria > Burkholderiales > Burkholderiaceae_D > JAQGLW01. Next base: position 912 of record JAQGLW010000093.1, read on the forward strand.
CCGCGCGCGGATCCCGCGTCGATGTGATGTTCCGGTAACCTGCATTGCGCAGCATTTGCTCCAGCAGCTTCACATTGGCATCCTGATCGTCGACGATCAGGATGCTGGCGTTTAGAATCTCGGATACATCAAGCATTGCATTCTTCCCAAAAAAATCGTCCACCTGTCCACCTGTTATGCAGCGGCATTACACTATCGTCCCCGATTCGCTTGCCAAGCCATGTTCCGCCGCATGATGCAGTGCGACATCAAGCGCATCCATAAACTCCATGACCTTGATCGGCTTTGTCAGATAGCGGAAGAATCCGGCCTCCAACCCTCTCTCGATGTCGCGCGGGACGGCGTTGGCCGACAGCGCCATGATCGGGATATGAGCGGTTGCCGGATCTTTGCGCAAAATTTCCAGGGCGCCGAAACCGCTGATGCCGGGCAAATTGATATCCATCAAAATCACGTCCGGCTGATAGGTGCGCGCCAGCTGAATACCCAGATGGCCGTTAATGGCCGTCAACAATTTCAAATCGCTGCGCCGCGCAATCAATTGCTCGACCAGGGTCAGATTTGCCGGATTGTCCTCGACATAAAGCAGCGTGCGCTGGGGCGACAACGCATGCGACGCCGCCTGATCCCGTTTCTCCGCGCCGGCCTCGGCGATACTGCTAATCGCCAGCTCCGGCGCGCTCGATGCGGCAAATTCGACCCAGAATACGCTGCCGATACCGACGCTGCTTTCGACGCCGATAACGCCGCCCATCAACTCGACCAGTTGCTTGGTGACGACCAGGCCGATGCCGGTGCCTTCTTCGGTACCGGTCTCTTGCCCGAGTCGATTGAACGGCTGGAATAGCTGCGCCACCTGTTCCGGCGCCAGGCCGGCGCCGGTATCCGTGACGCTGACGCGCACCCGATTTTCGCCGCTCATCGCGCATTGGACAATGACCGCGCCGTCGATCCGATTGTATTTGATCGCATTCGACAGCAGGTTGATCATCACTTGCTTGACCCGGGTCCGATCGGCATGAACATAGAACAGATTATCAAACTGGGGGAACGTCATCTGTATCCCGTGCTTCTGCGCCTGCGGTTCGATCATTGCCTGACAGTCTTGCAGCACGTCGGTGAGCGATATCGATTCCTGCGACATCGTCACCTTGCCCGATTCGATCATCGCCAGATCGAGGATTTCATTGATCAGGCGCAGCAGATACCAGCCGGCTTGCAAAATCTGGTCGATCGACAGTTTCTGCGCCGATGACGGCGGCGGCGTGTCGGATGCCATCAGCTGCGCGAATCCGAGCACCGCATTGAGCGGCGTACGCAATTCATGGCTCATGCTGGACAAAAATTCCGATTTCGCCAGGTTGGCTTTTTCCGCGGCCGCCTTCGCACTTTCCAGTTCGACGTTATTTTCCTGCAGCTTATGTTCGAATTGCTTGCGGTCGGTGACGTCGCGGGCCGCTGCGAACACGCCTTGCAGCTTGCGGTCGCGGTCATGGAAAGTGGTCGCGTTGTACGAGACGACCGTTTCCTTGCCGTCCTTGGCGTGGGCGGTCAACTCGTAGTTGGTCACCTTGCCTTCGCGCAGCACACGCGTGATGGCCGCCTCGGCCCGCCCCGGATCGGTAAAATAGTTTTTGAACGGCGCCCCGATCAATTCATCGCGCGTGCAGCCGGTCAGCGCTTCCATCTGCTGGTTGACGTCGCTGATGATGCCGCGCGGATCGGTCGTCATCAATGCGTC
>JAQGLW010000117.1 GCA_028292665.1 Herminiimonas sp.
CCAAGTCCTGAACCCGTATGACTTGACTCGCACGCCGGGCGGTTCCAGCGGAGGGCCCGGCGCGGCAATTGCAGCCAATTTCGGCGTGCTGGGAACGGGCACCGATAACAGCCAATCGATCCGCTCCCCCGCTTCAGCCAATAGCCTGGTCGGCATCCGTCCGACTCGAGGGTTGATCAGCCGTGCCGGCGTCATGCCGAACAGCCTCACGCAAGACGCAATCGGTCCGCTCGCCCGCACCGTGAAGGACGCGGCAAAGCTGCTCGACGTCATGGCCGGCTATGATCCCAAGGATCCGATCACCGCATTCAGCGTCGGCAACACTCCCGTCAGCTATGCGGCCGGGTTGAAAGCGAATGCCTTGAAAGGTGCGCACATCGGCGTGATGACCAACTTGTACGGCAAGGAGGAACGCAACGCCGAGGTCAATAAAGTCATGGAGCAAGTGATCAAAACGATGGAAGCCAAGGGTGCGTCCATCGTCCGCTTCACACTGCCGGAATATGACACGCTGGCCCCGGTCGTCAGCACCTTCCAGTGGGAAGCACACTCGGCCATCGATAAATATTTTGCCGAACTTGGACCCGGCGCTCCCGTGAAAAGCTTTAAACAGCTGGTGGATTCCAAGACTGCAATGCCGGATGTCCAGAAAAGGATCGAATCCGAAGTTGCCGTGGAAGACGGCCTGAACGACCCGACGTATCAGCGCAATATGCTGAACCGCGACAAACTGCGCCTGGCGCTATCTTCGAAGATGGCCGAACTCAAGCTTGACGCGATCCTGTACCCGCTGCAGAAGGTGCTCGTCGTGCCGATCGGCGAAGCGGACCAGTGGGAACGCAACGGTACACTGTCCAACGGCACCGGCTTCCCGGCCGTCACGTTCCCCGGCGGCTTTTCCGCCCCGACCGCTACCGCACCGCTCGGTGTCCCGATTGGCGCTGAACTGATCGGTCGCGATTACAGCGAACCGCTGTTGCTCTCGCTTGCTTATTCCTTTGAGCAGGCGGCGAAGATTCGTAAAGCTCCGCTCAGCACTCCTCCTCTTAAGTAAGCAACACTGCACACTGACGTTTACAATCCCTATCCAGCCATTAAATAAAATGCCGTTCAGCTCTTGACTGAACGGCATTATCCGCATGGGGGATTTACGTGTGTTTCCCAAAAGGATGCAAACCGAACCGGATACTGCGCGGCTCAATAGGTAAAGCCTGAGTTGCCTGATACAGGGCCGTACCGTTTAACTTTCTTTGTCGCAGCAGAGTGGGGGCAGCGCTCCACCGATGGAAACACGCAAGGTTTCTACAGCAACAGATCGAACATGCGGAAAGCCCGCTCCCAGTGATCGGACATCGGATTCTTCACGTCCGGATCCATGATTTTGAAGGAACGGCCCAGCGCCACACTGAGTCCCCCTGCGATCTCGGGAAGCCGCCCTTCCGTCTCGCCGCTGTACTCCAGATCCAGCTGAGGCAGCTTGGTTAATTGCTCCAGGATGGGCTTCAACTCGATCTCTTCGTTGAGATCCGTGAAAGCGTGGATGCTTTCCTGCAATCCTTTCGTGATCGGGAGATCGAAGGGTTCGATGATGTCGCGGTCATTCGCCTTTGCTGCGGCTTGACCGCGAAGAAGCAGATCATGGATCTTGCGGTTGACGAATTCGTCGTAGCGTCTCAGATCCTCCTTGTCGACGTCCAGGCCTGCGGCAGCACGGAAGAAGCGCTCGAACTTGGCTATATTCATGACAGGCATGATAGCGTTCCGGAATTGCATTGATCATTTAACCTGATTGTAGTTTTATACCGGGACAGGACGAATGAAAGATTAGTCTGACAATATCCCCATCGCTATTCTCCCGGCTGTTTCCGAACGTGCATTCGGTCCGCGCATCCGTACGCAATGCATGATCAGTCCGGGACAGGAGCCGGTCTGTTCGGCGATCTGGTGCGTCCGCTGCTACCCGCGCTGCAGCGTTTCATGAAACGGGAACTTTCCTATCTGCGGGCACGAGGAGATCTCGCACCGGACTATCCGACGCTTCATGACGTAGTCGACGAAGTGCTCGCACGCGCGTACCAGAAGCTGAATCAGCGGCCCGGCAAAGTGGCGCCGCAGCAATGGCTGCATCGGATTGCCCAGTCCGTGCTGGCGGAGGAGGTCAGCCGCCGTCAGGCTGAGGAAGGACGGTTCATCTCGACCGAGTCAAAAACAAGGGAGACGCCGGACGAAACTTTGGACGAGCGCGACGAGTCCATTTACGAATTCTATCAACCGGATGAAATGCTGCGGCTTGAGGATGTCACGCCTGCGGCCGAGGCGAACCCGGAACAGGCTGCCAGCGATGCGGAGATGCGCAGGTATGTTGATCGCATCCTGGCCGAGCTTCCGACCAAATGGCGCAGGGCTCTGCTGCTGGCAGAGGTCGACGATGTTGCTCCGTCCGCGATAGCCGGGCAGCTTGACGCAAGCGAGGATGAAGTGAAACGCTGGATCGATCAGGCCAACACCTATTTACGGGCGCGACTTGAGGAAGTCGGGCTCGGGCCGCCGGAATCGGGGCAGCCTTCGCCATATCTCGTGCCGGTCGCTGCGACCTCGACGCCAGAGCTGGTGCAGGTATTCAATGAAATCACGGGCGGGGAAAATAAACCGGCTGCCGGAGGCTCAAGCCGGCCTGCCGCGCCGGCATCTCCCGGAGCAGCATAGCCGGTATGCATGCTTCGGGGCCGGTTTGAATGCGCGTCATTCGTGCTTCCGGCGGCAGATCCTGCTCTGTAATAAAATCAGGCAATGAATTGAGAAGATCAGGCATCCAATCGACGACGGCGTGCTCGCAGACTTCGTTCCGCGCGCGCCTTCAGCCGCAGGCGCCTGTCCCCGGCTGACACTTCAAGACAACCCAAGGTACGAGACATGATTACACTGAGCATCAACGGCCGCGACATGCAGGTAGAGGCCGATCCTTCGACGCCCATCCTGTGGGCTCTGCGCGACAATCTCAACATGACCGGCACCAAGTTCGGCTGCGGCGCTGCGCTGTGCGGCGCCTGCACTGTGCATCTGAATGGAGAGCCGATCCGATCCTGTGTTACGCCGATCTCCGCCGCGGTCGGCCAGAAGATCACCACCATTGAGGCGATGGAGAAAGACAAGGTCGGCAAGGCGGTGCAGGACGCATGGGTCAGGCACGACGTGCCGCAGTGCGGCTATTGCCAGAGCGGCCAGGTAATGGCCGCGACCGCGCTGCTGAAGACGAAAAAGAATCCTTCCGACGCTGACATCGATGCGGCGATGAGCGGGAACATCTGTCGCTGCGGCACCTATCAGCGCATCCATGCGGCGATCAAGACTGCCGCCAAAACGCTCGCCTGAAGGAATAGATCATGCATATCGAATCGACCAATACCAAAGCGGCGGCGCAGGGCATGTCGCGCCGTAGATTTCTGAAAGCCGCGGGCGTCGCCGGCGGCGGACTAGTGCTCGGCTTCTTCGTGCCCGGGGCGGGCCGCTTCGCGCAGGCACAGTCCGGGAAGGCCGTTTATCCGCCAAATGCGTTCCTGCGCATCGCACCCGACAACATCGTCACGGTCGCGGTCAACCGGCTGGAATTCGGGCAGGGCGTGCATACCGGCATGCCGATGCTGATCGCGGAAGAACTGGACGCGGATTGGTCGCAGGTACGCGGCGTGCTCGCGCCGGCGGGCGACGCATACAAGGATCCGGTGTTCGGCATGCAGATGACGGGCGGATCGGGTTCGATCGCGCACTCGTACATGCAGTACCGCGAGATTGGCGCCAAGGCGCGCGCGATGCTGGTGGGCGCAGCGGCGCAGCAGTGGAATGTGCGCCCGGAGCAGTGCCGCACCGCCAAGGGCGTGGTGTACGGACCCGCCGGCCGGAAGGCGACCTACGGCGCGCTGGCGGATGCGGCGATGAAGCAGCCGGTGCCGGAGAAAGTCGCGTTGAAAAACGCCAAGGATTTCCGCATCATCGGCAAGCCGACGCCGCGCCTCGATGCGCGCGCGAAGTCTTCCGGCAAGCAGGAGTTCGGCATCGACCATGTCGTTCCCGGTATGAAGGTCGCGGTGGTCGCGCATCCTCCCGTATTCGGCGCGAAGGCGGTCAGGTTCGATGCAACCAAGGCGAAGGCCATCAAGGGAGTCGTCGCCGTGCTGCAAGTGCCGACCGATCGCGGCGGCAGCGGTGTGGCAGTGATCGCAGACGGCTACTGGCCGGCGAAGCAAGGGCGCGATGCGCTGGCAATCGAATGGGATAGCAACGGCGTTGCCAAGGTCACGAGCGAACAGCAGTTCGCCGAGTACAAGGAATTGGCGAAGAAACCCGGGCTGGTCGCAAAGGATGCCGATGTTTCAAAGCTCGCGGCATCGCCCAGGAAAATCGTTGCCGAGTTCGAGTTCCCCTATCTCGCGCATGCGCCGATGGAGCCGCTCAATTGCGTGGTCGATCTCAAGGCCGATTCCTGCACGGTATGGGCCGGCACGCAGTTCCAGACGGTGGACCAGGCGGCGATTGCGAAAACCGCCGGATTGACGCCCGCGCAAGTGACGCTGCATACGATGATGGCCGGCGGCGGTTTCGGCCGCCGCGCGGTGCCGAGTTCGGACTACATCGTGGAAGCGGTCAACGTCGCCAAGGCGTATCGTGCAGCCGGCAAGGAAGGACCGGTGAAGCTGATCTGGAGCCGCGAGGACGACATCAAGGGCGGCTATTACCGGCCCTCGCATGTGCACCGGGCGGAGATCGGCCTGGACGAGAAAGGCAACATCCTCGCATGGAACCACACCATCGTCGGCCAGTCGATTCTCACCGGAACGCCGTTCGAACCCTTCATGGTGAAGAACGGCATTGACGCCACCATGATCGAAGGCATGGGCACGCCTTACAACGTGCCGCTGAAGCTGTCGGTGCACAATGCACAGGCCAACGTGCCGGTGCTGTGGTGGCGCTCGGTCGGCTCCACCCACACCGCGTTCGTGATGGAAACACTGATCGACGAAGCGGCGCAGATGGCGGGCGCCGATCCGGTCGCCTACCGCAAAAAGCTGATCGGGGACAAGCATCCGCGCCATCTCGCGGCGCTGGACCTCGCGGTGGCCCGATCGGGTTACGGCAAGAGGCAGCTGCCCAAGGGGCGCGCATGGGGCATCGCCATGCATGAATCCTTCGACAGCGTGGTGGCGTACGTGGTGGAAGCGTCGATCGTAAAAGGCGTGCCGAAACTGCACAAGGTGACGGGCGCGGTCCATTGCAACCGCACGGTGAACCCGTTGTCGGTCCAGGCGCAGGTGGAGGGCTCAGTGCTGATGGCGCTGGGCACGACGCTCCCCGGCGCAGCGATCACCTTGAAAGACGGTATGGTTCAGCAGCAGAATTTCGGCGACTACAAGGTCGCCCGCATGTCCGACATGCCCGAGGTGTCGGTGCACATCGTGCCGTCCGACGATCCGCCCACCGGCATGGGCGAGCCGGGCCTGCCGCCTCTTGCGCCGGCATTCGCCAATGCAATTGCCAAGCTGACGGGAAAGCGGCTGCGCAGGCTGCCGTTCGATACGCTGACCGCCTGAGCGCCGCACACCCGGTGCGGGGACGTCACGGCGATCCGGGCTCGGGGCTGCGACCCGGATTCGGAAGGTGTGTCCCTTGCTGCCACCGCTCACCAGAGCGCGGCCTTACCATATGCTCACATAACGCGACGACAATCATGAGAGCCGAGAAACAGGTGGTATTGGTTTGGGAGTACGAGCGCTTGAAGAAGCTTCGCGTCGCCCCTGGATTTCAGAGCGTTACACCAAAGCGTTTTACGATGTTCCTTGCACGCCGGAGCGCGGCACAGGACAAGCGCTCACTTTCAATGCGACATAAGCACTGGCACAGTCATTGATTTGAACACGGCACGCGTAGTGCCTCCAAGTATCAACTCCCTGAAGCGAGAGTGGCTGTAACAACCCATCACGATTAAATCGAATCCCCCATCGACGGCAAGCGACAACAGCGCGTCGTCAATGTCGTCTCCAATCGTCGGCGTCATGACCTTGATGTCCACGTTGTGACGGGCAAGATAAGTTTTCAGCTTGTCCCCCGGTGGCGTACCGTAAATGTTTCCGGGGTCCGGCGCGGGATTGAATATCACCGCTTCCACGCGCTTCGCCCGCTGAAGCAGGGGAAGCGCGTTGTGGACCGCTCGCTTTGCTTGCTGACTCGCATTCCACGCAATCAGCACTTGTTCGCCGGCATTCCCATACGCCGCAGTGTAGGGCATGATCAAGGCGGGCTCGCTGCAGCCTGTAGCGATGTGCTCGTGGGAATCAGGATCCACCATCGACGCATCCTCATCCGGATCCGGTTGAGCCAAAACAATCAGATCGCAATAGCGCGCCAGAAAAATGAGTGCATGAACAGCTTCGTCATCGATCAAGACCTTTTCAAATGACTTCACGCCGAATCGGGTCGCAAGATCTTCGGCTTGTCTTAACGCACCATGTGCCCGTTCCCTCAGCATCTTGATGTCCGGAGACAGGTCGATGGCAGCCGGAGCGTCCGGGGCGATGGCAAAAGTCTCGCGAATGAATTTCGTTACCCCGGTCAATCCCGCAGCAATCAAATGCGCGTTTTCACGTACTGCGATATTGGCTGCCGCCTCCACGCGCGCATCGAGATGCTTCGAGTCATATACCTGCACGAGAATAGTCTTGTAGAACATGCGAGTTTTCCTTTCTAGTACTATGCGGACTAACGCTCTGCCGCCGACAGCAGACGAAATCGCATTTCCGGATACTGGTGCGGAAACAAGTGTTGCTGAAGAATGGAAATTCTCGGAAGCCCATCTGTCTGTCAGGCCGTGTGACAGTCGGCCTTCACCAACTGGCAAGAAATTAATGCTTTCATTTAGACCCTCGCCATGCGACCCGGTTCCGGCCGCCTTCCGTCTGATCCGATTGAGCCGCTGCTGCCAAACTCATGACGGTCGTCGGCATCTCTGCCATGAACGATTTGGCGAACGGCTCGCGGCTCTTGCGGGTTGCTCTCCGACATGAAAATCGGGTTGCCGTTGCCGGCTATCGGCATGGCGCACTGAGCGTATCGATTTGAGGTGGGGAATTGTATAAGTCGTAAGATATGTAACGAGTTGATTCAATCAGGCCAATGAAATGAGAAGTGGCCTATATTAAATCGTGGCATGGACTAAACGCTTCATATTTGAATAGGATCTCATCATGGCTGGCAATAAAATTATTTCATCATTGGTTATCGCTGGCGTTCTCGCGGCGTCGGTTTCGACTACAGCCTTCGCAGACGATCATCGCAATCGCGGAAACGGCGTTGCCATTGCGGCCGGGATTCTCGGTGCGGCAGTAATCGGGTCGCTCATTGCCAACTTGCAGCCAAGGTATGCGGCACCACAACCGTATTACCAGCCCCAGCCGTATGCGTACTATGAGGTTCAGCCACAAGCCTATTACCCGCCACAGCCGGCGCAGCAGGTTTATTATGAACAGCCGCAGCAATATTACGAGGGACAGCCAGCCGCCTACATCGGACATCGGTGAAGGGAATCGTGAAAGGAATGAATACCGCCGGGATCGGCAGCGCGATCGCGATGAGTATTATTCACACTGATTTTTTAACCGATCACCCAATAACTGAGTTTGTCTTGGCTGGGAAGCCAACCACAATTCGAATCCGCATAACATTCAAAACATGTTCGATCGACGTTAAAAAACTAAGGCAGGCACATCGTTACTGTCCCCAGCGAACATCCCCATAGTTCGGCGAACGCTGTAAAACCTGCGTAAATGCTGCCCATGCGGGGGTCGTTCAATGGTAGAACGACAGCTTCCCAAGCTCCGGACGAGGGGCCGTCACATTCGAAAGCGCAACGGATTCCGTCCCCGAATGCGGTTCTCACCAATTGCAAATGCCACTGGTTTGATTAAGGGGACTGACCGGCATCGGCACCAGTCTGGTTGCTGTTCACTCGCTCCACTTCCATACAGTTTTTCCCACGGTCCGAGCCACCAGAGCAGCTAACAGCTTTGGTTTTTATTACAGGAAATGGACCCCGTTGTCTGCTGTATGTTTATCTACTTCCTTGATTCGGGTTCGCAGCAGGGAAATGTAAAACCATATCTCGGTCGAAGCCGTTGCCCGGTTGCTTGGCAGGGTAGTGAGCACAGTGGAACAGCATCCGGTTCGGTTAAACAATTGATCCAACCCCGCCAGTAATTGATTCCACATCGTCATGGTGATGGCCTCCCTGGAGGCATTGATCCAGGTTCCAGCGCTGGAATCCCCACCGGCTTGCCATGAAAAATAGCCACTTTGCGAGTGAGCCAGATAACCGCTTGAATTACTGTGATGTTCACCGGTACGTCAGGGGTTTCGATAGAACCGATGGTAGGCCAGGTTCGATGCAATGTCATTGAAAAACTCATTAACGATGCCGGATAAGGACGGTCGCCAGATTTACCAGTCCTGCGATAGCAGGCGCTCAGTCATCGGCAGCGCGCGCAGTGTCCTGATGTCGCCACCATCAACGCCCTTGCGCGACATCAAACACTTGTGAGCTGATTTTCTTAACCTGTTTGTAAACCTTTCTGCACTTTGCCGAATGCCTGTCCGCATGACGATGTTGCGTGGGTTTTTCATCGTCGTCCTGACTTGTCCATGTTGGAAATTTCTGTAATTTGCCACTGCAATCGACTTTGATGATGTGCCAATCAACATGCCAATATTGAACAAAACAACGCTGCTCAGGAACGCGGCAGCGATAGCGGTTGCAACCTCGGCTTTCTGTTCATATGCACATGCGGAAAGGAGCCGCATATTTCAGGTTAATGAAGTAGGGCCTCTCGGCGAGACATGGGTGAATGCAGGGTTGTATTCTTATCATTTCCAACGCGGCAAGGACTTGAATGACAAGAACTTCGGGATCGGTGTCGAATATCGGTACTCTACCGTGGCAGCACTGGCTGTCGGGAGGTACTACAACAGCAATCGGAGGTACTCAGACTATGCTGCTTTTTTGTATCAACCATTTTCGATCGGCGGAGTGCGATTGGGAGCGATGGCAGGTGCGTTTAATGGTTATCCGAGGGGAAACGGTGAATGGTTCCTGGCGGCTCTTCCTGCGGCAAGCATCGAGTACAAACGTATCGGGGTTAACGTATTTTTCGTGCCGAATTACAAGAGCGTTCATGGTTCGCTGTCCTTTGAGTTCAAGGTGAAAGTGTTCGATTGACATGTCGAACAGCACGTCCTGACCGGACGCCGTGTCAACCAGAAGGCCGCATTGCAATTTTTCGATAAGCAACGCACCCGTCGATCCGCGCCACCGCCACACTCCCGTAAATGGGAGCGTGGCGGACTACTGGATAAATACCCGTTTCGTATACTTGCCTGTTTGCCTGGTCCGCAGATCAATGGCTGTCGGACTCAGCATGAAGTGAATGAAGGTGTGTTCTTTAAGCAGGCAATGCGAGGAGGAAAATTAATCAAATATTCAATCAACTTTTTCACGCAAATGAGGGTGTTATTTCCGGCCTCACATTGACCTTCCTGATTTGCTCGCCATACTAAAAGCTCTGTTAACCAAGGAGCTAAATATGAAGCCATTCTCTCTCTTGATTGCAACGCTCGCGATCCCGGGTTCTCTTGCTTTCGCTCAAACCACCGGCACAACGGGCACAACCGGCACAACGGGAACGGCAAGCCAAAGTTCGATTCCGTTCATACCGTTGATAGGCAGTGCCAACGCCGGTACAGGAGGCACGTCTAACAGCACTGCGTGGTTTGTTGACGTAGCTAAAAATCAAGTAGTCTTATGTTCGCAGTCGGCAGCAGCCACAACAGGCGGGACCACGAGCCAAAGTTTTACTTGCACGGCCCAACCAATCCCGGCTGCAACGTCAGCTACGGCTTCGGGCGCAACGCCGAGCGGTGGATAGCATCAGGGCTTTCGCAAGGTCGCCGCATATTTTCTTTTCGTCGAAGACACATAGAACATCTGCGATGTTCTACGGCTCGCCAGGAGCTTTGATAGAAGTGAATGATGATGCGGCTAAAACATTCGTCGTTCGCTATTCTGCAATGACCGTTAGCGGATGGATTCGTCGGGACCTCGACAATCCCGCAAGATGTCGCTCGCCGGCTTTTTCTTGAACCGCTCGTCATAAGAAGTAGAGTGAAAGATTGGCCATGTTCCGGCGTAAGCCGTCTGCAGGCAATTCTGTCGTGGATGGCAACAACCGAAGGAGCATCGCATGAGCACCATCACTACCAAGGACGGTACGCAGATATTCTACAAGGACTGAGGAACGGGACGTCCCGTTGTATTCTCGCATGGCTGGCCGCTGAACGCGGACGCTTGGGACGACCAGATGATGTTTCTGGGCGAACGCGGATTTCGCGTCATAGCCCACGACAGACGCGGTCATGGCCGGTCGAGCCCGACCTGGAACGGCACGTGGGTCATTTGTATGCCTGCATCGTGCTTGATCCATTCTCCTACCAACTGGTTCACCGTGCCATTGCCGGCCGTTGCAAACGACAGCTTCTCCGGCTGCGCTTTCGCCAGCGCTACCAGGCCGCGCAGATCGTGCACCGGCACCGACGGATTCACCACTACGGTCAATGCCGTGTTGCTGACGGGAGCGACTGCCGCAAAATCTTTTAACGTATCGTAGGCGAGGCCTGGCTGGAGCACCGGATTCACTGCCATGTCGGCTACATTGCCTAGAAATAGCGTGTATCCATCCGGCGCAGCCTTGGCGGCCGCGGTCGCCGCAATCGCACCACTCGCTCCCGGACGATTCTCGACGAAGAATATCTGACCCAGCGCCTGTCCCAGTTTCGGCGCGATAATCCGTGCCGCCAGATCTGTCACTCCGCCTGGCGCCACGCCGACCAATAAACGTACGGGACGCGTCGGATATTGCTGTGCCAGCGCCTGCTGCGCGACGGTCACGGAAGCAAGCATCATAAGGGCGGTTGCCAGATGCAGACGGATTCGATGGATGCAAGAAAAATGTAAATTCATTTGAATGGCTCCTTGATTAAAAGGAAGCGATGAATTTTGATTTGCTTCATTTCTTTTGCGACGATATGGAATCCGTGGCGGTTCAATGCGGTCTCTGACCCTCGTCCGGAGCTTGGGAAGCTCTGGTCCTGCCATTGACGCCACCCGCATACGTCTCGGATTATACGGTGCGCTCAATTACACTGTCGCGCTTATGAAGCGCCACATAGAACGATTGATCCGAGTGCAAATGCAAGCAAAGCTTAAGTAAAAGATTGTAACAAATAGAATCTGCAGACGATCACGAACCTATGATGCACAGGTTCTTTTTTTGTGTCTCTCTCCTGTTTGATATAAAGGATCGCCCACGCTTCAGAAGTTTCGTGGGCCTTTTATTTTTAGAAGGATTTGGACATTCAGGAATGCCAAGCCATGGAGATTAATGCATGAATTTTTATAAGTGGTTCATTACATCCTTTGTTTTCAGTATAGCTGCTGCATTCTCGTCCTCGTTATACGCGATGCCGGTGATGGACATTCACATTGAAGATTTGATGCTACGCGCCAGCGACATTCAAAAATCACTGATGCTGAATCCCAATCAGCAATTGCTATGGCAGCAGGTCGAATCAAAATCGCGTGCGATTTTGCGTGCGCGTCAGACAAGACGAGGAAACCTGCAGGCAGATTTACTTGCAAAGCTGGATGTCCCGACTACTGAACTGCGCGATATGGCTGCCTGGGTGAACAAAGAAGCTGATTTGACCATGCAGGAAGACAGGCAGCTCCGCGAGTTATGGCTAACGGTGAACGACGCTCTGGATGATCATCAACGACAAACCGTACTGTCGTTTCTGGCTGACGAATTGGTGCGCGTTGCGGATCAAGATCGCGGACATAAGGCAGAAAAGTCCGATGGCCAAACGCGTGGTCGCGGTATGGGACGGTCAAAGCAAGGTGGCGGAATGGGCGGTGGAATGCAATAGCCGGGGCTTGCTCTGAACCGACTTGTTGGTACGCATATCACCAGGATACTACGCGTATCGACAGTACCAAAACGCTATAAGAATAAAGCCGTTTTACTTTGCTTGGTGGCGTGAGGAAATTTCTGTTGCGGAAACCAATTGTGAATTTCAAGGCCACGTCACAAATATTCCGTAAAGTGCTCGGCGAATAAAACAACGAACTGCGTGTTGACGATCGCCTGAAAATTTCACTCCATTTTCATGTGTGATTGACTCATCTGCAGTATCGCAAAACCCGCATGGCTGCTGCGTTTCTTTACCGCGAAGAACGGTCAAACGATAATGCCGGTAATGTGAAGTCTTGACGGAGATTGAATAGTTGGAAAAGCAGCTAACCACGGTCCGAGCCACCGAAGCAGCTGACAGCTTCGTTTTTATTACAGGAAAGTGGATTCCCTTGCCTGCTTCACGTTTGGTTGCTTTACCCATTCGGGTTCGCAGGGAGAAAATGTAAAACCATATCCCCGTCGAACCCGTTGCCCGCTTGCCGGCTTGGATGGATAGTGAGCGCAATGGAACAGTTAGTTCGGGCAAGGTCAGTTCCGTCTAGCCTGGCTATCCAATCCTGTCGCCATTGGCGACCCGCGTCTGTGCTCAAATCCTCATTTCTTTATATTCTGCGTCTCGTTGGGTGTTACGCGCTTGGCTAGCCAATCTGCGATGACGGCGGCGATATCAAGATTGTTCTTTTCGAGCATCATGAAATGGCCGTTGCCATGGATTCCCAGGTCTGCCAGTTTGACGAAATCGTTCTGGACACCTGATTGCGTGAGGAACGCTGCGCCGCAGTGCGCGGTCGGAATCGCGAAAGACGCCTCTGCATGGAGAAGCATGACAGGAATGCCCTTCAGCTTGATTAACTGGCGCGCGGGCTCTTTTTGCAGCCAGCATTTGGCCAGATCCGGTGCGTCGGCCTTTTTCTGCTGCTCAAGCACGAGGTCCGTGGGAGCAACAATTGGCGGGTCGAAATCGACAGGCGTGCGCGTAAAGCCCCAAGGCTTGCTCATGCCCTCGTCTTTGAAATAATCCGGCGCTCCTATATTCGCAATCTCGTGGAAAGGCGAGCCGGCCGCCTCCACCATAATCATGCCCTTGACGAGCTTGGGACGATCGTTCGCAATGCCGAACGTGTAAATGCCGGCTTGTGAATGGGCCATGAGTATCGCAGGCCCGATCTTGTCGAGGAGGGCTGCCCCTGCGTTCCGGTTGAACGTCTCGCGAAGCGTACGATCCTTGAAGTCCGGCTCCATCATCGCCTGAAACTGGTCGAAGAGAGGATCGCCGACCACACCCGTTCCGGGCCATTGCGTGTGCAATTTAGCTTGAGGAAAAAGATTATATCGCTCGTAGGATATGAATTCGCGCTCGACGAATTTAGGCGCTTTTGGATTGTTCTGGCCATATACGCTGTCGACATAGGCCGAACGGCCGCGGCCGACCTGATCCATGATGTAGACCGCGTAACCTTTGGCGAGAAAATACTGCGCCCAGCCGTCACGGCCGTCAGGCGTCCCGTTCCAGCTAGACCCGGCCGAGCAGCAACCGTGAATCATGACGATCGGATAGGGATGCTTAAGATCCTTTGGAATCTGATAGTCGACATAAGCATGACCGGCGAGCACTTCGCCGCCTGTTTTATTCACGTAGTTTCCGCCAACAAAAAAATAGCCCTGCTTGGCGATTGAAAGAGGACCTACGCCATCGGCGCGGACGCCGAAGCTCAGGAAGCCTGACAGAATTGCAGCTCCTGATACGGTTGCAAGGGCGCGGATCAAGCTCCTAATCCGAGTTACGTTTAATCTTGGATTCATAGTTCACTCTCTAATATGGGGAGACAATTTATGCTGCCGGGCGCTGAGCATAGTATCAGCGGGAATCGTCATCGGGATAAAGTCCTTTAAGCATGACAGCTTCGTAATGCAGTCGGGACCACTTGGCGAAAGCCTGGCATACGTAAGGTCTAAAGGTTTGAATTTGAAACAAAGAGCGGCGCCTTATCCTCCATTATTTTCCGTAGATTCGATCAAGGCCGGCCACTCCCGCAGCAATTTTCCATACCCTGCGATTGAATGACGATGCCCGAGCCTGGAGAGCATGAACCAGAGCATGGCCGGATTACTCGCGATGACAGTGGTTTCGAGCTCGCGTTCGATCCGGTCGAGGATCTTCAACGGATCAAGCACCGCGCCCTGGAAGTAAATGGCGTCTACCGGCCCGACTTCCGCCAATGCTTTCCGGGTATGTTCGAACACCTCATCCGGCGTCAGCTTGATGGCATCGCCGAGAAATTCAAACGGGCTTGGGGCGACCGCGGAAACGCCGCGCTTTTCCAGATGATCGACGATCAGCATATTGAGCCGCATATCGAACGGCGTCAACAAAAGCACGCGCTGCGCCGAGTATGTCCTTAGCGCACCGACGCATGCATCCAGCGCAGTGGTCACCGGCACATCGATCGAAGACTGAAGGTCTTCCAGCAGACCGGGATTGAGAACTTCGGTCGGCGCCGCAACCAGCATGACGCCATCCCATTTCCGCTCCCGGACCAGAGTCTTTATCTGCTTCAGGATTAAAGCTTTCTTGTTCTCGATCGTATAAAGATTGTCGCTGTAGATTTCGAGGCTTTCGATATCCACCGATGTGTCCTTCGGAACCAATGGCTCGACGCCCGCGAAATGAGACCGCGATTTAGGTCCGCATGTAATGAGCGCGATTTTCGCTGCTTTTGTTTCTGACATTCCCGTTTCCTTCATGTTGTCACTTTTCGTGATTGAAATTTTCCTCGTAGTGGCGCGGCTCGAAACCCGCACCGCCAGGGGCCGGCTCGGTAGGGCGCGGGGTAACCACTGTCTGGAACAGCATGTTCATGAACATCATCATCGGCTTCGGCTTGAGCACCAGCGCACGCGCCGGCTTGAGCGGATCGGCATTGAAATGCTGGTGCACGCAATTGTTGTGGACAATGGCGACATCTCCCGCGGCCCAGTCGTAGCGAATGCCGTCATGTATTTCATAACCGACGCCATCCAGGATATAAAACGCCGCTTCATTGACATGCCCGTGCTGCGAGGTGCGGCCGCCCGGAGCGTATTCTTCGAGATGGATGTGCAAGGTCTGCGTGATGCCGTCTTTCGGCTCGACAAAGTGTTTGCTGAAAGACTGCACACCGTCTTGAAACTTCGTCTTCGATCCCTTGACGACCCTCGGCATCGAACGCAGCCGCGTCAGTTCGTCCTTGAGGTTGTAAGGACCCGCGATGGCGCGCACGAAGGTACGGTTTTTATTGGTGTGATAGCTTTCCTTGATTTCGCCGCTTTTGTTAACCCTGTCATCCCTGTTATCCGTGTCATCCATGTCGCTTCATCTCCCTTTGTGTGTCGGAATCTTTCATTTCCCTGCGCGGCCGCCGGCATCTCAGCCAGGCGGCATTTCCGCAAGAAGGCGGCCGTAACCGCGAACCGGTTGATTGATCACCAGGCGCCGCTGGATTTCCCAGCAGCGCGCGGTGACCGGATGGACTACCGGAATGCCGAGATCCTGTTCGAGGATATCGATGACCTCCAGCACCCGCCAGCCGGAGCCGAGCATGTAAATCGCTTCGGCGTCCGGATGCTTCAGAAAAACCTTTTTGATATGCGCGTAGACTTCGTGCGCGGATAAATTGCCGACCTTGTCGAACGGAACGTCGATGCCGTCCATGCCGAGCACTTCGAAACCGGCTTGCGTAAAATACTTCGAGAACTTGTCGTTGATTGCGCCGCTGAAATACGTGGCGCCCACAAAGCGTTTAACGTTCAATGCCTTGAGCGCGCGTATGTGGTTGGTGCCGGAAGTGAAAATCTGCACCCCGTATTGCGACTCCCACCGCGCAATCAGTTCCGCTTCCTTTTCATGACCCAGCACCATGAACGGCGGCGCGCCTTCGGGATGGACCAGATCCACGCCCGCCTCGACCAGCCTGGCGATTTGCGGTTCATAGTCGGAGACCGCTCTTTCAAAACCGGCGATCTTCGCATCCCGGATGTCGAGGAAAAGCGGCAGCAGGCTGACGCCTTCGGGCAATAAGCGGATCAGCTCCTCGCATGAGCCGGGACGCATGGTAGGCTTGATGCATCCGACAACTCCGCGCCAACTTGTATAAGACATGGTTACTTCCCAGTAGTGATGGTTAAAAAAATAAAACGTCCGATTGCAATGCCGTGCCTCACTGATTCGTGGGCGTCACGATGATGTCCTGATAAAGCTTCTGCCATTTGTCGCTTTGATTCAGAACGCCGGCCGCGTTAATCATCTTGATCCTGCCGTCCGCAGTCGTCTGGTATCTCTTGGCGGTCGCTTCTCTTCCAAGTTCATGTAATACCGCCTGCCCGTCGCTCAGCATGAAATCCGCAAAAAGCGCCGCCGCATTCGGATGCGGCGCATTTGCGTGAAGCGCGAGGCCATTCATCATGCCGACGCCGAATTGCAGGAAAAACCCGTCGATCGGCGCGCCGTTTTTTTTCAATTTGAAAACCGCTTGCTTATTGACCGTCAGCGCCAGCGGCACTTCACCGGACGCGACCAGATTGACCAGCAGGTTGTGTCCCCTGCGGATGGAAATCCCGTTGGTCGCCACGATGTTCTTGAACAACTGCGTACCGTCACGCTCCCCGAGTTCCTCCAGAACGGCGGCGAACCAGGCATAATTGCTGGCCTCTATGCCGATCTTCCCTTTCCAGTATGGATTGAGCAAGTCCTTGAATGTCTTGGGCAAGTTTTCTTTTTTTACTACGTTCGTGTTGTAGCCGACGCAATACAGGTGCATGCGCGTAGCGATCCATTGACTGTTCGGCCGGACCGATTCCGGAATCAGGTCCGGCAAATAAGGCGATTGAAACGCTTGCAGCATCTTTTCCTGTTGCAATGCTTCCAGCTCCATGCCGTTGGTTTCCACGACGTCGACGTTGAAATGATTTCCGCGTGTTTCGGTCAATACACGACTCAGGATCGAATCCGAACTTGAGCGCCAAAGCTCGAGCTTGATGCCGTATTTTTTTTCGAAGGCGGCTTTCAATTTGGTGGCGTCCGCATTTTCAAGAGATGTATAGACCACCACTTTGCCTTCTTTTTTTGCACCTTCAAGGATGCGCTGTGCGCGGTCGGCGCCTTTATAAGTGGCGACTGCGGCAACTGCGCTCGATTGCGCATGTGCGGCAATCGGCAAGCCGAATGCAAACGATGCTGCCGCCGCTGCTACTGCCATTATTTTGTTTTTGCTTATGTACACTCTGTCTCCTCCGTTAGACGAAAATCGCCGATAAACTTCCTGCATTCCCTCCCGCTCAAGTTGAAATTTCATGGCCCATCGCGGCTGCGCGCATGGACGATCGCAGGTCACTCACCAAATCGGAATGCATATATTCGCCATCCGCCATGCCGTCAGCGGCCCGGGACTATCGGGATGTATTGCCTAGTAATGTGTCGTTATACATTTGCGTCCATTTGTCGAGATGATCCAGCAACAGCGCCGGATCGATAAACGTCGGATTGAATCGCGCCAGTGCCGCTTCGTCACGGCGATTGGTGGTGAGCCCATGCGCCTTCGCGATGATCTTTTGCCCGTCGCTCAACAGATAGTCGTAGAACAGCGTCGCCGCATACGGGTGCGGTGCGGTGCGCGAAATGCCGATGCCGTCGGTGTGCGCAACCGTGGGAGTCAGCGTAATGAAATCGATCGGTGCGCCGCTGGCGCGATTTTGCTCGGCCATATAGCTGTACACGGTCAACGCAAACGGCACCTCGCCGGAGACGACCATATTCGCCAGCAGGGACGTGCCGGAGCGTACCGACAAACCGTTTTTAGCCACCAGTTCGCGGAAGAATTTCAGACCTTTTTCTTCTCCCATTGTCTGCAGCAATACGTAAAACCATTCTTGTCCCTTGGCCTCGATGCCGAGTTTCCCTTTCCAGCGCGGGTCCAGTAATTCCTCGTATGAGCGCGGCAATTCGCTGCGGCTGATTTTCTGCGTGTTATAGGCTTGCACATAAACATTGGCGCGCATGCCGGCCCATTCCCGATGCGCCGGCAAAGCAACCGGGATGAGATCCTTCTGAAATGGCGAACGCGTTTCCTGCAACAGCTTTTCACGGTGCAGCGCTTCCATTTCCGGGGATGGCGCCAAGATGAGATCGACTTCATTGCGTCCGGCATGCGCTTCTGAAATGACCCGCTGCAGCACATTCTGTTTTCCGGAACGCCAGATCACGACCTTGATGCCGTATTTCTTTTCGAATCCGCTTACGATCTGCGCGCTTTCTTTGGCCCCCATCGACGTGTATACCGTCAGCGTTTTTTCCCGCTTGGTGCCATCGATCAGCCGTTGCGTGCGATCGGCGCCTTCATACATCGGCGCCGGCGCCGGTGCCTGGGCGTGCACCGGATTGACAACGGCGATCGCCCAGATAGTCGATAAACACCTGAGCAGCACAACGATGGATGCGGCTGCATTTGCCGGTTTTTTACAGTTAGTCGTTTGCATATGGTTTGCTCCTCCGTTTTTTTATTTTTCAGATTCGAATCGCTTCCAGATGATCGTATCCGGCATCCGATATTAGTGTGTCAATCTGGCAAAGTCAACTATATGACATATATCAAAGATATAAAATTATCCATCATGGCGAATGAAGAAACGCCTTTGAATCCGGACGCCGATCGCGCATATGAAGGGCGGATAAGGCTTTTGTTTATCGATAAGTACAGCGCTCAGTGAATTCAGCACATGACAAGTCATCTGTTTCATCTTTATGAAATTTGCGTGTTCCGATATAATCCATCCCGCTCGAAAACCAATCGATTCCTCCCTGCTTTTCAACTCCTTCCTTCCCACTCATGCGCGAACTTCATCAGTCCACTTCCCTTAGCCTCCCGTTGTATAAAGAGGTCAAGCACCAGATGGTCGCGGCATTGTCCGCCTCCGAATGGAAGCCTGGCGAAGCCATTCCCGCGGAAAAGCAGTTGTGCGCCAGGTTCGGCGTTTCCATTGGCACGCTACGCAAGGCCATCGACGAACTGGTTGCGGAAAACATCCTGGTCCGGCAGCAAGGCCGGGGCACCTTCGTCACCGTGCATAATCGCGGCCCCCGGCTATTCCGTTTTTTTAATTATGAACGCCACGACGGCCACAAGGATTACGCGAAATTTACCTTGATCAGGTTTGGCAAGGCCAAGGCGGACAAGGCCTGTGCCGCCAGATTGGGCATCGCCGCCGGTGCGAAGGTTTTTCATATCGTCACCGTGCGCAGTGTGGGCAGCGAACCCATCATGGTCGAAGACATCAAACTGTCGGAAGCGCTGTTTCCCGGCATGACCAAAGCCCAGTTGAGCAGCCGGCCCATCCCGCTGTACAGCCAGTACCAGAACGACTACGACATCAATATCGTGCGTATCGAAGAAGGCGTACGCGCAACGCTGGCCACGGCCGCGCACGCCAAGTTATTGAACATCGAACCCGGCGCGCCCCTGCTGCAAGTACACCGCGTTGCCTATTCCTATAACGACCAACCGGTCGAATACCGCGTTTCCTACGTCAATACCGAGCATTACCAATATGCCCGATCCAATGCCTGAGTGAGGGCTGCGTAAAGGCTGAATGAGGGAAGAATTTAGGCATCGCATTTATTTGCCTATCTGGAAAATATTCGCGATCCCGCGTACTGAAGGCATTGAAACGTCAATCAAAAACACCGCAAAATAAATTTCTTTGTAAGAGGCATCGTTCCGATATAAGGGAAAGCCCCATCAGCCTCGACAACAAATCGGCCTAACCCCTCGGTCGAGTCCGTTGCCCGCTTGCCGGTTTGGATGGATAGTACGCATAGTGGAATAGCATCCGGTTCGGTTAAACAGTTGATCCAGTACCGCCATTAATTTATTCCACATCGTCATGGTGATGTCCTCCGTGGTGGTATTGATCCGGGTTCCAGCGCTGGAATCACGACTGACCTGCCATAAAAAATGGCCCACTTTGCGAGTGAGCCAGGTAACTGCTTGAATGACTGCGGTGTTCACCGATACGTCAGAAGCTTTGATAGAACCGAGTGATGGTAATCCCCCTATTGCTTATGCGCTTGTTTAGACCAAAATCCCTGTCGAATGTCGTAATAAACCCAAACGAGACAGTCAACGCGGTGCTCGTAAGCGTCTTCCATGCAGCATAAGCGTCTGCTCAAGTTCGCAATCGAAACTGATTATGCCCAATACCGGACAGTCAGGCCTTTGCGACATGGCCGTTCAAAGCCGCTTGGGTATTTCGCCCCGCTCTTAATCTCTGTAACTATGTTCCATGACTTGTAGTGCCCCATACATTTTCATCAATTCTTGCATGTATTTGTTCGGTACTTAAATCCACTAATTGCATAAACCGTTACTGCGAAGCAGTATCTGACAATCAACTAGTTGGTTGCTTCACCCGACAAGGGAAAAAACCTTCCAACGGTCGCACAAGTACGCACATTAGGGGAATTACGCTGGGCCGGGTGCGCGGAACAACGGGATGCCAATGTCGATCGGAAATGCGCGGCTGCGCCCTGGCCATTGAACATTGAAATTCGTCGCAAAAATCCTATACTGCAGCGTGTCCAGACGGATCTGGAGGCCTTGATGAGACACCGGTTGTATTACCTGCTCCCGGATATTGCCGGTGCGCGGCGCACGCTCGACGATATGCTGCTGAGCCGTATCGAGCAGCGGCATATACGCTTTATGACCAGCGGTGCGTCTCTGCCGGCAGACATGCCCGAAGCCAACGTTCTTTTCAAGACCGACCTGCTGCATGGCGCTGCTTCCGGCATGGTAATCGGCGCAGTTCTGAGCATGGCGCTTGGTGCACTTCTGGTGTTTTATTTCGAGACTTCACCGGTTATCTTTATTGTTGCCATGCTGATCGGCATGTTGTTCGGCGGCCTGGTGTGCGCTTGGCCTGGTGCACGTCGGTATTAATCCCACTGGTTAACCCCGCTGGTCCGGGAACGGCAGTGGGTAGGCATATCAGGGCGTCGCCGCTTTACAAACCAGTTTTTTGCTGAACTTCATTGACATCTTTTATGCCTGACATTGCGGCGAATAAAAATACAGCTTCGCCGACAACGGGCGGCTCCCCGCGTGCCGTTTTGGGAGTGCGCGAAGCTGCTGCCCTGATTGTCGGCGTGGTAATTGGTGCGGGCGTGTTCAAGGCGCCGGCGATAGTCGCCGGCATGACCGGCGACGCCGGCTGGATGTTCGGCGCCTG
The DNA here is from genome assembly GCA_028292665.1 of Herminiimonas sp. Classification (GTDB taxonomy): domain Bacteria; phylum Pseudomonadota; class Gammaproteobacteria; order Burkholderiales; family Burkholderiaceae_D; genus JAQGLW01. The sequence continues at coordinate 21,327 of JAQGLW010000117.1, forward strand.
GATTCTGGGAGGTGTGATTTCCCTGATTGGCGCGCTTTGCTATGCGGAACTTACCACCGCCTATCCAAATGCAGGCGGCGATTATCATTTCCTGAACCGGGCATACGGCCCATCGGTCTCGTTCATGTTCGGCTGGGCACGCTTTTCAGTCATCATTACCGGTTCAATCGCACTTCTCGCCTTTGTCTTTGGCGACTACATGAACCAGGCATTGCCTCTGGACTTCGCCGGTCCGGGGTCAGGATCCGCACTGTATGCCGTTGCGGTGATTGTCGTTTTGTCCGCTGTAAACATGCGCAATATCCGAACCGGGATGCTGACCCAGACATGGTTTACCGCACTTGAAGTTCTCGGCCTGTTACTGATCGTCGCTGCCGCGGTAGTGCTGTCCTCGAACGGAGCCGCACCTGCCGCACCCGCTGTCGCCGGTAATGCAGCCCCCACCGCTGCCTCCTTCGGCCTGGCAATGGTGTTCGTGCTGCTGACCTATGGCGGCTGGAATGAAGCGGCCTATATCAGCGCTGAAATGAAAAGCCGCCGCAGCATGGTCAAGGCCCTCACGCTATCCATACTGATCATCACGGCGCTTTATCTCCTGGTGATATGGGCCTACTGGAGAGGTCTGGGCATGGAAGGCATGGCAAAGTCGGACGCCCTCGCCGCGGAACTGATGCGTACGGCATTCGGGCCAGCCGGAGAAAAAGTCATTTCGATACTGGTCGCGGTGGCGGCGCTGACATCGATCAATGCGACCATGATCGTCGGAGCCCGGACCAGCTATGCGATGGGACGCGATTGGCGTGTGCTGGGCAAGCTGGGCATCTGGGACAGCGTTCGCGATACGCCCGCCAATGCCATCCGGATTCAGTGTGTCGCTGCCCTGTTTCTGGTGGCGGTCGGCACAGCGATCGGCAGCGGCTTCAAATCCATGGTCGAATTTACGGCTCCTGTGTTCTGGCTTTTTTTCCTGTTGTCCGGTCTATCCCTTTTCGTTCTGCGCATTCGTGAACCTGATATGCCGCGGCCCTTCAAGGTGCCGCTGTACCCGCTGCTGCCGATACTGTTCTGCGCCTCCTGCGCCTATATGCTGTGGTCGAGTCTTTCCTACGTCAACAACCAGTCCATGGGCGGCATCAATGCCGCGTGGATCGGCGTAGCGGTCCTCGCATCCGGTGTTTTCCTGCTGTTGTTGATGCGACACCTTCACTCCCGGCAAGCGCCGCCCGCCGTTTCCATTACCCACCCTGAGGAGGTCTCATGAATTCGTCATTACGCACCTCGCCATTCGCCGCCGCTTTTGGATCGATTGCTCTAATGCTGGCGACGCTGCTGGCGCCCGTGCCGGCCACGGCCCAGGCTGCTGCTCCACCCAAGCTCGACGTGCCGTACGTGCCGACGCCGCCGGAGGTGGTGGAGCGGATGCTGGACCTGGCAAAGGTGAATAAGGGCGACACCCTGTTCGACCTCGGCTGCGGAGACGGCCGTATCGTCGTTACCGCAGCCAAGGAACGCGGCGCGAAAGGCACGGGCATCGACATCAACCCACAACGCATCGCTGAAGCAAAGGAAAATGCAAGGATTGCCGGCGTCGAAGACCGGGTCAACTTTCGGGTGGGCGATCTGTTCACCTCCAACTTCGCCGACGCCACGGTGGTGACGCTCTATCTGCTGCCGGACGTCAACCGCAAACTGCGTCCCCAACTCTGGAAGCAACTCAAGGTTGGTACCCGCGTAGTGTCGCATGACTTTGACATGGGTCCGGAATGGCCACCCCAGAAGACCGAGAAGATCGGCAACAAGACCTTGTATTTCTGGACAATCACTCCGGAGAACAAGGCCGCGGTTTGACCAGGGCGCGCCCTGGATTTGAGAACCTTGCAAGCGGTCCGGCGATTGACTGCCCTCACTGCTTCAAACACGATTTTTACACCCATTCCTACGGCCAGAGCCACGGCAGCAGCGGACAGCTTCGTTTTTTTATTATATTTAGCAGTATCTGGCTACAGCAGACAAGCGTGCGCTGTAGCTTGCGCCGTGATCATGCAGCCGGCTAATCGACAGATCGGTCCGTGTGCGCTTCCGTAGTGGAAGAGAATAGATCCCATGTCGCGATGAACAGCGCAGCAATTACCGGACCGATGACGAAGCCGTTCAGACCGAAAAGCGCCATGCCGCCCAGAGCGGAGATCAGTACCACGTAGTCCGGCATCTGCGTGTCCTTGCCAACGAGTATGGGACGCAGGATGTTGTCGACCAGCCCGATCACAAACACGCCAAAGGCGATCAGCACCAGGCTCTGCCAGATCGCTCCGGTCAGGAGAAAATAGATCGCAACCGGTCCCCATACCAGGCCTGCCCCAATCGCCGGCAACAAGGAAAGAAAAGCCATCAGCACGCCCCATAGCAGCGCTCCCTGAATGCCGAGGATCCAGAATATCAAACCACCCAATGTGCCTTGCAGTGCGGCGACGACGATGTTGCCTTTGACCGTCGCGCGAATGACGGTGATGAATTTGGTGAACAAATATCGTTTTTGCTCGGGACTCAAGGGAATTGCCTGCTTGATCCGCGCGGCGAGACTGGCGCCGTCGCGCACCAGAAAAACAGCAGGTACAGCATCACGCCGAAGCTGACCATGAAATTAAACGTATTCTGGCCGATGCTGAACGCCTGTTTCGCAACGATCTGGCTGCCTTGCACCACACTCGCTGAAAGCCTCTCCTGCGCCGAGGACATATTGGCGAGATCAAAGTGTTCCAGCAGCCGGACAATCCAGCCCGGCAAGGAGTTGATGGCCTGCTGAAAGTACATACCGAAGTCCAGTTCCCTTGAACTGATCTTTTGAAAGACGAGGGTCGCCTCTTGCAATAGTAAGGCTGCGATGACCGACAGAGGGAAGATGACGATAATCAGGCAAATCAGCAGCGTCACCAGCGCTGCGGAGTTCCGCCGGTTATGCATCGCCAGCAGCAGGCGCCGATAAAGCGGCGCAAATAGGATGGCAAGTATCGCTCCCCAGAAGACCGCGCCGTAGAACGGCCAAAGGATCAAGGCAAATGCCAGCGAGACCGTGATCAACAGGAGCAGAAACGTCTTTTGTTGGAGCTCTCGTGAATTCATAGGTCATCACGGTGGCTAGGCAGGCGATACGGCCCGATCAGTCCGTGTTTATTTGTGTGTCGGCTACGCCGTCGGCATGGTATTGGGCCGCTTTGTTTTTGGTCTGGCCTGCGCTTGGCCGCAGTGTCCCCCGAACTTTTTCAGGTTGTAGCTGGCCGCTTCAAAAGATGTTCCCGGTCAAGTCATGTGTAATTGCCCGATTCGATTAATGGGAAAGACTACGTTTCAGTCTAAATCCTTGGCCTGGCGGAAGTTTGACTTGAAGCAAATATTGACGCCTTCGGCACACTGTTGGACGGAGGCAGGGCGACGCCAAAAGATTGCGGACATACCGCTGCTGCCGTCGATTTGCCGCTGCAGCTTGGGAACGCGGAAGGTTTTACTGATCATCAACGTGCCGGGCAATACAACAGCAAGGCCAGCGGATGCAGTACCCATGGGCCTAATGCCCATGCGCCCAAGTGATCCTGCCAGGCATCCAGCACCAGTACGCCGGTCGGCAGCACGCTGATCGGGATCGGTGTGCCTTCGAAGTAAGCGACCTTGTCTCCGCCGCCTGAGAGGCTCTCTGCCGTGACATTGAAGCAGGCCCAGTGATTGGAGGTGCTCTTTTCTCCGCCTGCTACCATCCTTATCGAAACCGGGCTGCCTCTATCGCCACACAGGGATGGAATAGATCACGCGCCCCTCTAAGCATCCGTTCAATACTATTGCAAGCTAAGCCTTAGTACGCTGTTTCCCGTTGTAACGGCTATGCTGTTCGGACCGAGCAATGCCAGGCCGACAGGAAGATCGAGGTTCCCCGGCAAAGCGCCCAAGGCGATGCCGCCAACGTTTGGCGTACCGGCAATCGTCGTCACTTCGCCAGCAGTGGTAACTCTGCGGATGGTCTGGTTACCAGTGTCGGCGACGCAGACGTTTCCCGCCGCGTCAATCGCGATGCCAATAGGGGTGTTGAACTGCGCTGCCGGTCCGACGCTCAGCCAATTCACCATCAGAAACCAATCAAGTTCACTGGGGCGAAGCGTCAGTGTGCAACGACAAGTTAGCCAGGGTTGCCTGGTAACGGTGCATATCGAAAAACTTCTGATATTGTCTTAATCGAACCAACGAATTAATGGTGTTCCTGGAGGTATTGATTCAAGGTCCAACGCTGCGATCCCCACCCGCTTGCCATAAAAAATGGCTTACTTTGCGTAGCGAACCAGATAACTGCCTGGATTGCTGTGATGTTCACCGGTACGTCAGGTTCTTTGATAGAACCGAAGGTACGTTTGGATAAGCATTTAACGCCGCGTTGAGCAGACGTTTTTATGGCCTTGTCAGGTCGACAGTGGATTAAAATTGACGCACATTGAAACCAAAATGCAACTAATGTATGATATTGCAACTAAGTTGCATTAAGATGCCATGTACAAACCGCCTATTCAACAAGCTCAATCCTTGATCAGAAAAACCAACTCGTGCGTGATTGGTGCACGCGTCAGCGTGTCGGCTCTCATGCTTGTTGAAATACGGCCGCTGGTCCGCAAGGAAATTGAGGATCAGTTAACCGGTCAGAACAAACCAATCGCCCCGGATTCTTCCGTGTTCCTGTGTCAACAGGCCGGCCTCTTGCAAAAGAGACTCTGTCCGGCATGCCATTGACATCGCATGATTTCCGTCGACGAATCACAAAATGCCGGTTCGGTCGCGCGGCATGTTTGTTATTGGTCGTGGTATTGGTTCTGCAACTGATCGGCACCGCATTCCACCACCATAATCTGGCGATGGAAGAAGATGATTGCGTGAGTTGTTATCTTGCCGTGCATGTTCCCTCCCATGTTCCGCCTGCAGTGAGCGTCGTACTAACGACGATGGCTGTTTTCCGCTATCAAATTCCTCTATTGCCGCTCTATGATTTTGTGGCGGCACAGAGTTATCTCATTCCGCTTCCCCTCGCTCCGCCTCGCCGTTTCTTTTTTGCTTGAATTTTCTTAATCGACTGGTCCGGAAACACGCCAATGGCGAAGTCTGACGGGTCGATCTTTCACTATTGTCAAAGTATGGGAATGAAGGCTCGCGCCTGTGCGCGGTCGATTTTCCATGGACTTGAAATACAAGGAAGAAAATCCCATGTTAAATATCGACCGACTCAGCTACTCGTATAACACCGCAACCGTGCTGCAGGTGGATGCTTTCGTTCTCGCGTCAGGGCAGCACGCCATCCTTCTCGGGCCATCCGGTTGCGGCAAGTCGACGCTTCTCCATTTGATTGCCGCGATTCTGACGCCGCAAGATGGCGAAATTACGGTCGCGGGCACAAATGTGAAAATGCTGTCTCCACGCGCAGCCGATAAGTGGCGTGGCGAGACGATTGGTTTTTTACCGCAACGGCTGGCGCTGGTATCAAGCCTGTCGGTTCGCGAAAACCTCCTGCTTTCGGCCTATGCGAACGGGAAAGTCGCCGATACGGCGCGCGCCGATGACCTTATGTTGCGTCTCGGCCTTGCCGAAAAGGCGAAGGCGATGCCGCATCAACTCAGCCAGGGGCAGCAGCAGCGTGTTGCCATTGCCCGTGCGCTGTTTAACAAGCCCAGGCTTGTTCTCGCTGACGAACCCACCGCCAATCTCGATGACATATCCTGTGCCGCGGCCATTACTCTGTTGACCGGTCAGGCAGCCGATATTGGCGCATCGCTGGTCATTGCGACTCATGACGCCCGTGTGCTGACAGCCCTGCCTCAAGCCAAGGTCATGCGTTTGACTCCGGTGAAGGAGGCGGCATGACACATCTCAATGCATTGACGCTCGCCGTCAAATCCCTGTGCTTCAAAGCATTGCCTGCTGCGTTGAATTTGCTTCTGATGGCTGTTGGGGTCGCCATGATGACATTTGTCTTGTCCGCTTCGAAACAGCTTGAAGAAGGTGCAACGCGCGACGCCGACGGCATCGACCTTGTTGTGGGCGCCAAGGGTTCTCCGCTGCAGCTCATCCTGTCATCTATTTATCATATCGATATCCCGACCGGCAATATTCCTTTGGCAGCGGTAGCGCAGTTGAAAAAAAACTCCATGGTCAAAAAGGTCATTCCGTTAGCGCTCGGAGACAGCTTCAATGGTTTTCGCATCGTAGGCACCGACAGTGACTACATCGAACACTATAACGGCGTACTCGCCCAGGGTAAATTGTTTGACGGCCCGATGCAGGCCGTGTTTGGTGCCCAAGCCGCCAAAAAAACGGGCGCGACGGTTGGCGCCAGTTTCACCGGCTCGCACGGTCTGGCCCGAGGCGGCGAGGAACATAAAGACGCTCCTTACGTCATCGCGGGGGTGTTAAAACCGACCGGAACTGTGCTTGACCGTCTGATATTGACGCCGGTTGAATCCGTCTGGCGTGTGCATGAAATAGCCAATGGAATCGATGTCAATGACAAGGAGGAAAAGGCGGCGATGGATGCGGATCGGGAAGTAACTGCGTTGCTGGTGCAGTATTCGACGCCATTGGCCGCGGTCAGCATGCCGCGTTATATCAACCGTCAAACTGAGCTTCAGGCGGCTCAACCCGCGTTAGAGGCGGCAAAACTGTTCCGGCTCCTTGGCGTCGGCGTGGACGTGATTCGTGCCATCGCCGTCATCATTCTGGTTTCAGCAGCTTTGTCGATGTTCGTGGCTCTCTATAACGCGCTTGAAGAGCGTAAAACAGATCTTGCCGTTCTGCGAACGCTGGGAGCCCCTCCAGGAAAATTGTTTTCGCTATTGCTGGTCGAGGGGTTGCTGCTGGCAATCGGGGGGGCGATACTCGGATGGGTGATCGGCCATATCGCTGTTGAAGCGCTGGGCCATATGCTGTCGGAAGACCAGAATATGACCTTATCGGGTTGGGTCATTGTTTCCGAGGAAGCATGGCTCATCATGATTGCGACAGTCGTGGGCCTGGTTTCCGCGCTTGTTCCTGCAGTTCGGGCCTATCGGACCGATATTGCCGCAACGTTGGCTCATTAAATTTTTTGTAGAGGATGACATCATGAAATACCTTTTAACTATTGTGTTTGCCATTTGTTCTTTTGCAGCTTACGGCAAGGATGATCCCGAACAGACAAAAAGAGAAATTGGGCAGCATCGCGCAATCGCTGCAGCCCATGAAGCAGCGGCAAAATGCATGGAGTCCGGAAAGGATGAAGAAGTCTGCAATGCCGAATTGGCAAAGGCCTGCAAAGGCATTGCCATCGGCAAATTCTGCGGAATGAAGCATTCGCATGGCGAACCATGACCTGTGTGAAGCATCGTCGTTTCCGCAATCGATGATGGAAATTTTCTGAAGAAAATCTGATTGCCTACTCTGGAGGTTTTATGAAAACCCGCACTTGTATTGTTTTGATTGTCTCCGCAGTCGGAGCGACATGCGCGATTGCTGCCGGAACGATCGGCACTGCTTCTGCGCCGCCTGCAAGCGCACCGATTCGGATGATTGCGCCCTTGACTGAAGTCAAGGGCGTACTGTCATGGGATGTCCTGGCGAAAGTGAAATCAGTCCCGTCGAAGGACAGGGTTCTTCCGAATTTTTCAAAAGAAGTGACAGCGTTGAATGACACGGAAGTAAAAATTCAGGGCTTCATGATGCCGCTGGACCCTGGTGAAAAACAAAAGCACTTCCTGCTTTCTGTTAACCCGGTTACCTGTGCGTTTTGTATGCCCGCCGGACCGGAGGGCGTAGTCGAGGTCAAATCGACAATGCCTGTCAAATATTCCTTTGAACCGATTGTTGTGGTGGGAAAAATGGCGGTTCTCAAGAACGATCCAATGGGTCTGTTTTACCGTTTGACCAATGCTTCCCCGATATCGGTAAAGTAGGATGCCGTGCAGATTTTCGGCGCATCAATCAGCATAATTCGAATACAAAATCAGTTGAAGATAAAGGGTATGGCATGGGTGCTATCGGGTTCTCTTTTTTGGCGTTCTTTTCAACCCTTGTCGGAGGGATATTCGCGCTGAGGTTCAATGACCGGCTTCACTATATTCTCAGTTTTACCGCGGGGGTGCTGTTAGGCGTGGTGTGCTTCGACATCCTGCCTGAAATTTTCGCGTTGACGCGTGAACAAGGTACGGAAGTGACTAATGCGATGGTTGCATTGGCTATCGGATTTCTCTTTTTTCACAGTTTGGAAAAATTTTTCCTGCTTCATCATGCGCACGAAGGCGATTACGCCGAGCATCATCATCCGAAAGTAGGCATGCTCTCAGCTGTGGCATTGATTGGCCACAGCATTATGGACGGCGTGGGAATCGGCCTGGCATTTCAGGTTTCCGGAGCAGTGGGAATTACGGTTGCCATTGCCGTGATCGCTCACGATTTCTGCGACGGCTTAAACACTGTAAGCCTGATGCTGGTTCACCGCAACACCAACCGTCGTTCTTTCCTGATGCTTGTACTGGATGCGCTTGCCCCCATTTTGGGCGCAGCCTCCACTTTGGCTTTCCAGGTGCCGGCCTCGATCCTGGGACTTTACCTGGGATTTTTCGCCGGTTTTCTTCTGTATATCGGCGCCTCCGACATTCTTCCCGAAGCACATTCCCGCAGCAGTCCTGCCAGATCGATGGTTCTCATCTCGCTGACGTGCCTGGGGGCGGCCTTTATCTATATTGTTATTCGTCTGTCGGAATAAGCAGTTGCCTGGCGAGCGGGTGACAACCGCCTCGAAGCCGGCAGCGAACATCCCGCAGCAGATACTTGCGGCCTGGGCACATCGCGAGCTTTGATGGAACCGGGTGCCCCCGAAATAACGGAGTATGCAGTAGGTTCTCACTCTTCATTAGTGAAGCAAACCGTTCTTGCCGTGGACGATAGCTTCAAAGTGAAGCGGCGGCTGGGGAAGCCGTGTTGCATTGTGTCAAGCACCATGCTATGCTAATGGTTAGCAACCTAACCATTAGCAGGCTAATATATTGATATCCATTGAAGAACGATTCTCTGCGGCTCTGCACAACACGGCGCGCTCGTGGCGACAGGCTTTGGATCGCCGTCTAAAGAACCTGGGCGTTGGACAGGCAGGCTGGATGGCAATTGCGGTAATCGCCAAGGCGAGTCAGCCCTTGTCGCAAACCGAGTTGGCCCATAGTCTTGCCGTAGAAGATCCGACTGTGGTGACCATGATCGACCGACTGGTCAAGGCGGGGCTGGTCTCGCGCATGCTTTCGGAATCCGATCGACGCGTCAAGCTGGTGGTTCTGACCAAGGCCGGCACTCAGCTATATGCAAAGGTAAAGACGGAAGCAGATGCTTTTCGCAAGGAACTCCTGGGGAAAATCGACAAGAAAAAACTGCAATCGGTCACTGAATTGCTGGAGTCTCTGCAAGAGGTTGTTGAATCGGCCCTATGAGCAACGACGCCGCATCCATCGCAGGCAACGGTCCTGACGAGGGCATCAATCGCCGCATGATCACCATCTCGATCATGCTGGCCACCATCATTCAGGCGCTCGATGGCACCATTGCCAATGTCGCCTTGCCGCATATGCAGGGCAGCCTGTCGGCGTCGCAGGACCAGATCACCTGGGTCCTGACGTCGTTCATCGTCGCGGCGGCGATAGCGACGCCGTTGACCGGTTGGCTGTGCGATCGCTTTGGTCAGAAAAACATATTTCTTGTTTCAGTCGCCGGCTTTACCTTCGCCTCCGTGCTATGCGGCATTTCCGGTTCGCTGACGGAGATTGTATCGGCCCGGCTGCTCCAGGGCGTATTTGGCGCGGCCCTGGTCCCGCTGTCGCAAGCGGTGCTGCTCGATATTAATCCGCGCGAGAAGCATGGTTCAGCCATGGCGGTATGGGGCATGGGCGTGATGATAGGTCCCATTCTCGGACCGACCCTGGGCGGTTGGCTAACCGACAGCTACAACTGGCGCTGGGTGTTCTTCATCAATGTTCCGGTCGGATCGCTGGCTTTTTACGGTATCTGGAAATATATACGGCAGGTTCCCGCTGCGCGCAGCATGCGTTTCGACATGTTCGGATTCGCCACCTTGAGCCTTGCCATCGGGGCGCTCCAGATGTTGCTGGATCGCGGCGAGCAGAATGACTGGTTCACCTCACGAGAGACCTGGATCGAGGCGATCATTCTGGCGATGAGCCTTTCGTATTTCATCGCGCATACCGCGTTGCGGCCCGCCGGAAAATCATTTTTTGATTACCGCCTGCTGAAGAATCCCAACTATGTCACCGGCCTGCTATTCATCTTCATCGTCGGCATGGTGTTGTTTGCAACCCGCGCGCTCACACCATCCATGCTGCAGGGCCTGATGAATTATCCGGCTGCCATCGCCGGTCTGGTTACTGCCCCGAGCGGACTCGGCACAATGTTTGCAATGCTGATTGTCGGCCGACTCGTCGGCCGGGTCGACTTGCGCTTGCTATTGGCGGTCGGCTTCTCCGTCACTGCATTCTCCTTGTGGCAGATGAGCCGCTTCACTTTAACGCTTGAGCCGAGCAATGTCGTTTGGTCGGGTGTGGTCCAGGGGATCGGGCTGGGCCTCGTGTTCGTGCCCCTGAGCGCCGCCACCTTCGCTACGCTATCGCCCGCCATGCGCGCGGAAGGTACCGCGATCTACAGTCTGATTCGCAATATCGGCAGCAGCATCGGCATCGCTCTGGTGCAGGCCTTGTTGGTGCGTAACACGCAAATCGCACATGCATCGCTGGCCGAAAAAATCACCTATGCCAATCCCGCCTTGCAGGATTCCGCTATCGGATCGCTCTACAACCTTGCCAATTCGACTGGCATGGCGATGTTAAACAGCGAAGTCACGCGACAAGCGTCGATGATCGCCTACCTCGATGATTTTTGGCTAATGCTGATCATGACCTTGATGGTCATTCCACTTTTGCTGCTGATTCGTCCACCCAAGAAAGATATGCCGTTGAGCGTGGATCATGCCGCGATGGAATAACACTATGAAATATTTTTCAACGCAGTTGCCATCGCAACTGCGGAAAACCGCCGCTGTGCACAAGGCAAATATTTTTTCAATCGCCTGCGCCTGCGCAGTCATGCTCGGCTTGGCAGGTTGCGTTGCCATTCCTCCCGATCATGAGGTATCGCAGCAGCAGGATATGGCGCGGGCACAACTTGCGGCCGGCATCAAACTTGCGCATGACGGATGGCCGGATGCACAGTGGTGGACCCGATACGACGATGCGCAGTTGAACCGCCTGATCAAACAGGCGCTGATGAATAGCCCGACGCTGGAAGTCGCCGCTGCCCGCATCGGTTCGGCGCAGGCGGCGCTGAAAGTAAACCAGGCTGCACAGGGATTGGACGTAAATTTCAATGCTGCGGCAAATCGCCAGCGATATTCCGGCAACGGACTGTTTCCGCCGCCGATCGGCGGCAGCTATTTCAACGAAGAAACGCTGCAGGTACAAGCTCGCTATGATTTCGACTGGTGGGGCAAACATAAATCGCAAATTGCCGCTGCGCTTGGGGAAACCAACGCGCGACGGGCGGATTATGCGCAAGCGGAACAGACTTTGGCGGCTGCGATCGCACAAAGCTATTTCAATCTGCAAAGCGGCTGGGCACGGCTGGCAAACATGCAGAAGGCGGCGGCGACGCAGCGCGAACTCGTGGCAGACAAGGCCAGGCGCATTGCCCAGGGCATTGCCGCCATCGACGAGCAGCATATGGCCGAAACCCGGCTCAGCGAATCGAACAGGCAAGTCGCGCAGCTCGATACGCAAATAGCGCGCGAGCGCGAAGTTCTGCGCGCGTTACTGGGAGCCGACAGCAATGCGCTTGCCGACCTGAAGCCACAACCGATCCCCGGCGTTGCGCATGCAATGCCATCGAGGCTCGGTATGGAATTACTGGCGCGGCGTCCTGATTTGCAGGCTGCACGCTGGCGGGTGGAAGCGTCGCTCAGCCGCGTTGAGGTTACCCAGGCCGCGTTTTATCCGGACATCGATCTGACGGGTTCATTCGGGCTGGATTCCCTTTCGCTGAACCATTTGCTCACTGCCGCAAGCCGGTCGCTATTCATAGGCCCAACGCTTTCCCTGCCGATATTTAACAGCAAAAACCTGCAAGGCCGGCTTGGGGTCGCGCGCAACGAACGCAACGAGCTGATTGCCGATTACAACCAGACAGTATTTAACGCGGTGGCCGAAGTGGCGCAAGCAGGCGCGACCTTGCAGGGCATCGAAAGCCAGATGAAGCAACAGGCAGACGCTGTGCAATCGACGAATGCCTTGCTGCACACTGCACAGGCGAAATTCAAGCAAGGTCTGGCGGATCGCGCTGCGACGCTGGATGCCGAACTGGCTGTCCTGCGGCAACGCGATGCAAGCCTGCAATTGCAAAATCAGCAGCAGCTGGCCGAAGTATCGCTGGCGAAAGCATTGGGCGGCGGTTACCGAATGAACCCGGTCGACACGAGAACCGCGCTTTCCCAGCCATCAAAATAAAACGGAACATCAGATATGACGACTAACAAAAATGACATGCCATACCAGACCAAGCGCAAGCTGGCTTTACTCGGCATTACGCTGCTCTTCGTTATTGCCGGCATCGCTTACGCGATTTATTACACGGTTGTGCTCTCGACGCGGGAACAAACCGATAATGCCTACGTCGGTGGAAACCTGGTCACGCTTTCTTCGCAAGTAACCGGCAACGTGCAGGAAATACGAGCCGATGAAACACAATTGGTGAAGGCGGGTGCGGAAGTGATCAAGCTTGATCCGGTTGACGCCGATCTTGCCCTGGCTCAGGCGCAAGCGCGTTTAGGCACGATGGTTCGTCAACAGCGCGAGCAATATTCCAGCGTGGCGCAATACGACGCGACGGTTCAATTGCGCAAGCTCGCCCTGAAAGATGCAGAGGCCGATTTGGCGCGCCGTACGCCGCTGGCTGCGGATCATACGCTTTCCGGCGAAGATATTGCCCATGCACGGCAAGCCGTGGAAAACGCCGGGGCCGCGCTCGAAGTCGCACTCAAGCAGGCGGATGCTGTGCATTCCGGCATCGCAGGCGTCACTCTCGCGCATCATCCAAGCGTGCTGGCGGCCAAGGCCGATTTTATTCAGGCATGGTTGACTGTGCGCCGCAATGCGGTTTTGGCGCCGGTATCAGGTTACGTCGCCAAGCGCAGCGTGCAGCTGGGAAGTCACGTTACGCCAGGTACGCCATTGATGTCCATCGTGCCTCTGGATCAATTGTGGGTCGATGCCAATTTCAAGGAATCCGAACTTCGAAACATCCGCGCCGGCCAGCCTGCCACTGTGGAGACGGACATGTACGGCGACAAGGTCGAATATCACGGCAAAGTGCTCGGCCTCTCCGCCGGCACGGGCAGCGCCTTCTCGTTGCTGCCGGCGCAAAATGCCACGGGCAACTGGATCAAGGTTGTTCAGCGGGTACCCGTCAGAATTGCGCTCGATCCCAAAGAGTTGGCGCAACATCCTTTACGGATAGGCCTGTCGACGGTGGCGACGATAGATACCCACCAAACCGATGGCGCGATGCTCGGCGCACCGATGCCGGCCAATCCGATGTACTCTACTCAAGCGCTGAACCAGCCTGTGCAAGAAGCGGAATCCGCCGCCGATGCGATTGTTGTGAAAAATCTGATCAAATAAAGCCATACGGAGAGCGAAAAGCTGCCATACATCGCGCCGCCTTTCGCAACCGGGAGGCCCGCATTCCGCCGCAGTCGGAACCCGTTGATGAGAGACGGGACACTCCTGTACTGCGGGAGGAATGCAAACGACGGTATGCCTGGATCGGACGAATAGCCGGGTGGATGAAGAGGATGGGATTCGCAGCCCATCCGTTGCTTCAATCCAAATCCCGTCCAACGTTTCAAAATGATCCGAAGCAGACGCTAATCAGATCGCACGAATATCTGCCGCTCAGGCTGCAAGCGCCGGATAGTCAATGTACCCATCCGCAGTCGGATGGTAGAAGGTATCGGGACGCGGCGCATTCAACGGCGCATTGAGCTGGAAACGGCGCGGCAGATCGGGGTTCGCGATAAACATTTTTCCAAAGGCGACTGCGTCGGCTTCGCCTGCCGCCAGCACCTGCTCGGCAGTCTCCTTGGTCATTTGCTCGTTGGCGATATAAACGCCGCCAAAGGCTTGCTTCAGTTGCGGGCCGAGACGATCTTCTCCCAATGCTTCGCGTGCACAGATGAAGGCGATGCCGCGCTTGCCAAGTTCGCGTGCGACATAGCCGAAAGTTTCCGCCGGGTTCGAATCGCCCATGTCGTGCGCATCTCCGCGCGGCGCCAGATGCATGCCGATGCGCGAAGCTCCCCATATCTCAATGCAGGCGTCGGTGACTTCGAGCATCAACCGTGCACGATTTTCAATCGAGCCGCCGTAGGCATCGGTTCGTTTGTTGCTTCGATCCTGCAGGAACTGGTCGAGCAGATAACCGTTTGCTCCATGAATTTCAACGCCGTCGAAGCCGGCCGCCTTTGCATTTTCTGCGCCTTTGCGGTACGCCGCGACGATTCCGGGAATCTCTTCGATGCCGAGTGCGCGCGGCGTCACGTACTCACGCGTCGGCCGCACCAGGCTGACGTGACCTGCCGCTGCAATTGCGCTAGGGGCGACAGGCAACTGGCCGTTGAGAAAGACGGGATCGGAAATGCGGCCGACGTGCCACAGCTGCAGAAAGATGCGGCCGCCTGCCGCATGCACGGCACGGGTAACCTGCTTCCAGCCGGAAACCTGCTCATCCGACCAGATGCCCGGGGTGTCGGCATAACCGACGCCTTGCGGCGTCACCGCGGTTGCCTCGGTAAGAATCAGACCCGCCGAAGCACGCTGCACATAATATTCAGCCATCAGCGCGTTCGGCACGCGACCCGCGCCGATTGCGCGGGATCGGGTCAAAGGCGCCATGAAGACGCGGTTGGGAAGATCGAGGTCGCCAATCTTGATTGGATCAAACAGTTTCGACATAAGTGCTTCCTTTCTGGTTGCAACGGGATTCATCCCGCCGCGTTGATAACAGGCGCATTCGGCGCCGCATTTTTTGCAAAATAAATCGATATCCGGATTGCCAGTAAAGCCCCGACAGCCAGTGCGCCTGCTGCCAGCGGCACCGCTTGCAGACCGAAGCCATGGTCGATAACCAGGCCGCCGATCCACGCGCCAAGCGCATTGCCCACATTGAAAGCGCCGATGTTCAGCGTTGCGACCAGATTGGGTGCGGCCTTGCCGAAGATCATCACATTGATCTGCAGGCCGGGGACTGCGGCGAATGCGACCAGTGCCCAAATGAACAAATTGACCTCGACCGGCAACGGCGCAATGCTGGTCCAGCGGATCGCTGCGGCGGCAAGCGCCAGGGCCGCGAAGATGCCGGTCAGTGCGGTTCCGAGTCTCCAGTCAGCCAGGCGGCCGCCAATGTAATTGCCTGCCGTCAGGCCGATGCCGATCAGGAACAGAGTCCAGGTGACGCTGTGCGGCGACACCTGTGTGACCTGTTCAAGCAACGGCGCTACATAAGTGAAGAGGGCAAACATGGCCGCCGAGAACAACACCGTGGCGGCCAGCGCAACCCAGATGCCGCCGCTGCGCAATTGGCGGAATTCACGGCGCAGATTCGGTTTTTTCTGATCGTGCTGCGCCGGCAACACGCGCATGAGCCCGGCGAATGCCAGGACACCAAGAACGGCGACAGCCCAGAACGGCGCGCGCCACCCGGCATATTGGCCGAGGGCGGTGCCGAGCGGCACACCCAGAACATTGGCAAGGGTAAGGCCTGTGAACATCAGTGCCACAGCCGAGGCCTTGCGATTCGGCGGCATCAGGCTGGCGGCAACCACCGATCCGATGCCGAAGAAAGCGCCATGACAGAGTGCCGTGACGACGCGTGCGAACATCAGAAAGCCGTAGCTTGCAGCCAACGCGCACAACAAGTTGCCGACAATGAAGATAGCCATCAATACCAGCAGGGCTCGCTTGCGTTCCAGGCCTGCGGTCAATACCGCCATGATCGGTGCGCCGATGGCTACGCCGAGTGCATAGCCGCTGATCAGCCAGCCGGCGGTTGGTATCGACACCGCAAGACTGCGCGAGACGTCCGGCAGCAGTCCCATGATGACGAATTCGGTGGTGCCGATGGCAAAGGCACTGAGCGCGAGTACGACTAGAGCGAGAGGCATGAATATTCCTGATTGAAGCTATGGATGATTGGCGGTATGTTTGGAGTGCCGAACGCGGCCGCTTAAAGATCGCCGTTCATGTGATTCAGAAAAGCGTCGATAATCTCTTCGTTGCGCTTGAAGAATATCCATTGCCCGATCCGCTTCGATGTCACCAGCTCCGCGCGCTGCAGCGTCGCAAGATGTGCCGAGGTCGTCGATTGCGACAACCCGGTGCGCTGATCGATTAGTCCGGCGCAGACGCCCAGGCTGAGTGGATATTCCTGTTCGGAAAAATATGCATCAGGCGTTTTCAGCCACGCGAGTATTTGCCGGCGTACCGGATTAGCCAGCGCCTTGTGGATTGCATCGATGTCCATGGTCATCCCGTTGTGCTGCCACGCAATTGTTTCGCGATAAGACGAAGCAAATATCGTTTTTTATAAAACATAATATCGTTATATTACGATATATATGCCTGTTTTGCAAATGCGCTGGCCGCACCCGATCAGCCAGGATCTTGAGGACAGTAAAAAATGAAAGCATGAATGCGCAAGTGCAGACGGCTCTGCACCTATCCGGTTTCGTGCCGCCTGTCGCGTTGGAACTACCGTCTGCTGTCGTTTGATTGTCAAGCACGCAGAATCTGCGCTGCCATGCTCCGACGATCGGTTTCGGAAGCGCCAACGTCAATGCGGAAAGCGCGGGCACCGGCAAAAATACGCGCCACAATTTTATCGTGTTTAACACCTGCTCACCGGGTACGAAATACTTTTGTCGATCCTTATCGAGAGGACAAAGAGATCCCTTCAATCATGCAGGTTTGGCAACCGGTAAAAACGCATGCGAACAGAAGACAAGTTTCATACATGGCATGCTTATTGCCAATTGCATCATCTTGAAGCGATCGGCACCATCGCAGAGCACGGTAAGTTGCAGGTCGAATAAGAGATGATCTGATACAACCGCCTGGATCGGCGGTTTTCTCATTTAAATAATCCCTGGCGGAGACACTGATGCAAAGCGCATTACAAGTCGAAGAATTTTTGTCTTACATGCCGAATGTGGCCAAATGCGAACGCGCGCTGAGGGAGCTTAATTTCGCATGGCGTCTCATCGAATCAACGGCAAAAATGGTTTGTCCGCTTGAAGCCAAGACGATTCTGCCGACCATGAACGCCACGCGCGATGGCTTCATGCTGCTGGAGCGGCAACTGATCAGCAATTTGGTGCAAGAGAATGTCACCAAGTCGGTGCAGGAGATTAACTTTAAGGCGCAGGTAATCATCGACATCGTCGTGCGCAATCTTTTCGAACGCACGGCCGACGTCGGCTTTCTCGCAATGGACGATGCCATCCGCGGATTCATTCTGGATGACCGGAGAGATGCGGACCGGATCGTTCCGCGTCTTCAGGAATATCGCGATAAATACACTGTGTACGATGAGATCCTGATCCTCGATACAAAGGGCAGGGTGCTTGCTCATCTGGATACGGATAGCGGAGTTGCGCAGTCATGCGATCCGTTGATTGCCGAAACCCTGAACTGCGATACGTATGTAGAAACTTTCCACAAGTCCGATCTGCGGCCTGCGCAGGAACGCAGCCTGATTTATTCCCGCAAGATCACGCATCCTCAAACCGGATACCCGATCGGCGTGCTATGCCTGTGTTTCCCGCTGGCGGTGGAAATGGAAGGCGTGTTTGCCAGACTGCGCAAGGAACATGATCGCTCCATCATGCTCATGCTGGACAATGACGGGTATGTGATTGCCAGCAGCGATGCGGATCATATTCCGCCGGGCAGGCATGTGCCGAACGCCATCGATGGCGATTACGAAATCGTGTCGCTTTCCGGCCGCGAATACTTCGCTAAAACATGCCATGCGCAGGATTATCAAGGCTATAGCGGCCCTGGTTGGCTGGGACACGTGATGATTCCATGCGAAACCGCATTCCGGCGTCAAAACCACGATGCCTTGTCGGCCTATGATGCGATGACGCTGGCGGGAGTGATGTCGCATGCGAAATCGTTCTGCCCGCCGCTATATGACGTGACGGTCAAGGCCGAGTCGATCAACATCGCCTTGCGGCGGGTAGTGTGGAACGGACAAATCATGTCCGCCAGCCAGAGCGGCGATTCGTTGAGGCTGAAATCGATTTTGCAGGAGATCAGCCAGACGGGCGATGAAACCAGTCGCGTATTCAAGGATTCGATTCGCGATCTGTATGCGACCGTGATCTCCTCGAGCTTGCAGGACGTTCAATTCATATCTCGCCTGACGATCGATATGATGGACCGCAATCTATACGAGCGCGCCAATGATTGCCGCTGGTGGGCATTGACGCCGGACATCCGGCGCTTGATGGCAAACAATGCACGCACGGCAGAGGGCCAGGCGCGCATTACGCAAACGCTCGAAGCGATCAACGCGCTCTATACCGCCTATACGCGCCTGGTGGTGTTCGACATGACGGGCATGATCGTTGCCGCTTCCGGTCTCCACCGTGATGACACTGAAACCGTCGGCCGCATGATGGACGAAAGCCTGGTTCAGAGCACGCTGTCGTTGCGCGGCAGCCAGCAGTATTGCGTATCGGCGTTCGAACCTACATGGCTGTACGCCGATCGGCCCACCTATATCTATTGCGCAGCGATATGCGATCCGGAAGACTCCATGCGGGTCATCGGCGGAATCGGGATCGTTTTCGATTCGGAGCCGGAATTCAGAAACATGCTGCTGACATCGCTGCCTAAACGTGCCGGTGCGTTTTCCGCCTTTACCGACCGGGCCGGCAATGTCATCTCAAGCACGCACGCGGACTATCCTCCGGGCAGCATGCTGCATCCAGAAGGGCCGATGCTGAGTCAGAAAAATGGTGTCAGCGCAGCCAGAGTCATTGTGCAAAGAGGTGAATATATGATGGTCGGATACACCACCTCGTTCGGCTACCGCGAATTCAAGAATTCAGACGCCTATCATAACGACATCATTGCCATGGTGTTTGTCCCGATTGGAGCGCAGACCAAAACAATCGCCGGCGAGAAGGACCAAAGCGGGTTATCCGATCATGAATATCGGGAGCAAGGTGCAGATACCCGTGAATTCGCCACGTTCTTTATAGACGAAGCCCTGTTTGCCTTGCCGACATCCAGCGTTATTGACGCGGTGGAAGCGAGCGGCATGACTTCGGCTGCGGCATTACGACCGCTCATTGCCGGGCTGCTGAACTATCAGGACAGCGGCAGCGAGACATCTGCCTTCGTACCTGTGGTGGATATGCGTTACCTGATTAATTCCGGCTCGGAACAGTCTCACGCGTTGAACGAGGTCATCGTCATACGGCATGGATCGCATACTCTTGGTTTGCTGGTCGGCCGTCTGCACGATGTCCTGGAATTCAGCGAGAAGCAAATCGAGCCCGCGCTCAAATTATTCCACGACCGCCCCAGCTATGTTTGCAACCTGATAAAAACTGACAATCGAGACCGCATGATTCAGGTGCTTGATTTCGAGCGCATTGTGCAGATGGTGTTTGAAGAGCAGAAGAAGTCGTGTTGAACTGAACAAGCGTTGAATTGCCGGAGCAGGCAGCTACCGGCTCGCTTGTCGGGACAGACGGGAAAAATGGCAGATAACCGATTGCATCTTCCTTGTCAAAAGAATGAAGCTGTTGTCAGATGAATTGACTTGCGCCGTAAAGCCGGCGCCTCAAGCGCGTGCGGCATTGCGAATTGGACATGTAACAGGCCAGTAACATTTCTGGCCCTGTTTTTGCGTATCGCATGGGGATTTCGAATTAATGCCGCCGTGTACCGTACCGTCTGACATTTATGTGTTGGTTTGCACCATAAAACGGCGCGGTTGTGAATTTATTGGTGACAAAAAATGGTTGAAGGTGCAAAAAATGGTTGAATGCATGACATGTAATGTTAAGTTTTACAAATTGCGGGCCAGAGATAATGGAGCGGCTGACACCAAGCTTGATCAGCGCTACACATGCCCGATGTGCCAGCAAAGCATCTTGCTGATTCAAAATGAAAAGAAAGAAAAGCGCTCCGCACAGTCGGACTAAGATGGATATCGCATCAAAATCCTTGTGCCTTTCTCCCGCTTGTTCGCTGCTCTTCGAGCGTGTTCTGATCAGGTTCGGGTGGCGCTGAGCCGCTGGCCTTGAGTCGGTATTCCAGCCGGATTACGTGTTCCCCGGTTTCATTGGCATATCCCTGCTTGTTCAAGTCAGGCAGTAATTTACCGGCAAAAGCGGCGAAGGAAGCTTCGTTTCGCCAATCGATTCTTTAAGATTGATTTCAATGGTGCGGCAAATCGCATCCAGCGGCAAATCATTGGCGGCCATACCGAACGGCTCTTCGATCTCGTCACCCAAGGCGTCCAGGCCAAAGAATGTATACGCGATGATGGCCACCACGACGGGTGTCATGAACCCGATGGAATCAACCAGGCCGAAAGGCAGGAGAAAACAATAAAGGTATGCAGTTCGATGCAATAACAAGGTATAGGAAAAAGGGATCGGAGTAGTCTTGATTCGCTCGCAGGCGGTGGCCGCAGCGGTCATGGATGAAAACGTCGCATCGACGGCTGCCGCCAGGCAGCCGTCGATATGGCCGTCTTTTAAACAGCGGCGCAAGTCCGCCCCCATTCGCAGCATCAAGAAGTCCGGATGATTTGACGATTTTTGAAGCAGCCTCCATTCTTCCTCCAGCAGAAGCTCTTTCAGTTCATCGGTATCGATAGAGCCGCGGAGATAATGCCGCAGGGCATGGGCAAAGGCAATCGCACGATAGATCATTCTGATTCGGACGTCTGCCAGGCCGGAGCCGGCATGCGCCGGTTCCGGACGATCAAACAAACTTTGGCATTGACGGGCCAGGCTACGGCTATCGGACACCACCTGCCCCCACAATTTTCGGCCTTCCCAATAGCGATCGTAAGCTACGTTGTTGCGAAACCCGAGGAAAATTGCCAGAGCCAAGCCGATCAGGCTAAAGGGAATCGCTGTCAGAGTGATCTTGTAATTGAAGAGAGCGCCGTGAGCGGCTGTAACAAGGATGGCGACTCCGATATTAACGAGCAGAACCCGCCAGATGCGCGACAGGATCGATCCACGCAGTATTAAAAACAGCCGTAGTCCTGAAGGGCGGTCGCGGATGATCATCGTGGTACTTTGTTGTAAGCGTATTTGGAGGAAGCCATTGTAACGGGATTCGATTGCTCCTACCGGAGCATGGATGACGCGGCATTGAAAGCCGCGTGAATGCCATCCGGCGCATCGGCACGCGGAGCCATGTGGTCGTCAAGCGTCAATGCACGGCTTCTCTTCCTGTCATGGGGGAGGCCAATATCGAGCACCATCACGGTCGGGCGAAAGCGTTCGCTCAGCGCGAGCGCTTCGAGAGCGTCATACGCCACCGCGGCTTCGTGGCCCGCCGTTCTTAGAAACTCTGCCACCATCTCAGCGGCATCGCGGCTATCGTCGACCACCAGTAGCAGCGCCGGCAGGCTCGCCGGCCT
>JAQGLW010000179.1 GCA_028292665.1 Herminiimonas sp.
TGCAGCCAGCTGCCGCTGCGAACGCAGGTGTTGCCGCGGTTATTCAGATAAAGGTTGCCGGTGCCGCCGCTATACCAATTGCCGCCTGAATCAAGGCATCCGCCTGCGCTGCACCAGTTCACAATGCTGGGAGACTTGAGTGCGGGACTTGGCTGAGGAATCGGTGAAGGCGGTGCGGCCGGAGTCTTGATCGAATTCTGGGGCAACAATAACGGCGATGCCGGAGCGCCCAAAAAGCCGGCGCCATTCTCTGCTGCGATCGAAGGCAGGCTCGCGGCCGACAGCATCAGTGTAAAAAGGATAGAGAGCAGTAATCCGGATTGCATGATATTTCTCAGGCTGAAAAGAAGAAATGCGATGAGTTCATCAGCGTGCCCGTTGATGAACGGCGGCGGGGCACTCCGATTGCCGCCAAAGTATCCGCCATGACGTCTGCTGCGGTTTTATCAGGCATTTCAGATCTCCTTGAATTAGCTGGCTACAGTTCCAATAATGCTCTTCGGCGGCTATACCGGAAATTGACGATTCATTAAAGAATGTTCATGTCTCGGGCATCGGCATTTTGTCAGACGCTCTTATATTGTCTAAATTTCCATCTTCGGAATAGGGAAATAAAACATCCTTTAATCTCGTTTTCGATTTTTGCGGGGAGCACGCAACATGCTTCCAGGCTTTTCTATTTTTTGGAAAATGCATGCGAGAGATTTGTACAGCGATCGTGAATCACCGTACCCGCGCGCAAGATATTGATGCCTTGCTGTCGGCAACAATTTCCTTTGGATCCGTACGCTGCATATGACGATATGACCGAGAAAACCATTATCCCCAATACTGAACCTGTTTCCGCAGCATTGCCGCCCCTTATCGGAGTCGCACCGCTGATGCGTCGCGCCTTCGCTGGTGAAGATCTGCTACAGCAGGGAGAAGAGTTGTTGGCGCGCGCGCATCAAAATCCGCAGGATGCCCATGCCTGTCTGGACTTTTCGATGGTCCTTCAACTTACCGGTAATCGGGAAAATGCGCTGGCGGTGCAGGCCGAAGCAATTGCAATCCAATCGCACTATTCATTGCCGGCGCGGCACGCCGGACCCGGCCTGCGCTTGCTGGTCATCATGGGGCCGGGCGATTTGATGGCGAATACGCCGATAGAATTTCTGGTGGAGGACTCGGACGTTTCTTTGGAATTGCTTTATCTCACGCCGGAATCCGATTGGCCGCAAAGTGTGCCGGATCATGATGTGATGATGGTGGCGGTGGCGGAGTCCGATGCGAATCGGCCTTTACTGCAACGACTGGCAGAGTATGTGATCGACTGGCCGCGTCCGGTAATTAACCGTCCCGAGCACATTGCGGTACTCTCGCGAGACGGCGCCTGTGCCGCGCTGCAAGGTATACCAGGTTTGGAAATGCCGGCTGCGGTGCGTGTCGACAGGGCGGTTTTGCAGGCGATGGCGAAGGGCGAGGTGGCGGTCACATCGATCCTGCCGGACGGCGGTTTCCCGATTATCGCGCGTCCGATCGGGTCGCATGCCGGGCAGCATCTGGAGAAGCTGGCGTGCGCAGAAGACGCGGAGGCGTACCTGGATAAAGTCGATGCCGAATGTTTTTATGTGTCGCGATTTGTCGACTACCGGAGTGCCGACGGTCAATATCGTAAATACCGGGTTGCCTTGATTGAAGGAAAACCTTTTATCTGTCATTTTGCGATATCTTCGCACTGGATGATTCATTACCTGAACGCAGGGATGACGGAAAGCGCAGCCAAGCGAGCGGAAGAAGCTGCGTGCATGGCGAATTTCGATGATGATTTCGCCATGCGTCATGCGCTTGCGATGCAAGCAATCGATGAACGAATAGGACTGCCTTATCTGGGGATCGACTGTGCCGAAACCAGAACGGGTGAATTGCTGATTTTCGAGGTGGACAATGCAATGATTGTTCACGATATGGATCCGGAAGGCATGTTTCCTTACAAAAAGCCGGCCATGCGCAAGATATTCAGCGCATTCCGCGATATGCTGGAAAATGCCCGCAGCGCAGAAATGACGGACTGATCCGTACCGGCTCCCTTCGGAGCGGAGGAATCATTCCATTATTCAAGCGCGTACGGCGCCTTGCTTCGAACTCCGCAGCCATTCCTGCATTCCCTTCCAGCAAAGCACCAGGTAGCCGATCTGCTGGATCAGCATCACCGGCATGCCGGACATGCCATACACGAAAGCCAGGATGGACAGGCTCAATAACCAGGCGACGTGGCTGCTGACACGCATACGGGAGGCGAGAAAGGTACCGGCAATCCCCGCGAGGGCCGCGACCGACTCGACGACGAACAACGCCTGGTGTGAAGGCAGCCAGACGAAGGACAGGACGCACGTCAGCAGAGAAAGAGCCACAACGCCGTGCACAAAGCCATTCAGGTCCGCGGCTACGGGCCGGTCCTCTACCGGTTTTCGCCATTCCCACGCCATATAGGCATTCTGGCCCAGATAAAACAAATGCAATGCCACGACCGGGTAGAGGCCGGCCCAACCGTTGATGACGATGTAGAGCAAATCGGCGCATATCCACATGAAGCAACCGGCGATCTTTCGTTTGCCCACAAGATGCTGGCCGATCAGGCCATTAGCTGCAGCGATCAATTGAAGACAGATCAATATGATGTTGGAATCGGCAAAAGTCATCGATTTTCGGAACATGGTTCATGGGTGCGTCCTGACCGGCACGCCCACGATCGAGTGGAGCGGAGAGCCGATCCCCGCCGCGCGAGCCTTGAGCGTGGTGAGCGGAGATCGCCGTAGTCTGGACGATATTGCAGGACAGTCTACAAATCAATGCCGGTGTTCATTGAATGATGGACTCACCGACCGGCGCTGTCACGATTATAAGCGGCATCGCATCGCGTTGCACCGGATCGGTTTTTCAGGTCGGGTCGAAAGCCTTACGCCAGGATCGGCAAGCCGGTGAGGTAACCCACCGCTGCGCCAAAGCGATCCCTGTAGTTCGCTTTCACCAGCGGGTCCAGCGTCGCCTGGACCTTGACGTGTACGCCCGGAACGGTGGTGCCGGCAGCGAGCCTGGTCGTCATTTCCCAATCGCCCGGATGCTGGAAATTACTCATGATGTAGGCGAAGCCGTTAATATCGTCCACCGCCTGCAAGCCGGTCGATTCGGCGCCGGACGGGCAGGATAGCAGGCGTGTCAGAACTCTTGTGTCAACGTTGTACGCCCACAGGAAATTATTGACGTGCGTGCCGCTGTCCTCGCCGATGAACAGGGTGCGCAGTTTTTCCGAGAACTTCAGGTTGTCCGGATTGGCGACCTTGTCCGGATTGGCCCAGTTGCCCAGCGCATCCTGCGCCGCGAGGTCTTCGCCGAGCAGCGCAGGCACTGCGGCCATGTCGACAGGCACCCACCCGCTATCGATCGCTGCGCCGGTGTCGTCTTTTTGCCCGCCCCTGAGGTTGAGCGCATAAACCGCACCGGCCCATGGACCCTGAACACTGATGCCGCCCGAGCCGTCTTTCATCGGTGTCTGTATGTAGCTCATCGCCGAGTAGGCGATCTTGTCCTTGATGTTGACCGTCGTGCCTTCCATCTTTGTAAAACCCAGGCTGCCGCCCTTGAACGCGGCATAGCGATGGGTTTCGAGGAAAGCCGCCGCCTTGTCCTGGCCTGGCACGAACCTGACCCAGTTCGACTTGCCGCTGAAAGGGATCCTGGTGTAGCTCGCGTCGGCGGGATCCGCCGTCTTGACGTCGACAATATCGACCGCCTTCATACTGTCGGCCAATGCCTTGATCTCTGCGCTCGTTGCGTGGCCAAGCCTGATCCAGCCAAGGTCGGCCGAGCCGCCGTCGGCCGCAGTCTTTTGCGTCCACTTGGCGACGTACAGCGTGCCGCTGGAGAGGTCGCGCGCCTTGTCGGCGATGAACATGAACAGGCCGCCGTTGCTCGCATCGTCGCCCATCAGCACCGTGCGCTCGTCGGGCATGACTTGAACCAGCTCGTGCGAGATGCGGCCGAGGCAGTAGTGCTTCTTGATGGTGCCGGTGCCGTCGGGGTTGACGGTGATCTCGGGCAGATGGCCGTAGTGGTATGGATTGGCCCTGGTCGCGTCGCCGTACAGATTCTGGCTGAACGAGGCGAACATGGCGTTGGTTGCGATCGCCGTCGCGTCCGGCTCGTACTCCTCGCTGGACAAATGCGTGTTCCATGGCGAGCGGCTGGCGCCGCAGGTAATCCACAGACCGTTGACGCCGCTGGTATCGATGTTGGAGTACTTCACCAGGCTGAGTTTGCCCGTGGCCTTGTCCTGGTCGAGCGTCAGCACCGCGATGGGCGACGGCAGCATGCCGTACATCGACGTACC
Source organism: Herminiimonas sp. (assembly GCA_028292665.1). Classification (GTDB taxonomy): domain Bacteria; phylum Pseudomonadota; class Gammaproteobacteria; order Burkholderiales; family Burkholderiaceae_D; genus JAQGLW01. Next base: position 4,370 of record JAQGLW010000179.1, read on the forward strand.
GGCCACGTTGCGCGTCGTGTACTCGAACTGCACGACCGCGAATACCGTGTTGCCCTTGACGCCGGCGACGCGCGCGTTGTCGAGGCGGATCAGCGACATGCCGTCGGGACAGTCGGAGAAGAACTGGCGCTTGCCCGGGTCGGATGCGTCGAGGATCGGCTGGTTCTTGATATCGTAGTAGCCGCCGCCGAGGATCGTGCCTCCTGCGCCATTGGATATTTGTGCGCCGGTGATAAAAAATGGCTCGTACTTCAAGGCGTAATCCTGCTTCGTACCGTCGCTGTAGTTTGCAGTCAGACTGGAGCCGACCGTAGTCGTCGCCATCGCTGCGGCGTTCGCCAGCGTCGGTGCAGCCATCGGATTGAAGGTCACCGATCGAAGAGCAACCGAGGGCTGCTCGGCAGCGACGGCTGCATAAGAACTTCCGCCATAAGCAGACAGCAAAAGCGAAGTGCTGCCTCCTGCCGCAAGCGGCAGGAGCGGTGTACCGGACAAGAACTTGAGAACGCGGCGGCGTGAGGGATCGAGAGGCTTGGTCATGGGGAAGCAATTCCTTTTGGATGTTTGTACCGTTAGATGGGCCACGGACATCGCGATTCCGGATCGGCAGCGCAGACACGTTTCCCGCTTGCTCCGGACGGCGGCGGCCGCAGGGCAAAGCACTAGTCACATACGCTATTTAAGGATTCGCTCGCATGGCATCATCGGAGGCGATGATGCGCCTCGCGCAGAGGATGATAATGCGCGGATGTTACAGGGGAATGACAAGAGGCCTTTCCAATATGCTTTCGCCTTGCCGCGGCGCGCTGTCCGGCCCTCAGTCCTTCGAAGCAGGTTACGCAGTTTTGAAAAGGTTCGGCAAACGCCTGGGATTCAGGTGGGAACAGGAATGATTACTCCGTTGCAGAATACCTGCGGCTTCATCCTGCAATCCGCACCGGAATTGACGCGTGCAGAGATCGATCAGGTGTTAAATGCGATGCCGAAAAAGGGGTGTCGGATTAAGCGCAGCTCGTATCATTAGAATCGGCAACAAGAAAAAACCGCCCCAACTTGGGGCGGTTCGATTCAGCTTTGACACGCCGCGTTTTACGAACTCAATTGCGGTGCGGGTTGTCCGGGTTGCTGTCTCGACGATTGGGCACGCCATCGCCGTCACGATCACCATTGCCGCGATTTCCGTTTGCGTTGCGGTTGTCATGGCGTTCGCCGGACTGCCATCCGCCGCGGTTCAGACGCCAGCCATCATTGCCTTGTTGCCATTCAGGACGTTGATAATATTGGCCGGCGCGTACGCGTTCCCAATGACCTCTGGTCCACACATGCTTTCTGCCATTCCAATTCCAATAACCAGGCGCCCATTCATATCCCCGGCGCGGGGCTGGCATGACTTCATATCTTGGCGGGGGAGGTGCGTTACCAATAACGATATTGAAACCCACTTGCGCGATCGCTTGAGCAGGGATAAAAGCAGCAGTACCGAGAACAATTGCTGCGGCAGTACAGATAATGCGTTTCATATTAATCTCCAAATGAACTTGTGTTCGACTCAATATATAGAGTTGCCGAAACCATGCAACAAGGGATGCATCTGCTTACAAGATATATATCCGAGACGAGATGTTCTGTATGGAAGCGAACAGACAGCAAAAAGGGCAGTGTCGCTTTTTTCCGGATTAGCGGCGTGGAATGTCGGCCGCAGGTGCGGCTGTTGAAATGACTGTGGGAGTGGCGAATCGGTTGGAGCTAATTGCCTTCGTTACGAGTTTTGGCAGAATGGACAGTGAGCGCGAATGCAAGGCGGCATTCGTTGCCCGCCGTTCCGGTCAGCCCGGATTTACCCGGCTGCAAAACGCCGATGACAATTGCCGGTGTTGATCGAAACGCACCGGCCGGGACGATGCAAAATCAGTGGGCAATTCCGTTGAATGTCTCAAGGTGATTCATGGCAGCCGCTCAAAGCAGCCCTGCAGGGGTGAATGCTAATCAGCGGCAATTTCAATACGGTTGCGGCCACTTTCTTTGGCACGGTAAAGTGCCATGTCGCTGCGGGAAAGACAGGCGTCAGCGCTCGCATCGGTCGCATTCATGACAGCAATACCGATACTTACTGTCACCGGGATTGTTTTATCGCCCTCAACGAAAGGTGTTTCAGCGATTTGTTTCTGGACTCGTTTAGCGAAGACATTCGCCTCGGCGGCACCCACACCGGACAGAACAACTGCAAACTCTTCGCCGCCTACACGGCCGACGGTATCGTTCTTGCGCAGTTCATCATGCAGGATGGTTGCGAAATGCTTGAGCACCAGATCGCCTATGGCATGGCCGTAACTGTCATTGATTATTTTAAAATGATCAAGATCGCACATCAGAACTGCCGTACGCGTGCCGGCGACGCGTTGAATTCGAGCCAGTTCTTCTTCCATCCGCGTCATGAAACAGCGCCGATTGGGTAGCTGCGTCAGGAAATCAATTGTGGCGAATTCCTGTAATTCAATCTCTATGCGCTTGCGTTCGGTAATGTCGGTGATAAAACCATGCCACAGTGTGCTGCCGTCCTGCAATCGGCGGGGCCGCGCGTCTCCTTGCCTCCAACGCAGACCTTGCCGGGGCAACATGACGCGGTACTCAAGATGCCAAGGCATCAGGCTGGCGGCGGATATATCGAGCGAAGCACAGTAATTTGCGAAATCATTCGGATGAATGATTTGATGTATCAGAGCGGCGTTAGCGGCGACCTGTTCCGGCGTGACCTCGTAAATATCCTTGATTCCCTCGCTGACATAAGAGAAAAACGCATCCCCGTTCGGCAATAACTGATATTGGTATACGAGACCCGGAACTTCATTGGTCAGAGAGGTTATCAGCTCGACACTCTGCTGCAGCCTGTCGGACAACGCCCGCATGGCCGTTATGTCGGTAGTCGTGCCTATCATGCGCAGCGGTTTGCCTTCCATGTCGCGGCTGACAACCTTGCCGCGGCTCGATATCCATTTGTAGCTGCCGTCCTTGCAGCGGATTCTGTGTTCCACCACATAGTTTTCCGTCTTTTGATCAAAATGCGCCTGCATTGTCGCTTGGACAAAAGCGAGGTCATCGGGATGCACGCGTGTATAGCTGTCTTCAATCCGATTGGTGATTTCTGAATCCGTGTAACCGAGAATCGCTTTCCAGCCGGTTGAATAATGAATTTCGCCGGTCAAGACATTCCGGTCCCAAATCCCGGTTCCACTCCCTTCGATTGCCAGCGCCATTATTGTTTCACTCTCGTGCAGAGTATCTTCAGCCTTTTTTATTTTGGCTTCAGCGATATCGCGCTCAATGGCAATGGACGCCAGCGCTGTGACATCGACAATGGCTTGTCGATGCTTGTCGCTCGCTTGATCGGATTTTTGCGAATAGGCGATCAAAATTCCAAGCACGCAGTTTGCGGCGGACCGGATCGGGATCGTTGAACATGCATGCAGTCCATGTCGCAGAGTCAGGTCGCGAAAGCCGGGCCAGAATCGGCTTGCTTCGATATCCTCGGTGGTAATTTGAACCATGGCATCCGTTGCAAGCTGACGTGCCCGGGTTCCAATGTCAGTGGCAATGCCGTCAATTGCCCGGCAGTAGTCTTGATGCAGACTCGGTGCGGCGCCCAGATGCAGGTGACTGCCATCCTCATCCAGCAGCAGAATGGCGACCAATATGCCGGGATTTTGGTCTTCAATGCCGTTTACGATACAGGCCAGCGTCTGGGCAAGAGGCGCGCCCCGTGCGATGCAGGCTAACGTCAGATTGTTCGCTGCCAGCAATCTCTGATCCTGACTAAAATCCGTGCTGTTGTGAGAAGTGCTCAACATCATTATGTGGTCAACATCAGTTCGTACATATTTCGCTGTAGTTGCGGCAATACGGGACAATCGTTTGCAAAGATGGAAGGCTCATCGCAGCTTCGGCATTAACAGTCAATAATTACCATATGACCGTAACACAGAAGATGCTTTTTACGATAGACCATGTAGAGAGGCATTCGGATAAAAAGCATGAATGCGGATGATTGCACCATTACGTTGATTCATTATTGCACTAAAACATCCTTTTGATGCCTGGATCAGTCTGGTGAGAACCGGATAATCAGGCAGGCATGAAGTTTCCGGGAGACTGCAGCGTTTGGAGGATGTCTGTATTATCGCAGGATGCGTGCCACAACCTGGCCTGATATCACCTCCGGCGACTTCAAGGAAAAGGACAATCCGCATGATCCGGTTCCGTTTTCATCCCTCCCCGAATCCGCTCAAGGCCGCGCTGTTTCTTGAAGAGTCCGGCCTGCCGTATGAAGCGTTCGCTGTCGATACCTGCAAAGGCGAACAGCACGCCGAGGGATCGAAAGAAAAGTTAGCCTTCAAGGCAGAGATGGAGGAGGATGCGGGCAAGCGTATGTTCCCGCAAAACGCATGTCTGCCGAGCTAGCCGGCGTCAAGGCTCGGTCGATGCCGCTGCGCACCATCGTGTTGACGTTGCTTGCCATGCTTGCATTTGCGAGCAATTCCCTGCTGTGCCGGATGGCGCTGAAAGATGCACATATCGATCCGGCCAGCTTCACCGCGATCCGGCTGGTGTCCGGCGCGCTGGTGCTGGCGCTGATCGTCAAGCTGCGCGGCGGACAGCAAGCCGCCGCCGGCAGCTGGCCTTCTGCCTGCGCATTGTTTGCGTATGCCGCCGGTTTTTCTTTTGCCTATGTCGGCTTGTCGGCCGCGACCGGCGCATTGCTGCTGTTCGGCGCGGTGCAGGCAACGATGATCGGCTACGGGCTATGGACCGGGGAGCGCCTGGCTAAATGGCAGATCGTGGGCCTGGTCTGCGCAATGGGCGGACTGCTGGCGCTGCTGCTGCCGGGGCTGTCGGCGCCGCCGCCCGATCGTGCCGCGTTGATGATCGTTGCCGGCGCGGCTTGGGGTGTCTACTCGCTGCGCGCCAAGGGGGCGGGCGATCCGACCCGTGTGACAGCAGGCAATTTCCTGCGCGCCGCGCCGTTGGCGACAGCGCTATGCATCGCGCTGCTGCCAAGAACTGCGTTCGATGGCATCGGTATCGGTTATGCGTTCGCATCCGGCGCACTGGCATCCGGGCTGGGCTATGCGGTTTGGTACACGGCCTTGCAGGGGTTGAAAGCAACGACAGCCGCCACGGTGCAACTCAGCGTGCCGGTCATAGCTGCCATCGGCGGCATCGTGCTGCTGTCGGAACCGGTCACGCTGCATCTGTTTTTCGCTTCCGCTGCGATCCTGGGCGGGATGGCATTGGTCATACTCGCCAAGAACTCCGCGAGAAACGGATCGGGGTAATTGCCCTCATTGCGAGCTTTGAAAGCAACGGAGCGGGATGGATGGCGAGGGCAGCAACGGAGATGTTCGTGATTTAACGCAAAAATGACCGGGGCGATTTTGCGTCCGTGTCCACCGATGCATCAGGCCCGGTTTTGATCGTCATGATTTGCTTTCTCACGGTTCGTTATCGCCCGCGCGATGCGCTGATCCGGAATGAGCCATAGCAAAGCGACTGCTACATATAGCGCCTGTGCGATCCATTGGTGTATAAAAGCGAAAAATATGGCAAGCACATAGAGGATCGGGGACAGCTTGCCTTTCATGTCATGGCCGACTGCGGCTGTCAGCAGAGAGTTGTTTCCCTGTTCTGTCATGATCGCCCGTTGCAACATCCAGTATGCAATTGCCGCCATCAGCAAAATTACCCCGTAGAGAGCGGTTGGAACCGGCGCAAAATGGTTTTCTCCCATCCAGCCTGTCACAAACGGGATAAGCGACAGCCAGAATAGCAGATGCAAGTTTGCCCACATGATGGCGCCGTTGACGCGGTGCGTGGCATGAAGCATATGGTGATGATTATTCCAGTAGATGCCGATGTAGACGAAACTCAATATATAACTGAGGAGTACGGGCAGCAGCGGCCACAAGGCTTCGGGCCTGGCGTCATGGGGCACTTTCAACTCAAGCACCATGATTGTAATGATGATGGCGAGCACGCCGTCACTAAATGCTTCCAATCGGTTTGTACCCATTATCCCGTTCTTCATTCAGTATGAATCGCATGACGCAAGAAAGAAAAAAACGATGCCGCATATGATGCCTGTGCGGACGTCGTCCCGTCCGAGTCCGCTTTTGTCAACCG
>JAQGLW010000183.1 GCA_028292665.1 Herminiimonas sp.
TGTTCGGCGGCCTGGCGGCCAGCGGCTGGCATACCGCGGCCATCACCATGCGCCTGCTGGTCACCAGCGGCATGCCGCTGCAGGACGGCATCATCGGCGCCGGCGGCGAAATCAGCTGGCCGCAAGCGACCCGCGCCGGCGACATCCTGCGTGTGGAAAGCGAAATCATGGAAATCACGCCATCGCGTTCACGCCCGGACCGCGGCATGGTCAAACTCCGCAGCGAAACCCGCAACCAGCGCGGCGAAGTGCTGCAGCTGTTCGTGTCCAAGCTGGTGGTGTTCCGCAAACCGGTAGCTGCGTGAAATGAATAGCCTGCGGATCTACAATAAAATCTTTGAGCGAGCGCCGAGATGATACATATCCGTGAAATCGACCACCTCGTATTGCGCGTGACAGATCTTGAACAGATGCTGCGCTTTTACTGCGACGCCCTCGGCTGCACCGTTGACCGCCGCCTGGACAATATCGGCCTGGTCCAGCTGCGCGCCGGCAGCGCCATGCTCGACCTAGTGCCGGTCGACGGCAAGCTTGGCAGCGTGGGCGGCGCGGCGCCGGGGAAGGAAGGACGCAACCTTGATCACTTTTGCTTTCGGGTTGAACCCTTCGACGAGACGGCGATTCGCGCGCATCTTGTTGCGCATGGCGTGGCGGCCGGCGAGCTTGAGTCAAGAAACGGGGCGGAAGGGGAAGGACCGTCGATTTATGTCACGGATCCGGAAGGAAATGTGGTTGAGCTCAAGGGGCCGCCGTACGAATGAAGACAAGCTGTGGAAATATACTATCAACTAGCAATATAAAATGAACCGCTGAATCTATAAGTGTTTTTACAACCAAACGAATCAGCAGGTAATCATATTTTATTCATCGGGGTTGCGATACTCGGTATCAATTTTGAACCCCAAGGCATGGAGCTTTTCTTCCGACTTAATGCGTTCTTCAGCTTGTTTTTTTCTTGCCGCCGGATACAGTTCTTTCCATCGTTGCCGGTCCTCATAGGTTTGTTCGCTGCGTTCAAAACTGTCTTTGCTCTCAAGACCGAGGGTAAGGAAATAGGCTCCTGGCAGATTGGGATCCATCCTTTTTTTATCCCGCATGAGCTGCACATTCATGTACACCCCATTTAGGTAAAATTGCCATCCCGTCATATCCTTGATCTTCATCCAAATATCCAATGAAGGCACATAACTCGGATCCAACGACATCAAGCCAGCTCCATTTTCGATTTCGCTCATCTGATAGCGCAGCGCATCGGCACCATTCAGGCGCGGCATGCCAGGGTCAACCCATCGCTTCCAGCCGGCTTCCTGAATGCGCTGAAGCAGGGCATAAAATTTGAGACGCGCGTCGTCATGCGGCACGTTATTCCGCGGAGGCACTGCCATGCTGATGGAATAACTCGAAATCCCCTCTGCAGGATAAGTATCATCGGAATCGCCCATTGCGGACAGAACGGAATCAACAGCAAGATTGCTGGCGCCATTTTTTACGGTAACAGTGCCTAATGTGCCATCGGACCAATTGACTCTATAAAAATGAGATCCGGGATTACGGTCATTGACCTCGACCATTCCTTGATATTTCTGTGTAAAACTCTTACCAGATTCGCCGATCTCAACCATGACGTTACTGTACATGATGGGTTTTTTCTCCAATAAATTAAACACACCGGCCTTGATGTCGCTGCCAAACATAAACCATAACGCAATGACGATTGGCACGATGAGCCATGCCGCCAATGCTCCAGGCACCCAATTTTTAGGGAGTAATTTTTTTAACTTCATTGAGGCGGATGTTCATCAGGATAAACTACGCCGTCGCGGGTACCTACCCATCCTGCCATGGTGGCCAGTTCGCCTTCCATCTGCCCCTTGAATTTAATCATTCGGCTGTGAAACTGATCGGCTACCGATTTGATCCACAGCATACGACTATCGTATTCTTCCAATTTTGTTTCTTTGGGAGCGGCGTTCTTCAATTCAGGAACACCCGTGTCGCATTCACTGGTAAATGCAATCTCCAATCCAGGGCTGAATATGCTGGCAGCGAACGCAAACGCTCTAGTGGCGTAACCGGATGTTTGCCGCAACTCTTTATCGTCGGCTCTTTGAATTTTTATCCACCAGGCAAAATCCGGCTCATCGTAGATCAGTTTCTGCAGAATGTTTCCTTGCTCGTGATTAGCCATTGCCATCAAATGCTGTAACTGCAATTTTTGTTTCTTGCTGCTGTCCGGCATAGCTTCAATCTGCTTCACCAAAGCAAAACCCTCCAAGACCTCGGGTTTGATCTTTAAATGATCAATTTTCGACAACGACTTTGCTTCCCATGGCATTCTTTTGATCTGAGCTTTGACTTTTTCGACATAAGTGTCGGTGTTGCGCTCGCCCGCGCATTGGTCAAACGATGCTGGGCTGACACTGTAGAACCAGTGCCATGCCGCGATATCCATGAACAACCAGAAATTACCCTGGCCCAGCCCCTCTCGAACAGTACTGCCTGTAACCATACGAGTGTATGAAAGCTGTACAGTTTCCAATGTACAGCCCACAGTTTTGCTGGCAAAAGCGCCTAACGCCATCCAATAATATCGCCCCTTTTTTTCGGGAGCGCCATGCTCTTCAGTTTCCAGATACATCCGGGCGTAGGTTGCTGCGATACGTCGCGACCTGGCTGGATAAAGATTAATGAGCCGATAAGTTCCGTTATTTTTCTTATTGGAGAGGCGTGTATAGCAGAACTGCTGCGCCATCGACCACAAGGTCGGACAATCACAATGGACGTCAACGCAACTTTCCGGTTGATCATTCGTCATTGCCTCGATCGTTGTGCCATCAGCCATTTTTGTCCTTCGGTGTATTGTTGGATGCGCCTTTATTCGCCTCTTCAGTAGTCGAGACTTCGGCCCAATGCAACGAAAATTTCAGTTTCTCCGGGGCGTCGGTATGAACCCTGGGCGTACCGCCCTTGACCGTCGTGGCAGCTTCGTGACCTGAATTGTCAGCACCGGTAACGCTATATTTGATGTTACTCATCGGCTTGCCGCTCGGATCGAGCAAGCTGAAGGTTTCGTTGTACGCTTTGACGGCAGGAAAGCCGCGCGTATCGACTCCCATGGACTGGGGTCCCGGCAAGCTGTGCGAAGCAGCATGTGCAACATAATTGCCGTTTGTGCCTTTTTCA
>JAQGLW010000184.1 GCA_028292665.1 Herminiimonas sp.
TGTTCGGCGGCCTGGCGGCCAGCGGCTGGCATACCGCGGCCATCACCATGCGCCTGCTGGTCACCAGCGGCATGCCGCTGCAGGACGGCATCATCGGCGCCGGCGGCGAAATCAGCTGGCCGCAAGCAACCCGCGCCGGCGACATCCTGCGTGTGGAAAGCGAAATCATGGAAATCACGCCGTCGCGTTCACGGCCGGACCGCGGCATGGTCAAACTCCGCAGCGAAACCCGCAACCAGCGCGGCGAAGTGCTGCAGCTGTTCGTGTCCAAGCTGGTGGAGTTCCGCAAACCGGCAGCTGCGTGAAATGAATAGTCTGCGGATCTACAATAAAATCTTTGAGCGAGCGCCGAGATGATACATATCCGTGAAATCGACCACCTCGTATTGCGCGTGACCGATCTTGAACAGATGCTGCGCTTTTACTGCGACGCGCTAGGCTGCACCGTTGACCGCCGCCTGGACAACATCGGCCTGGTCCAACTGCGGGCCGGCAGCGCCATGCTCGACCTGGTGCCGGTCGACGGCAAGCTTGGCAGTGCGGGCGGCGCGGCGCCGGGGAAGGAAGGGCGCAACCTTGATCACTTTTGCTTTCGGGTTGAACCCTTCGACGAAACGGCGATTCGCGCGCATCTTGTTGCGCATGGCGTGGCGGCTGGTGAGCTTGAATCAAGAAACGGAGCGGAAGGGGAAGGACCTTCGATTTATGTCACGGATCCGGAAGGAAATGTGGTTGAGCTCAAGGGGCCGCCGTATGACTAAGACGCTGATTTATTTAAAACTAGTCCGCTCAGTCAGGCCGCATCTTATTCATCTGGATTGCGATATTCGGCATCGATCTTGAACCCCAACGAGCGGAGCTTTTCTTCCGCATCTGTTCGCTCTGCAGATTGCCTCTTCCGCACAACCGGATATAGTTCTTTCCAGCGCGGCCGGTTTTCAGAAGCCTGTTCACTGCGTTGGAAACTGTCTTTACTCTCAAGAGCAATGGAAAGAAAATAAGCGCCCGGCAGATTGCTATCCATTTTCCCGCCATCCCGCATGAATTGGACATTCATGTAGACATCGTTCAGATAAAATCTCCATCCAGTCATGTCACCGATCTTCATCCAGGTATCCAATGAAGGCATATAACCGGGATCAAGTGACATCAGACGGGCTCCATTTTCAAACTCGCCCATCTGGTAACGCAGCGCATCGGCGCCTTTAAGGCGCGGCATACCGGGATCAATCCATCGTTTCCAGCCAGCTTCCTGAATGCGCTGAAGCAGAGCATAAAACTTAAGACGCGCTTCGTCGTGAAGCACGTTATTTCTTGGGGGTAGCCCCATACTGATCGAAAGACCGGCTATTCCTTCTGCAGGATATGTGTCATCGGCGTCTGCCAATACCGAGAGAACCGAATCCAGAACAAGACTGCTGGAGCCATTTTTTACGGTGACGGCGCCTAAAGCATCATCGGGCCAGTTAAGTCTGTAAAAGTGTGACCCTGGATTGCGATCGTTGACATCGACCATTTCTTTATATTGCTGTGCAAAATGTTTGCCAGACTCGCCGATTTCAACCGCAACATTGCTGTATACAACGGTTTTCTTCTCCAGGAGACTAAATAAACCAGCTTTGATGTCGTGGCCAAACATAAACCAGAACGCAATAACCACAGGGACAATTAACCATACCGCCAGTGCACCAGAAATCCAGTTTTTGGGAAGAAATTTTCTAAGTGTCATTGATAGAGTCACCCATCAGGGAAGATTACGCCTTTCCAGACGTTTGCCCGCTTCAATTCGGAACCGGAGGGTCTCGATAGGTTTCGTCAATTGCGATACCTTTGGCCTTGAGTTCCGTTTCTTTTTGCGCACGCGTAGTCGCGAATTTCGTCAGGACAGCGGGCAACAGCTCTTTCCAGTGCTGGCGATCTTCTGGTTTCACATAACCTCGGAATTCTTCCAATTCAGTTTTGACATTAAAGCTAAGCAGGTAGGCACCCGGCTTGGCGGGATCGGTCAAGGTCCGCTCTCGAGTGAAACGTACTGTCAGGTAAACATGGTTCGCATAAAAGCGCCAATAGGTGTTGCTCTCAATATGCATCCATTCATCTAACGTAGGTGTGTAACTCGGATCAAGCCCAATGAATTGATCTGTACCAAGCACATAGTCGAATCGCGCTTTACCTTTTAAACGTGGATCGCTCCTAGGTGTAATCGGCTGCCACCCCTTTTCTACCAATGACTGCAACAGCGCATAGGTTTTACTACGTGCTTCGTCATGCGCGATGAGATCAGAGGATGTGATGCCTCCTTTGACGTCGATTTCTGAAAGCCCTTCGCTTGCCAAAGTCCCTAAATCTTGGCCTGCGGAGATACCCAAAACGTCGTCGATCACAAACGAGTTCTTGTCATGCTCAATCGTAACAACTCCATGCGGGGAAGCATTCCAATCAATCTCGTAAAAATCCATCCCTACCGGTTGATGCTCAACTTTGACCAACGCAGGATAACGCTTTAAAAAGCTCGAGCCTTGCTCGCCGATTTTTATCGTGATTTGTTGAGACATGGTGTCAGCTTTCTTTTCTACGATGTTATCAGGGGGTGTGGTTATTTTTTTCTCGCAACCTGCCAATAGGAGCAAGCCAACGAAAACAAGTTTTAACGAACGAAACAAGTGCGCCCCAATCATTTATCTGCCTTATCGACCCAACTTGCCATTGCGCGAATTTCGGCTTCCATAAGCTCAGGAAATTTCCCCATCAATTTATGAAATTTGTCTGCCGCTGATCCAATCCACTTCATTCTGTTCTTGAAATCTTCCAACTTGATGTCAGCCGGCGCAACGGATTTTCGGTCAGATTTATCAGTTGAACAGGCGCTGCTGAACACCAGTTCCAAATTAGGTGTAGCCCAACGCACCCAAGTTTTACGTTGAAACGAAAGCCAATACGTAAAATCGGGATCGTCATAGATCAACGGCTGCAAAATTACTCCTTGTTCGTGGTCGGCAATATCCAACAAATGAGCTAACTGGATTTCGCGGCGCTTGGCATCATCCGTTTCCGATTCAAACTTCTTCACTTTCGCAAAGCCCGCTTTGATCTCTTTGGAGACTGCCAAATTTTTAATTTTAGGCAAGGCCTCAGCATGCCACGGCATCTTTTCGGTCTGAGTCTTGACAGCGCTGACGAAGTTGTCGCTGTTGCGGCTATCTAGGCAACTATCAAACGAACCAGGGTACATACTGTAGTACCAATGCCAGCCGCTAATGTCGCAGAACAACCAGAAATTACCTTTGCCTAAACCTTCCTTGGTCTTCTTGGACAGGAGAGCTGCTTGCGTCCCGACACGCCAGTCTTCCAAAGTGCAGGCAACGGTCTTACTCGCAAACGCTCCCAGTGCCATCCAGTAAAAACGACCCTTCTTGTCAGCCTGTCCCCCTTCTTCCTGCTCCAGATAAAATCTGGCATAGGTAGCCGAAATACGTCGTGCCCGTATCGCATAGTTGTTCACTAACGTGGCTTTATGAGGTGTCGTGGGAGTACTCAAGCGCAGGTAACTGAACTGCTGCGCCAACGACCACATCGTGTTGCAATCGCAGGTCACCTTGACGCAGGATTCCGGTGTGTCATTGGTCATTGCTTCAACAGTGGTTGCATCAGCCATTGTTATCCTTTGAGGTATTGTTGGATACATCCTGGTCCGGCGCTTCAATCGCCGATATGTCGGCCCACTGCAGTGAAAATTTCAGTTTCTCCGGTTCATCTGTATGCACTCTGGGAGTACTGCCAGGGGCCATGGTTTCGGCTATATGTGCCGCATCATTGGCACCAGTAACGCTATATTTCATATTGCCCATTGCCTTGCCGCTCGGATCGAACAAGCTGAAGGTTTCGTTGTACGCTTTGACGGCAGGAAAGCCGCGCGTATCGACTCCCATGGACTGGGGTCCCGGCAAGCTGTGCGAAGCAGCATGTGCAACATAATTGCCGTTTGTGCCTTTTTCA
>JAQGLW010000187.1 GCA_028292665.1 Herminiimonas sp.
GCCGGTTGACTTTAATCGATACTACCTGACCGCCACCTGCTCCCGCTGCTTTTCCCGCTTCAATTCCCGCTCTTCCTTCAGCATCTTCGCCTTGATCCGATTGCGCTTCAACGGCGACAGATATTCGACAAACACCTTGCCCTTCAAATGATCCATTTCATGTTGAACGCATACCGCCAGCAATCCATCGGCATCGACCTCGAACGGCTTGCCGTCCGCATCCAGTGCCCGCGCCTTGATCCGCGCAGGCCGCTCGACACCATCGTAGACGCCGGGAACCGACAGGCAGCCTTCGTCATAAATCTGCTTTTCGTCACTAACCCAGAGGATCTCGGGATTGATGAAAACCCGCAAATCGCTTCGGGTATCCGAGATATCGATGACAATAATCTGTTCATGCACATCGACTTGCGATGCGGCCAGCCCGATGCCGGGGGCTTCATACATGGTTTCAGCCATATCGGCGACGAACTGCTTCAGGCGCGCGTCAAAGACGGTGACCGGCTTGGCGACTTTATGCAGGCGCGGATCGGGATATCGCAGGATATTTAATAAAGACATACGGCTTTTGTGCAACAACACGACAAAGTAAGAGTGTGGTTTTTCTTGCTAGTTCAAGCGTTTATGGGCAGAATTTGATTCAATTTGGCAAGTTTTTTCACGATCCCTTTGGATTCAAATCATCTGCTGTGGTCGCGAACCATCGAAGATTGATGCGCCACACTCACCGGATAAACTATGAAAAAGTTTAGCACAGCTGGACTCATTCTCGCTTTCGCCTCAACTGTTGCATCATTGCCGGCATGGGCCGCCGATGCCGGCACCGAAACGGCGAACACGCCCCGTTGCGAGTTTTTAGCCAATGCGCCGGACCAGCATGTGGTCGTGCGCGGCGATACGCTATGGGGCATTTCCGGAAAATTCCTGCAACATCCATGGTGCTGGCCGCAGGTCTGGGGCCTCAACCGGGACCAGATCCGCAATCCGCACTGGATTTATCCGGGCCAGATCGTCTACTTCGATCGGACCGCCGGCCGCTTGCGGCTGGGCAAACCGACTGGCTCCGGCCGGGAAGGCAGCCTATCCGATGTTCGTCTGTCGCCGCAAGTCCGGATGGAAGGCCTGGGCCGGGATGCGATTCCCGCGATTCCGATAAATGCGATCGAACCTTTTTTATCGCAACCGTTGATCATTGAAGAAAACGAATTAAAAGATGCGCCGCGCATCGTTGCAACCCAGGAAGGCCATGTCTTTCTCGGTAAAAACGACAAAGCCTATGTGCGCGGCGATCTGAAAGGCGGCACCTCGTTCCAGGTATTCCGTCCAGGCAGTCCTCTCAGAGATCCATCCACCCAGGCAATTATCGGTTATGAAGCCGCCTATCTCGGCACCGTCAAACTGGATCGTGCCGCGAAAACCGCCGATGAAGCGCATCGCTTCATCGTGGTGACTTCGAAAGAAGAAATGGGCGTGGGCGATCAGTTGCTGCCGGTCCCGCCGAGTCCGATTCTGAATTACGTGCCGCATGCGCCTGAAAAACAGATTGATGCCCGGATTGTTTCGGTATACGGCGGCGTCACCCAGGCCGGTCAAAATAACATCGTCTCGATCAATCGCGGCAAAAAAGATGACATCGATGTCGGCACGGTGCTGCAACTCTATCGTTTCGGTCAAATCATCGCGGATCCTACCGACAATAAAAAACCGGTCAAACTGCCGGATGAACAATACGGCACATTGTTCATCTTCCGCATATTCAACAATATTTCATACGGTTTGGTCATGCAGGTCACCGACGCTGTTCAAGTCGGCGATGTCGCCAAATCGCCGGAATAACTTGTCCAGTGCCGGTTGTTGACGAGCAAGCGCTTGCGGAATGGATTCGGCTTGAACAGGCCGACGGCGTCGGACCGGGAACGGCGCGCAAGTTGCTGGCCAAGTTCGGCCTGCCTGAAAATATCTTCTGCGCAGGCTTTTCAGCCCTCCATGAAGTCGTCCCGGAACGGATCGCGCATGCATTGATCGCACCGCCGTCCGATCAAACCCGGACGCTGATCGACAAGACCCTGGCATGGGCCGGACAGCCCGGCAATCATCTAGTGACACTCGCCGATACGCACTATCCGAAAGCGCTGCTCGATATCACCGATCCGCCCTTGATACTCTATATCAAGGGACGGCTTGAATTGTTATCGAATACTTCGCTTGCCGTGGTCGGCAGCCGCAATGCCACCGCACAAGGCGTATTGAACGCGCAAAAGTTTTCGGAGGTGATGAGCGAGGCCGGCTTGACAATCGTATCCGGCATGGCGCTCGGCATCGATACTGCGGCTCATCAAGGCGCCTTGCGGCCAAGTATTAAAAGCCAGGGAGGATCGACTGTTGCCGTCATCGGCACCGGAGCCGACATCGTCTATCCGGCACGTAACCGGGCTTTGGCTCATGAGATTGCCGATCAAGGTTGCCTCATAAGTGAATACCCGCTAGGCATGCCTGCCATCGCGGCTAATTTTCCGCGGCGCAACCGTATCATCAGCGGCCTGGCGCGTGGCGTTCTTGTGGTGGAAGCTGCTGCGCAATCCGGCTCGCTGATCACCGCCCGCATGGCGCTTGAGCAGGGACGGGATGTATTCGCGATCCCCGGTTCGATCCATTCGCCGCTTTCCAAAGGCTGTCACCAGTTGATCAAACAAGGCGCCAAACTGGTCGAATCGGCTCAGGATATTCTGGAAGAGCTCGATCATTACAGAATCGGACAACCGGCGACGGCCACGGCAGTTTTGTCCGCATCGAATGATGCCGGCGCAGGGCCGCTGCTTGCTGCAATGGGCTTCGATCCGGTAGATGCCAACCTGCTCGGCGAACGCATCGGCATGGATGCAGCGATGCTGAATGCGCAATTGCTGGCATTGGAGCTGGAAGGTTTGATCGAAATGCTGCCCGGCGGGATTTACCGTAGACTAACGTAGAACTTTTTGCGTTTTTCGGTATCTCTCAGGTAGAGAGAAAATGTAAAATGTATGCTGCCGTCTCGAATTCCGCACTTGTTACCCCTCTTGCAACTTGATTTTCCGTCTACCGAAAAGTTGTTTTAACTGAACGCAAGCACTGCAAAGTGTCATTAATCTGCAACTGCAATCCTCAGGTTTAGCACTTCAGCGCTTGTGTCGTCCTCACCTTAACGTTACAGTAGAACCATGTTTGATGTCCTTGTTTACCTCTACGAAACTTATTATCGGCCCGATGCCTGTCCCGATTCCGAGGCCTTGGTAAAGAAGTTATCAGCTGTCGGCTTTGAAGAAGAAGAGATCTCCAAGGCGCTCGGCTGGCTTACCGATCTGGCTGAAACAAACAATGAATTTTCAAGCCGGCACCCGCAGCAAACCGCTTTCTCGTTCGGCTTCCGCATCTATGTTGATCGCGAACTCGATGTGCTGGGTACGGCTGCGGTCGGATTCATCCAGTTCCTGGAATCGGCCAAGGTATTGAACCCGCTTCAGCGCGAAATCGTGATCGAGCGTGCACTTGCCGCAAGCGAATCGCAAATATCGCTCGACAAGCTCAAGGTGATCGTGCTGATGGTGCTCTGGAGCCAAGGCAAGGAACCGGACGGACTGATGTTCGATGAATTATTCCTCGACGACGACGACGCTGAACCGCGTCTGCTGCATTAATTTTTAGCAAGCCTTTTGCCGCCGGCCCAGTCCAGCGCGCTCTCTCCAAATCGGAATTAGTATCCTTCTTGCTTGCGAATTCTGCAGCAACCCGATTATCATTGGCCGCAAATACCCGGTAGTTGCCATATTCATCAATACTTTGCAAGCGAGCAACTCCTGTACCATCACTGTACTATGCTGTATTCCGCGCATTTTTGCGCCACCATATCGAGACTTTATCTATGAGCAAGACCCTCATCATCGCCGAGAAGCCCTCTGTCGCGAACGATATAGCGAAGACCCTCGGCGGCTTCACCAAGCACGATGAGTACTTTGAGTCGGATCAGTATGTGCTGTCGTCTGCCGTTGGCCATCTGGTCGAGATCACGGTACCCGAAGAATATGATGTCAAGCGCGGCAAATGGTCGTTCGCACATCTGCCGATGATCCCGCCGCATTTTGCGCTGAATCCGATTGCCAAGACCGAGTCGCGCCTCAAAGTGCTCAACAAATTGATCAAGCGCAAGGATGTGAGCGCATTGATCAATGCCTGCGACGCCGGACGCGAAGGCGAGCTGATTTTCCGGCTGATTGCGCAGTATGCGAAAGCCAAGCAGCCGATCAAGCGCTTGTGGCTGCAATCGATGACGCCGGGCGCAATCCGCGACGGCTTTTCGCGTTTGCGCGAAGATAAGGAAATGCTGCCGCTGGCCGACGCAGCACGTTGCCGCAGCGAAGCCGACTGGCTGATCGGCATCAACGGTACGCGTGCGATGACCGCGTTCAATTCGAAGGAAGGCGGTTTTTACCTGACTACCGTCGGCCGTGTGCAAACACCGACGTTGTCGATTGTTGTCGAGCGCGAAGAAAAAATCAAAAGCTTCGTGCCGCGCGATTTCTGGGAAGTGCGCGCCGAATTCGTCTGCGCAGCCGGCACGTACGAAGGACGCTGGCTCGATACCAAATTCAAGAAAGACGAAACCGATCCGGAAAAACGCGCTGAACGCCTGTGGAGCAAAGCTGCAGCCGAATCGATCGTCGCCGCCTGTCGCAGCAAGCAGGGCAATGTCACCGAAGAGTCGAAGCCGACCACGTCGATGGCGCCGGCGCTGTTCGACCTGACCAGCCTGCAGCGGGAAGCGAATGCGCGCTTCGGTTTTTCTGCCAAGAACACGCTGGGTCTGGCGCAAGCGCTGTATGAAAAGCACAAGGTGCTGACGTATCCGCGTACCGATTCGCGCCACCTGCCGGAAGATTATCTGGACACGGTCAATCAGACGCTGGAAACGATTTCGGAGAATCATAATTATCAACAGTTCGCCGCGCAGATCCTCAACAAGAAATGGGTCAAGCCGAACAAGCGCATTTTCGACAACACGAAAATCAGCGATCACTTTGCGATCATTCCAACTACGCAGGCGCCGAAGAATCTGTCCGAGCCGGAGCAGAAACTCTACGATCTCGTGACGCGCCGCTTCATGGCGATCTTCTTTCCGGCTGCGGAATACCAGGTCACCACGCGCTATACCGAAGTGTCCGGCCATCAGTTCAAGACTGAAGGCAAGGTCATGACCAATCCGGGCTGGCTCGCGGTGTACGGCAAGGAGGTGGTCGACGAAAAGGATCCGGAAAACAGCGGCACGCTGGTGCCGGTTGCCAAAGGCGAGAAAGTCAAAACCGACAAGATCACCGCCAACGGCCTGGTGACCAAGCCGCCTGCGCGCTATTCGGAAGCGACGCTGCTGTCCGCGATGGAAGGCGCCGGCAAACTGATAGACGATGAGGATCTGCGCGATGCAATGGCCGGCAAGGGCCTCGGCACGCCTGCGACACGCGCGGCGATCATCGAGGGCCTGTTGAATGAAAAATACCTGCTGCGCGAAGGCCGCGAGATCATTCCGACCGCCAAGGCATTTCAGCTCATGACATTGTTGCGCGGCCTCGGCGTCAATGAACTGACCGCGCCGGAATTGACGGGCGAGTGGGAATACAAGCTGTCGCAAATGGAACGCGGCAAGATCAGCCGCGAAGAATTCATGCGCGAAATCGCGCAGATGACGCAGATCATCGTCAAGCGCGCAAAAGAATACAACAACGACACGATCCCCGGCGACTATGCGACACTGCAGACGCCATGCCCGAACTGCGGCAGCGTAGTGAAGGAAAACTACCGTCGCTTCGCATGCACCAAGTGCGAATTCTCGATCAGCAAAACACCCGGCAGCCGCCAGTTCGAAGTGGCCGAAGTCGAGGAATTGCTGACCAATCGCACGATCGGTCCGCTGCAGGGCTTTCGCTCGAAAATGGGCCGTCCGTTTGCCGCGATCTTGAGAATCGTGCGTGATGAAGACATCAATAATTTCAAGCTCGAATTCGATTTCGGCCAGAACGACGACGAAGGCGAAAACGGCGAAGGCGTCGACTTCACCGGACAGACGCCGCTGGGCGCCTGTCCGAAATGCGGCAGCGGCGTCTATGAGACGGGGCTGTCTTACGTGTGCGAAAAATCGGTTGCCAAACCCAAGGCATGCGACTTCCGCAGCGGCCGCATTATCCTGCAGCAGGAAATCCTGCCCGAGCAAATGGTGAAGCTGCTCAATGACGGCAAGACCGATTTGCTGCCTGGTTTCGTTTCGCAGCGCACACGCCGCCCGTTCAAGGCTTTTCTGGTCAAGGGAAAAGACGGCAAGGTCAGTTTCGAGTTCGAGGAGCGCAAGGCAAAGGTTCCGGCCAAGGGTAAGGCAGCCGCCAAGGTGACGGCGCAAGAGCCCGTCGCCATCGAGAAAAAGGCGGCCGCAAAACCGCCGCTCAAAAAAGCCGTCGCCAAAAAGCCCGCAGCGAAAAAAGCGGCCTGATGTTCTGATGCCGGTCGTCAGGTCCGTTATTGTTTTGCACCCCGGTTGGCGAACCGGCCGGCGCTGAAGTCGTCAGACGTGTCCGATTACCGGATGCGGTTGACAGGGTGCTTCCAATGGCCGCCATTGCGGCGATCCGTAAGTCATCATGCCAAGGCAGACGCGTGAAACTTCAAGGCCGGTACGGCCGAGATTGACGTAGCGCATGATTAACCGTTCATTGTCTGCAAATACAAAGTTGTACCAAGTATCTTAGGACTCATTTCATCAATATCCACATATGCGTTCGAGCCGAAAAAGCGCCGGCTCCATCCCTTCGGGAACGGGTCTGGGCGGCGCACCGCGTTGTTGCGCCACTCGCAAAGGGGATTACCCTTTGCTTCGCGTTGCGCCTAGAGCGGATTTCGTAATTGCGGAAGGCAGAACTCTGACACGAGCGTGAGGTCATCTGGACAAATGGTTGCATGCGAGGTGACATCATGGGTGCTCCTTATTCGAACGATTTGCGCAAGAAAGTAATCCAGGCCTGTGAACCCAAGCGGGAATCGCAACGGGAAATCGCAGAGTTGTTCAGCGTCAGCATTTCTTTCGTCGAGTCGGTCTGGCAGCACTATCGCCATAGCGGGGGCGAAGTGGTGCCGCTCCGGCGCCGTGCCGGGCGCGTTTGCGCGGGTGGCTGCAAGAGCAGCCTGATTTACCCCTGAAAGAACTGATCGACCGATTGCAGGCTGCAACCGGGATTGCCGTGAGTGAGCCGACGATGTGCCGGGTACTGCAGCAGCTGGGCATGCGGCGAAAAAAAGACCTTGCATGCCACGGAGCGGGACCGCCCGCGCGTCCGGCTGGCGCGCCGTCGGTACCGGCGGCATATCGCCCCGTACCCGTGCCAAAGGCTGAAGTTCGTCGATGAGTCCGGCCTGAACATTGCCATGACACGCCGCTATGGCCGTGCCGTTCGTGGCCAGCGCGTGCACGATGCCGTGCCGAAGAACTTCGGCCGCAACATCACGATCCTGGGCGCGCTGTCGGGTTACGGACTGGACGCCGTGATGACCGTGGAAGATGCTGCCGATGCCGCGGTGTTCCGCGCGCATGTGGGGCGAGTGCTGGCGCCGACGCTGCGGCCAGGCGATGGGGTGGTGATGGACAACCTCTCGGCGCACAAGGTGGCTGGCATCGATACCGCAATCACCAGCGCCGGGGCCAGGCTGATCTACCTGCCGCCGTACTCGCCGGATTGGTCACCCATCGAACCCTGCTGGTCGGCGATCAAAACCAGACTGCGCGGCATGAAGGCACGCACCCGGGCAGCATTGGACAGTGC
>JAQGLW010000034.1 GCA_028292665.1 Herminiimonas sp.
TGCCGATGTCGCGGAACACGGGAATGCCTTCTTCTTCCATGAACGCATCGTAAGGCGTCGGCTGTTTCTTGAACTGGCCGAATCCGGCCTTCTTGGTGCCGGCGGGTTCGTGCCAGTGAGTGCGGTCCTTGTCGTGCGGCATGCGGAGTCTCCCATAATTGTTTTATTGATGAAGCTTGCCGAGGCGTCGCGGCCGGTCCATGCCGGCTACTATCGCGATTCGATATACCGCGATGGCGGACCGCTCGCGCAGCGTCGTTTGCGTTGCGCACGGCTTGTTCTATATATCAGAACTGCGTTCCCTTGACAGCAAACTTCTGTTTAACATACGATGACAGCGCCGTCAAATAAGAGCCGTGGCGATTGCTTGCTCGTTGCATGCCTGCTTTCGTTACTGCGTTCGAAGTGCGATTAAAAAAATAAATGGAGACTCTTCAGATGAAAGCCTTTCTGTTATCGACCGGATGGTTGTCGGCAATTGTTCTCGGGGCATTCCCGATTCCGGATGCATACGCCCAGTCTGCCGTTTCGAAAAACGAAGCGGTGTACTCATACAAGGGGGCGGACCGGGATCAAAAGCTGGTGCAGGAGGCCAAGCGGGAAGGCACGCTGACGCTGTACACCTCTCTTGCGCCGACCGAGTCGACTCCGCTTGGACAAGCCTTCGAAAAGAAATACGGGATCAAGGTCGAAATCTGGCGCGCAGTCAGTGAAAAGATCGTGCAGCGCGCGGTGCAGGAAGGCCGGGCAAAGCGGTATGCGTTCGATGTCGTCGAAACCAATGGTCCCGAACTTGAAATGCTGGCGCGGGAAAATCTGCTTGCCTCGTTTCACAGTCCGTATTTTGCCGATCTTCCTCCATTCGCCGTGCCGTCTCACCGGATGTGGGCGGCAGATCGCATGTCGGTTTATGGCGTGGCGTATAACACCGGAACGATCAAGCGCGAAGATATTCCCAAAAATTACGAGGGATTTCTCGATCCTAAATGGAAAGGGAAGATCGGCATCGAAGCGACCGATGCCGACTGGATGTCAGCCGTATTCAAGGCGATGGGCAACGACCGCGCCATGAGCTTCATGCGCAAGCTTGCCGACATGCGTCCGGATATGCGCAAGGGACATATTTTGCTTGCGGAACTTGTATCCGCCGGCGAGATTCCGGTCGGGCTCACTGCTTATCAGTCCAACGCCGCAACGATGAAACGCCGCGGCGGTCCGATCGACTGGATTCCTGTGGATCCGATCGTGGTTCGCCCGGAGGCGATAGGCGTAGCGAAGAACGCAATGCATCCTCATGCGGCGCTGCTGTTCGCAGACTTTGTTTTATCGCCGGATGGGCAGGCATTGCTGGAAAGCATGGGACGCTCGCCCACCAGCACGAAAGTGAAGTCCGAGTTCAGTGCGTTGAAATATACGATGATCGATCCGGCAGCTGCGATTGACGAGCCGGAGAAGTGGCAAAAAGTGTGGGACGATCTGTTTCTGAGGAAGTAGCGCCGGAACAAGCCGATCGCTAATGAAACGGCAGGGCGGGCGGCGGCCCGTTTTGCCGTTCATCTACACATCAGCGGCTGCATGGCCGCGCTACAGCGACTGAAGAAACCTCATGCAAAGCGAATCAAGATAAGGGACGCTCATTATCGATGCATGGGTGCCGCCGATATGCACTATCGTCAGCATATTGCACAGGCTGTCCCAGCCATAGTTGTCCGGTTCGCCGGGCCACTGTTCATCCGACAGGAACAACGTGGTCGGCACATTGAGCGGTTTCGGTTTCCATTGCAGTAATGCCTGGTATCTCAACTCTTTGGTCAACCCGCGTTTATATCTGAAGGCAAGCTTTGTCGGCCGCAACATGAGAAGCCGCTCCATGAAGCTTAACGGCGCATACCTGCGCCGGCGAATCAGCATCGATATCGTCCACCTGAGAAAATCGACCGGCAAATGGTGCGGCTTCCTCAAAAAGGGATACAAGCGGCTCAACAGATCGGGCCTCGTCAAATCCCATCGGCGGCTGTCGAGCAAACCCAGAAAATCGACACGACGGCCGGACGCCACGAGCCGATGCGCCACCTCGAAAGCGACGATTCCGCCGAATGAATAACCGGCAAGGCGATAGACGTCGCAGGCGGGCTCTGCGCAAATCTTCGCGAACACCGAATCGGCAATCGCGTCGAACCCTCCGCCCGCGGCGATCGTCTGGCTCCATCCGGGATAATCGACCATCTTGAAGCGTATGTTCTTTCTGAAGGCGGCACGGAACTGCACGAGCGCGGGATCGTCGCTCTGGATCCCAGGCATTAAAAAAACGACCGGCACCTCGGAATCGTCGTTCTCCTCCGACATGCCGGCCTGGTCGATATGTTTTTTTATGGCGGCGACAAGACGGCTCGGCGTCGTATTTTCATCGAGTGCGTCCAGGGGAAGCTTGAATCCCAGCTTATCCTCGATATAAAACCAGAGTTCCATCGCCTTCAGCGAATCTCCGTTGGTTTCATTCCACGGGCGGTCTTCCTTGAACGATTTGGCGTCCAGCGCAAGCGTCCATGCATATTTCACGGCTTCCCGGACCGGGGTGTCGCCATCAGCGCCGCGCGCCGCGGTTTCGGCCCGATCGAGTTCGCGCTTGCCGCCGATGGAACTTTTCGAGGCGCTGCGTTCCAGTTCCTGCCTGTCGAGTTTTTCGAGCGCCCGTATGTCGGGTTTGAATCCGGGTAATTGCGGAATCGCGTCCAGCAGACGAATATCCGCCGGATGCATGTACTGGGGCACCCGTGCAATCAGCGCACGCTTCAGTTCGGCCGGCAGTCCGGCGTCAAGCGGATCGATCGGTGCGACAAACGCGGCCAGTGCGGTAATTTCTTCGCCGCTGCGGCGTGCTATTACGGCAGCGTCCATCACGCCGTTGCAGCTGCGCAGCGCCGCCTCGACTTCACCTGCATCGATGCGCTGTCCTCTGATCTTGACCTGGCGATCCTTGCGGCCGATCAATTCCCACAGTCCGTCCGCGCGCAGTTTCACCATATCGCCCGTTCGCAATATGCGCATCGATGAACCGTCCGGATCGTCGATGAACGGGCCGGGCGATAAACGGCCGTCCTGCCATTGGCCGATGGCGAGATAACGGCTTCGAACGACAAGCTCGCCGATCTCGCCGGCCGGCGCCGGTTGTTCGTTTTCATCGAGCACCATGAAATCAATTCCGGGCCTCGGATGTCCTATCGGAACGCGCGGACCGGCGGTTTTCCATTCCGGCGGCACGAACCACTGGAAAACCGCAGGCGTCTCGGTTGAACTGAAGCTGGCGAAAAAATAACAGGATGGAGGAGCGATCTTGCGGAAAAGCGCTAGATCGCTTTCGAGTGTTATATCGCCGCCGACGCGGATGATGCGCAAATGCGAAAAGGCTTGTTCCGCGCCCGGCAATCGCAGCAGCATGCGCAGCAGCGAAGGAACGGCGTAGCAAATGGTGATGCGGCTTTCTCCCATCGCGTCGAGCACGCTGTGAATGCCGTCCTGCTGCGGATCGATGACATGAAGCATGGCGCCGTTCAGCAGCGCCGTGAACATCTCGCGCACGCCGGCGATGGTGCCGGGCGAACTGAGGAGAATGAAACGATCGTCGGCATGCACATGGCAGGAATTCGTGGACTCGGCCACGCGCTGCAAAATCCCGCGCTGGTTGTTGCAGATGCCTCGGGGCTTTCCGGTACTGCCGGAGGTGTACAAGATGACGGCAGGACTCTCTGCCGGCGCAACCGTTGCCGCAGGTTCGGCGACAGGATCCGGGGTAGTGTCGAAGTCGATCAGCGCCACATCGGCAGGCACCAGCCGTGCCGTATCGGAAGCGGCGTTCAGGATCACCGCGGCCAAACCTGCTTCGCGGATGATGGCATCGACGCGTGCGGCCGGATACTTCAAATCAATCGGCACATAAGGCCGGCCGGCCGCGAGACATGCCAGCGCAGCAACCGGGAACAGTGCGTTATGCGGCATGAGAATGCCAACCGGGCTTCCGGTTGGCGTCATCGCATCGATACGCTGTGCAAGACAATAAGCGTAGCGGCGCAATTCGCCGTATGTCAGCTTCTTCGAACCATCGGCAACGGCAACCCGGTCCGCATGCTGAAGAGCCGCTGTCTCGAAGCGTTCGATGATCGGGCGATCGATCCATGCATCCTCGAATCGATGGAAAGGAATATCTACCGGGCCCTCGGCATCCAGGGGGGTCAAGCTTTCAGCGCTGAACCATGATTTCATTTCTTTGCCTTGGCAAGACTAATTCGTCAAATCGCACATCAGATCATGGTCTCCATTCAGCGACCGGCAACGGATTCGTATCGGACGCTGCAATTGCGGTTCTACATTTTCTGTTTTCGGGAAATGGATTTGCTCGCGCCGATGAATCATGCAATCTGATTGGCATTCCGATGCGCTTGATTCAAGATTAGCATTGCGGATAACGGCTGCTCTGATAGAACTCAAGCACCATCCAATTTATATGGACCGTCCGGTGCGCTGCGCTTATATTCAGCGGCATCGATATCTCTTTATGCACCGTAATTGGGAGCGTGCATCATCAGCAGAGAAAATTCCGGCAGTTTTCCAATGGATTCAAGACGGTTGAAAATATGAACTAATCGAAAACAATGCTGCCTCATCAATATTATTTCAACCGTACAGGGGGTTTTGCGATGAGTATTGACCAAATCAAAGATGCCGGCGGCAAAGTGCAGGAAAAAACCGGTGAATCGACAAGTATTGACGAGCGCCAAGCCAAAGGCGTGGAGAAACCGGTGGAAGGCACGGAGAAAGAAAAAATCGAAGACGATCTGGACGAACTCAATCCGTAGATTCAATCAGACTGATATTAATGAAAGCGGCGGATTTTTCCGCCGTTCTCATTTTTTCCGGCGACAGGCCGGCGAATATTCCGCTTCAAGACGCAGGACTTTCTTCCCCAAAAGCTTGCACGTGCCGGCACGCTTGTCCGGTGCGCCGAAGCCGCGGCCGCTTCAGCGCCGATTTTCAAACCGGAAGAAATTGCGCGCCGCGTTTTTGCGCAGCTGTTTTTTCGCATTGTCGATACGGGAGGCGCCGATGCCCGGGAGTATATAATGATTGCTCCTTCAAACAGGGTCCATGTCCCATGTCAGTCGTTCAGCTGGCGCTACGCCGCCCGTATACATTCATCGTGATGGCAATGCTGATCGTGCTGGCAACGCCGTTCGCGCTGCGCAACATGGCGACGGACATCTTCCCCGAAATAAATATCCCGGTCATCAGCATCATCTGGAACTACAACGGCCTGTCCGCGCAGGAGATGGGACAGCGGATCGCCGGCCAGACCGAGCGCGGCCTGACCACCACAGTGAGCGACATCGAGCATATCGAGTCGCAATCGCTGCCGGGCGTCTCCGTCATCAAGATTTTTTTCCAGCCGACTGCCAACATCCAGACCGCGATCGCGCAGGCAGTGGCATCGGTGCAGACGCAGGTGCGCCAGCTGCCGCCCGGCATCACGCCGCCCCTGGTGATCAAGTATTCGGCGTCGAGCATCCCGGTCATCCAGCTGGCGCTGTCGAGTCCGACGCTGTCGGAGCAAGCGGTGTTCGACGCGGCGGTCAACCAGCTGCGCCCGCAATTGATCACGATTCCGGGTGTCGCCGTCCCGTTTCCCTACGGCGGCAAGATTCGCCTGATCTCGGTCGATCTCGATATCCAGGCGCTGCAGGCGCGCGGCATGGCGCCGGTCGACGTAGTCAATGCGGTCAACACGCAAAATCTGATCCTGCCGTCCGGCACGGCCAAGTTCGGGCTGACCGAATACAACGTGAAAATGAACGGTTCGCCGGACGCGATCAGCGGATTGAACGATCTGCCGGTGCGCACGACCGGCGGCGCAACGACCTATCTGCGCGATGTGGCCTATGTGCGCGACGGTTTCTCGCCGCAGACCAATATCGTGCGTCAGGACGGCGAGCGGGGAGTGTTGCTGTCGGTACTGAAAAACGGCGGCGCGTCGACGCTGGACATCGTGTCGAATTTGCGCGCGCTGCTGCCGCAGGCGGCGCAGATATTGCCCAATGACGTGAAGATCGCGGCGTTATTCGATCAGTCGGTGTTCGTCAAGGCGGCGGTCAAGGGCGTGATCGTCGAAGCGCTGATTGCCGCCGGCCTCACGGCGGCGATGGTGCTGCTGTTTCTCGGCAACTGGCGCAGCACGCTGATCATCGCGCTCACCATTCCGTTGTCGATCCTGACGTCGATCCTGGTGTTGCAGATGCTGGGCGAGACGCTCAACCTGATGACCCTCGGCGGACTCGCGCTGTCGGTCGGCATCCTGGTCGACCAGGCCATCGTGACCATCGAGAACATCGAGCGGCATCTGCACATGGGCACCGGGTTGAACGAAGCGATCGTGATCGGCGCGGGCGAGATCGGGGTCCCGGTGTTCGTGGCCACGCTGTGCATCTGCATCGTATTCGTGCCGATGTTTTTCCTGTCCGGCGTCGCGCGTTTCCTGTTCGTGCCGCTGGCCGAGGCGGTCGTCATCGCCATGGTGGCGTCGTACATCCTGTCGCGCACCCTGGTGCCGACCCTGGTCATGCTCCTGATGGGCGGCTCGCATGCCGATGCGGTTGGCGAACCGAGCCTGTTGCAGCGGCTCTACCGCAGCTTCGATCGGCAGTTCGAGCGCGTGCGGCGCGCCTACACGCTGACATTGTCGGCGCTGCTGTCGCAGCGCAGGACCTTCGCATCGCTGTTCCTGGGATTCTGCCTGCTGTCGTGCCTGCTCTATCCGGTGCTGGGCCGCGATTTCTTCCCCAGTGTGGATGCGGGACAGATCCGCCTGCACATGCGCGCGCCCACCGGCACGCGGATCGAGGAAACCGCGCGGCTTGCCGACAGGG
This sequence comes from Herminiimonas sp., assembly GCA_028292665.1. Lineage (GTDB taxonomy): Bacteria > Pseudomonadota > Gammaproteobacteria > Burkholderiales > Burkholderiaceae_D > JAQGLW01. Next base: position 6,915 of record JAQGLW010000034.1, read on the forward strand.
TCGAAGCGGCGATCCGCGAACTCGTGCCGGCCGACCAGCTCGAAACCATCCTGGATAATCTGGGCGTGCCCAACAGCGGCATCAATCTGTCCTACAGCAACGCCGGAACCATCGGCACGCTCGATGGCGAGATCCTGTTGTCGCTGCGCGAAGACCACCGGCCGACCGAAGGGTTCGTCACGCTGCTGCGCGCCGAATTGCCGAAGCGCTTTCCCGGCATCGAGTTCTTCTTTCAACCGGCCGATATCGTGACGCAGATACTGAATTTCGGCCTGCCTGCCGCCATCGATGTCCAGTTCTCGGGCGCCGACATGATGAAGAATGCCGTGCTGGCCGGGGAACTGGTGAAATCGCTTCGCACCATTCCCGGCGCGGTCGATGTCCATGTTCATCAGCGGCTGAATAACCCCGCCGTGGATCTGCAAATGGACCGGTCGCGCCTGCAGCAAGTCGGCCTGACCGCATTCAATGTCGGGCAAAACGTCCTGCTCGCGCTGTCCGGCAGTTCGCAGACCGCGCCGGCATTCTGGCTCAATCCGCAGAACGGCGTGGTCTACAACATCGCCGTGCAGACTCCGCAGTACCGGGTCGATTCGCTCGATGCGCTGCTTAACATACCGGTCGGAGCCACCGGCGGCACGGCTAACAACGCCACGCAACTGCTGGGCAACCTGGTCGAGGCCAGGCCCGGCCAGAGTCCCGCGATCATGTCGCGTTACAACATCACGCCGACCGTCGATGTCTACGTCAGCGTGCAAGGGACCGATCTGGCCAATGTCGCCGGGCAGGTCCAGCAGCGGGTCGACCAGATCCGTTCCAGGCTGCCGCGCGGTACGCAAGTCGTCATGCGCGGCCAGGTGCAGACCATGCAGTCTTCGTTCGTCGGCTTGATCGTCGGGCTGGCAATGGCGATTGTGCTGGTCTACCTGCTGATCGTCGTGAATTTCCAGTCGTGGATCGATGCCGGCGTCATCATCGCGGCGCTGCCGGCGGCGCTCGCGGGCATCGCCTGGATGCTGTTCATCACCGGCACCACGCTGAGCGTTCCGGCGCTCACCGGCGCGATCATGACCATGGGCGTAGCCACCGCCAACAGCATTCTGCTGGTGTCGTTCGCCCGCGAGCGCCAGGCGGAGGGCGTGCCTGTGCTGTCGGCCGCGCTCGAAGCCGGCGCGACGCGCATCCGGCCGGTGCTGATGACGGCTTTGGCCATGATCATCGGCATGATTCCGATGGCGCTGGGTCTGGGCGAAGGCGCCGAGCAGAATGCCCCGCTCGGACGCGCCGTGATCGGCGGCCTGCTGTTCGCGACCGTCTCGACGCTTTTCTTCGTTCCCGTGGTGTTCGCGGGCATTCATCAGCGCCTGGCGCGGCGCAAAGCGGCACACACTTCCGGCCGGCACGAACCGGCCGGCGATTTGCACAAGGAGACCTGAAGCAATGTCTGAACAACGTCATTCCGGGCTGGGTATTCATCCGGTCGCCCCCGGCGATTCGGGCGAGTTGCTCAAGCGCCGCCAGATCGTCCGCCGCGCCGTGATCGTGGCGGCGGCAGTGCTTGTTTTGCTGGCGGCCGGCGCGGCCCGTACGGTGATCAGCCGCATATCCAATGCACATGCGCTCGAGGCGGGCACCGCGGAGCGCGCCCGGCAATATGTGAAGACCATCGTTCCCAGGAGCAGCGAAACCGGTCAGACCGTGGCGCTGCCTGGGACGCTGCAGGGCTTCGCCCAATCGCCGATCGCCGCACGCGCCAGCGGCTATCTGCGGCGCTGGCACAAGGACATCGGCAGCCGCGTCGCAAAAGGAGAGCTCCTCGCCGAGATCGAGACTCCGGAGATCGATCAGCAACTGTCGCAGGCGGTCGCCGCGCGCGGGCAGGCGGCGTCGAGCCTGGCGCTGGCAAAGAGCACGGTCGATCGCTGGGAAGCCCTGCGCAAGCAGGACGCGGTGTCGCAGCAGGAACTCGACGAACGGCGCAGCGCCGACGCCCAGGCGCGGGCCAACCTGGCGGCTGCCGATGCGAACGTCGAGCGGCTGCGCCAGCTTGAGGGATTCAAGCGCGTGGCGGCGCCGTTCGCCGGCGTGATTACGCGCCGCAACGTCGATGTCGGCGACCTGATCGACGCCGGCAGCGGCCGCATTTTATTCCTGCTGACGCAGACCGACCCGTTGCGCATCTACGTCAATGTGCCGCAATCCTACGCGCAGCTGGTCAAGCCGGGACAACAGGTGACGGTGACGCAGACGGAACTTCGCGGCAAGACCTTCCGCGGCGAAGTGGTCCGCACGTCTGCGTCGATCGACGCGGCCACGCGCACGATGCAAGTCGAAGTCTCGCTGCCGAACCGCGACGGCATGCTGTTGCCCGGCGCCTACGTACAGGTGTCGCTGCCGCTGCAGTCGAGCCGGACGCCGGTCGTTTCGACCAATACCCTGATGTTTCGCGAGGAAGGCATACGCGTCGCGGTGGTCGATGCCGAGGGCCGCATCCATTTGCGTCCGGTCACGATCGGCCGCAACTTCGGCGACACCGTCGAGGTGCTCGACGGCATCACCGGATCCGACCGGGTGGTGCTCAATCCTTCGGATTCGCTGGGCGAAGGCGATCAGGTGGTTGTCGCTCCGGAGCCTGCCCTTGCTGCCACGAAGGCGTCGGCCGTCCCGGCAGCCAGGGCGGCACGGTGAGGTAAGGATGAAGTCAGGTCTACTTGTGAGCAAGTTATTTTTCATCAATGAACGGCGGGTCCGAAACATGTATCATGGTTCGGACGTTTGTCTGTCTGACCGTCTGATTCGCCGATCCTGTTGCCGTTGGTAAATTGCGGCTGAAATTATTGCTGCCTCCTGTATCTTCAAACAATGATCAAGGTGTAGAAATAAAGAAATTAATCACATGCCACGATTGTGATCTGCTGCAGTATGAGGTTGCGCTATCCGCGAACAGCGCCGCTCGCTGCGTCCGTTGCAATGCATCGCTTTACCATTGCACCACCGCCGGCATGGATCGCATCATTTTTCTAGTGGCGGGCAGCGCAGCGATGTTCATCATTGCAAATCTGTTTCCGATTGTCGTTCTCGAAGCGCAGGGCAACTTCAGCGCCACAACCTTGTTCGATACGGCAAGCGCTCTTTATGATCAGGGCAGGCCCATGATTGCGCTGCTTGTATTCGCTACAACGATTCTGTTGCCCGCGCTCGAACTGTCGGCGATGCTTTATATGCTGGTCCCGCTGCGCGTGGGTCAGATTGCGCCGGGTTTGACGACCGGAGTGCGCTTCGTGCGTGCAGTGCATCTGTGGAGCATGATCGAAGTGTTCATGCTCGGGGTGCTGGTTGTGCTGGTGAAACTGAGAGATATTGCGATCGTGATGCCAGGTATTGCGCTGTGGGCGTTGGCTGGGGCAATCGTGCTCTTTTCGATGTTCTCGACCTCTTTCAGCATTCGCGCGTTCTGGACCTGGGTGGATTCGGCGAAGTTTGGCGGAACGCCGGACGATGCGGTCCGCCGGGCAGCGTGTAGATGATTGCGCATTCAGCCGCTTCCCGGGGCCTGGTTTCATGCCATGCATGCGGGCTTTTGTGCCGCTCGGCGACGCAGGAAACAAGCATGCATTGCCCGCGATGCCGCGCACGGCTGCATTTCAGAAAGCCGAATAGCCTCGCACGGACCTGGGCGCTGATCATTGCCGCCTACATATTCTATGTTCCGGCAAATCTGCTTCCGATTCTCGAGACGCATTCACTGCTCGAAACGCAAAGCAATACGATCATGAACGGCGTCGTGCTGTTCTGGAATTCCGGTTCCTGGTTCCTGGCGGCGCTGATCTTCTTCGCCAGCATCGTGGTGCCGATGACCAAACTGTTCGCATTGACTTTTTTGCTGGTGACTATCCATCGCCGTTCATCATGGCGGCCTCACGAGCGCACCAGGCTTTATCGCTTCATCGATTGCATCGGGCGCTGGTCCATGCTCGATATTTACGTTGTCGCGCTTTCGGTGGCCCTGGTGCAATTTCAGGCCTTTGCATCAATGCAGGCGGGGCCCGGGGCAGTCGCGTTCGGCGCAGTGGTGGTCCTGACAATGTTTGCCGCCCAGACCTTCGATCCGCGCTTGATCTGGGATGCGGCAAAGGAACGGCATGACTGACGACAACGGACCGCCGGATGGACCGGTGATTCCGGAAGCCGTCGCCGTACCGAAGCGGCGCTGGAGTATTCCGGTCGTATGGATCATTCCGCTTGTCGCGGTGTTGATCGGCGGCTGGATCGCCGTGCAGTTCGTTCTGTCGCGCGGCCCGGTCATCACCATCGACTTTAAAAATGCCGAAGGATTGGAAGCCGGCAAAACCAAGGTCAGGTACAAGGACGTGGATATCGGCACGGTTTCGGAAATCGCGATTTCCAAAGACCGTTCGCATATCACCGTCACTGCGCAACTTGCCAAGCAGGCGGAAAGCCTGATTGTCGACGACACCCGATTCTGGGTCGTCCGGCCGCGGATTACGCTCAACAGCATTACCGGCCTCGGTACGCTTTTTTCCGGCTCGTACATCGGCGTCGACGCAGGAAAATCCACTACCGAACGAACAGCGTTTACCGGTCTGGAGGTGCCGCCGCCGATCACATCGGATCGGCCGGGCCGGCAGTTTTCCCTTCACGCCGAGGATATCGGTTCGCTGTATATCGGCGCGCCGATTTACTTCAGGCGCGTCGCGGTCGGCAACATCACCGGCTATACGATCGACCCGGATGGCAAGGGCGTTACGCTGCGCATCTTCATCAATGCCCCGGACGATGCATTCGTCACCGCCAACGCACGTTTCTGGCATGCAAGCGGAATCGATGTTTCGCTGGAAGCATCCGGGGTAAAGGTCAATGCCGAGTCGCTGACTTCGATCATCACGGGCGGGATTTCATTTCAGATGCCGCCTGATGCGCCTGCGGGTGCGCCGGCGGCGGACAATGCCAGCTTCACGCTTTTTGCCGACAAGGCCGCCGCATTGAAGGATGCCGATCATGAAGTGCAGACGTATCTGCTTTATTTCGAAGAGTCGCTGCGCGGCCTGTCGATTGGCGCCCCGGTCGATTTCCGCGGCATTGTCATCGGTGAAGTGAAAACCATCAGTTTCGAATACGATCGGGAATCACAGTCGGTTCGCTTCCCGGTCGAAGTGAATTTATATCCCGGACGCCTGCGGTCGCGCTATCGGGTCGGTGCGCCGCAGATGTCCGCGATGGAAAGAAACCCGCATGTGCTTCTGGATCGACTGGTCTCGCGCGGTTTCCGTGCGCAGCTCAAGAGCGCGAATCTGCTGACCGGCCAGCTTTTCGTTGCGCTGGATTTCTTCCCGCAGGCATCGAAGGCGAAGATCGACTGGACCAAAACTCCGCCCGTATTGCCGACCAATCCCGGAGCATTTGAAGATATACAGGCAACGCTTGGCAATATCGCAAAAAAACTGGAAAAAGTACCGTTCGACACGCTCGGCGCCGACATGCACCAGACGCTGAAGACGCTGGACGCCACGCTTCAAGGCGCAGACAAGCTGCTCAGGCAGATCGATACGTCGGTGCTTCCCGAAGTGCGGGCAACCCTGGAACAGGCGCATAAAACCCTGGGCAACGCGGAACGCACGTTGTCCACCGACGCTCCCGTGCAGCAGGATCTGCGAGACACATTGCGCGAAGTCGGCCGGGCGGCGCAAGCGTTGCGGACGCTGAGCGATTATCTGAACCGGCACCCGGAAGCGCTTATCAGAGGAAAGAAGGAGGATGAATAGCGATGCGTATCTCCAGGCTTTTTGTTAGCGGCTGCTGTGCTGTCATGCTGCTGGCGGCGTGCGGCACTACGACTCCAAGAGAGCGCTTCTATACCTTGAATGCGCGCATGCCGGATGCCGCAGGCAATTCAGTCAAGGACAAGCCGGCTTACGTCGTCTTCGTCGGTTCCGTCAGCGTGCCCGAGCTTGTCGATCGGCCGCAACTGGTCATCCGGGTCGGGCCGAACCAGGTGCAGGTGCTGGAGCAACATCTCTGGGCCGGATCGCTGCGGAAGGAAATTGCGCGGGTGATCGTTGCCGATCTGGACGCCCGCTTGAGCGAAGCGTATGTCACTTCGTCGACCGATTATGCAAGCCGGGATGCGGATTACCGGATATCGGTCGACATCGGGCAGTTCGATGCAACGCCAGGACAAGGCGTGACTGTTCAGGCCGCCTGGACGATTCGCCGGATGTCGGGCGGAGCCGCAAGAAGCGGCCGATCGCTGGTTCGGGAATCTATTGGCGGAAGCGGATATGACGACATTGCCGCCGCATACGGGCGAGCGCTTTCGGCGGTCAGCAACGAGGTCGGGAATGCCGTTCAGTCGTTTCAGGGCGCCGTGCGCTAGGAGAGGGTAACCGGACCGGGCGCATGGTCCGGGATTTGCGGTGAACCGCCTTTATCTTCCCTTCTTTAAGAGGACGGATTTCAGCCCGCTATCGCATGATGTTGCGTATGCGGGCTTTTTCATGCCTTGATTTTAATCAACATGGTAGAAGTTATACAAATCATGCACTTAGGTAACATGCATGCCAGTTATCCACAGAATTAACCACTCTTTTTGTGAATAAACCGGATGGCCGTGCCGGTTCAAAAATCCCATGAATATGGCATATCGCGAGCGAACGTAGTAAATTCTGATTGCTTGAATGCATCGTTGAGAACTGATTGGTCATCAAGCGGGTCAGGCGACCAATGGTTCGCATCGTTTTGCAATCGAAGTGTCTGGGCGAAACTCCAAAGGAGCGGAAATGGGCCATGGCCGGTTATCTTTTCCCGTAGCAGTCCCGGCGTTGTCCGCGTTGCTGATGGGTTTGTCCGTCACCGCCATGCTCTGTGCCTGGGTTTATCGCCAGGAGCAGAATATGCAGGCTCTGGATTTCGAGCAGCGCGCAAACGCCAGAGTGGCGGCTGTCCGGAGCGGGATGGCCAATGTCGTCCAGATGCTGGAGGTCGTCAATCAATCCTTCATAACATTCGAGCCCGTCAGCCGCGAACAATTTCAGACATTGACCCACCCGCTGCTGGCGCGCTATCCGTATATCCAGGCGCTCAGCTTTCAGCGGCTCATATCGAAGGCTCAACGGCCGGCATACGAAACCCGGATGCGCAGGCGCCATCCGGATTTTTCGATAACCGAGATGATTGACGGCAAACTGATTCAGGCCCGGGCCAAGGATGATCACCGCGTTGTCGATTATATCGAACCGATGGCAGGTAACGAAGCCGCATTGGGCCTCGACGTATCGTCGAGGCCTTACCAGGATGCCGCCATACGGCGGGCTCGCGATACCGGGCAGGCATCCGCAACGGGGTTGGTCCGGCTCGCACAGGAACCGGACGTCCAGCACGGCTTCCTGGTATTGATGCCGGTCTATCACGGTACTTCGTCGGAATCCCGGCGCGCTGCTATTGCCGGCTATACCGCTGTCGTGTTGCGGGTTGACGACATGGTTGAAAAGATACTCGCGGCGTCGGCATTATTGCGCGCTTCCGACATGGACATCAGCATGTACGCCGGCGATTCGCCCGACGAACGCAATCTCGCGTTTCGCACTAAAAATGCGCCGTCCATCAAGAGCGGTATCGCCGTTCCGCCGCAGCGGCTGTTCCATGACGCGCCAGGTAATTTCTCGCAGACCTTCGACTTCGCGGGCACGCTTTGGCATATCGTCGTTTCAGCGCAGCCGGCTCCCTTTGTATCGAGGCATCCGGGTTCGCTGCTGGCGCTGATTGTGGGCCTGCTGGTCAGTTTCATGGCTGCGGTATACCTGCAAACACTGGCATCGCGTTCGCAACGCATCAAATTGCTGGTTGAAGAACTGAATGTGAAGAATGAATATCTGCTAGGGGACATCAGCGGGCGCAAGTGGGCTGAACAGGCATTGATGGAGAGCGAGGAGCGGCTGCAGGAAATCGTCAATGCGATGCCGGTTGCGCTGTTCGTCATAGATACCCGCGGCAATATCATTCTGATGAATGAAGCGTTTGAAAAGCAATGGGACAAAGCGCCGCCCGACCCGGGCGCCGATGCAAACCAATCCGCCGCCTTATCCGCTCAGACTGCGGCAGCCCTGGCCAAGGACGTGGATGCCTGGTCCGGCCGGCAGCTGATTGATTTCGAGCAGACGGTATGGAATTCAACCTTGAAAGAAGAACGGACGCTTCATACTTTCAAGAAGCCGGTGTTCGACGCATTTGGCCATCCACGCTACCTGATCGGCATACACGTAGACATCACCGAGCGCAAGCAGACGGAAACCGAACTGCGCGAATCGAAGGAAGAGCTGCGGCGGCTGGCGGCCCGTCAGGAAAGCATCCGGGAAGATGAACGCAAGCGCATCGCCCGCGAAGTCCACGATGAACTGGGCGGC
>JAQGLW010000049.1 GCA_028292665.1 Herminiimonas sp.
GCCTTGATTGGCAGACATGTCGTTCCTTACTGAGGACCCCAGCCTTCGATGTTGACGTAGTACCGAGTCGAACGACCGGCGCCGGCGTGGCGCAACAGCCCCATTTCCTTCAACTCAGTGAGGTCGCGCGAAGACGTAGCCCGCGAAGCACCAGTGAGGTTCTCGTACTTTTTCGTGCTCATCCCACCTTCGAACCCACTGGGTTCGGTGTCCAGCAGCGCATTCAGCACCTTGCGCTGGCGAGAGGTGAGTTCTTTGTCGCGGTGATTGAACCAAAACCTCGCCTTCTCCAACGACTCATCAATGACTACCGACGCCTGCTCGCAAGCGACCCGGACTTGCGCTACGAACCACACAACCCAACTCGTTACGTCCAGCGAGCCGTGCTGCGCGCGTTCCAGTTGGTTGTAGTAGTCCCCCCGCTGTTCGAGCAACCGTTGAGAGATACGAATCAGGCGGCTTGCTTCGCCGGTGTCGCGCGCAAGCACCAAATCAACGACGACACGGCCGACACGGCCATTGCCGTTCTCGAAAGGGTGAACGGTTTCGAACCAAAGATGCGCAAGCGCCGCCTGGGTGAGACTCTCCGGCTCCTGCCTGCTGTTGAACCACTCGAGCAGCCGTCCCATTTCAGCAGGCACCTGGATAGAGGAAGGCGCTTCGTAATGAACCTTCTCGCGGCCCGGGCGGCCACTCACGATTTGCATTGGCTCGGCGTGCTCGCGGTAAGCGCCGACGCGAATCTTGGTCATACCGGAAAATCCGGTCGGAAAGAGCGCGGCCTGCCAAGCCTGAAGGCGTTCATGAGTTAGCGGGGTAGCGGCATTGCTGACAGCGTCATCCATGATATCCAGAAGGCCGTCGATATGCCGCGGCGCATTTGGACCTTTATGGTCGGCTACGCCCAGTCTGCGGGCGACCGATGAACGAACCGCCTGCAGGTCTAAACGTTCGCCTTCAATGGCCGAGGTTGAAACCGCTTCTTGGCTCCATGCCTCAGCGGCCAGTTCTTGGCGCTGCTCAAATCCGAGCGCGGCCAACTTTCCTTCGATGACGCCCTGAGCTCGCCTTGCGAGGGCGACTTCAGCGCCAACCCGAGCACCGTCGTAGCGCATTTGGGGCCAGTCGGGGTCTTGCCAGATGAGATGAGGTGATTTCATGCAGTTATCGGCTCAAAATTTGAGGTGATTATAGCGCATATTCGACTCATCCAATGCGTCGCAGCGCACGCTAATTGCCTCACATTCTTTACGCCACCGTGTTTTCAAATCAGCGATCAACCGGATGCGCAGACTAATCCTGCATCCTTTTTGCATTCCTCCGGGAAAATAAATTCCGTATTACTATCGGATCTGGAATCAGTGGAGGCGAGCTTATGAACCTGTTGCTGGAATTAAGAACTAACCTTACTGCATACGATTATGTAATTTTCCATCCAAGAATTCGAGGCCTATCATGTCTGGCAAACCTCCTGTCACTGCAGATTTACCGCAAGCTGACTCCGTCAAGGATAATTCAAGCTCCGGCGCCGCAAGCGCGGCCGGCAGCAAGAACGCATTCAGCAACCATAAAGGGAAGTTGGCTATCGGAGTGGCCGCGACGCTCGGCATAATGGTTTTTTATAATTGGCGGGAAAAGAGGCTTGCGAAAAAAGATCCCGAAGGTCACGCACGGCTCCAAAGATTGAAAGCGGTTGTCATGAGCGACGAAGCCGATGCAAAACAGAATGAAAATGAAAAGAGCGCAAAATCCCGGCTCGGAAATAATAAAGGCCAGGATAAAGATGCCGTGATCGGGACGAGCGAATGATGCAACTGATTTCCGGAAGCCGTCTTGCCGCCGCATCGATGAAAGTCTGAATATCATCTCGAAGGCGTTCGCCATTTTGTAAGCGTCGGCATCGACAAATTATTTTCACGCATCAAACGAATGTTTTTCATGCGTGATGGAAATTGATTGACGCTGAGAAATCAGGTGTTAGTATTTGACAATGGAAGAGCCAGTCAAAGACCGCCGACGAACGTCGCATACCGGATTGCTGGATTCGGCTATCCGGGCAGCCACCAAGCTGGCCTCTTCCAACGACTCAACGACCAGATCGCTGGCAAATCAAATTCTTACCGATCTGCTGCAATTGCGCCGCGAGATGCCGACACGCCGGCAATTCGACAACAAAGCCCGCAAAGTCCCGTAACGTCCAAGGATCTGCCCGATGAGCCCATCGCTCTTCATGATCCGATATGACTGAAACGGCACATTCTTTACTCATCATTGGCCGGTATATTCATCTATCTTCCTTTCGCCATCTGCGACTATGTGCTTCCGCCGGATATATTCACGCAAGTGTGAAAATTCCGGTTCTGCATCGGTTTCCCGCTTTTCACCCCGCTCTGGTTTTCTTTCTCGTATATCGATAACTTCAAATTGCGGGAGTCGGCCGATCAGTATTGGCGATCGAAAGAAGTACGGCGCATAATATTGAATCGCTCCTTTGTCAAAGGTGAATGCCATGAGTCATTCCTTCCGGATTTTATCAATCTCGCTGTTATTGGCAACGCTGAATTCATGCGCTACATGGGGTACGGGGTCTGTCAGCGCAGGCCTGCCTGAGCCGGACGTCATTGCCAGGCTAGGCCGGCCGACTCACGTGTATCAAGACGGGCAAAGCCATTTGCTGGAGTATATGAATGGTCCGTTCGGGCAAACGACCTACATGGCGCGCATCGGTCCGGATGGGAAACTTGTTTCCTATGAACAGGTTCTGACATTGCAAAAATTCGGTTCGATCAAATTTGGAGAAGCCCGCGGAGAGGATGTTCTGAAGACGGTTGGCGCGCCGAGCGAAACAACCTATTTTCCATTGGTCGGATTGGATGCGTGGTCTTATCCCTATAAGGAAAACAATGTGTGGGATTCAATGATGGCGATATATTTCGATAAGGCAGGCGTCGCGCGCAGGATGGAAAACGGTCCTGATCCGCGGCGGATGGATCGGGATAACGGGAAAGATCGATGAATATAAAAGCCTTTGGCAATATGGGCGCGCAGGGCGGGTCCCGTCATTTCATCATGTCGGGAAGCTCTGAAAAGATAAACCTGTGCGATACAACCGGCCTGTTTAGAATATCACCGGACAGCGAGATGCAATGATGTACGGAACGGATACCGCAAAAATCGAAGAGCCTTCCGAATGTCCGTGGATCGATTTGAAAACAACGCATGACGTCGAAGCATGGATCGATAATCACAACCGCGATCTTCAGCAGCTTGTAAAAAAGAACAATGCAACCGGTTACGGAATCTGCTTTTGTCTTGGCCAGGGAGGCGAGATTTTCATGCACACCACTTCCGAAGGCGATGTGCTGCTCGACGTGACACCCGAGGCCGAGTGGGTCGCGCCCCTGATTACCGCAGCAACGCAAGCCAAGGCCCGGCATGCGCAGATCTGGATGTTGCCCGGCGATACATTGACGCAGCTGGTGCTGGGTTTGAGCAGCCTGGTTGCATCAACCAGAATTGTTCTTGCCCATGATTTCAAAATCAAAAAGTATTGGTAGCGACTGAACTTGTAACGATTCATTCAACCCGGCTGCGCAAGTGCGCCGATCAATCAGGCATTCGGCATCATGCATGTTCTCGCCATATCAGGCAGCCTCCGCGCTGCGTCGCTCAATACCAGGCTGTTGCGAGCAGTTTCCCGTTTGACTCCGCCGGATGTTTCTGTAGAACTGTATGGCGGGATCGGCGATCTCCCTTTGTTCAATCCCGACATCGAAGCAAGCGATCCTCCGGCCGTAGCGAGGTTTCGGGCTCGGCTTATCGCTGCGGATGCAGTCCTGATTGCAAGCCCGGAATATGCGCATGGGGTCACGGGCGCCATGAAAAACGCTCTTGACTGGATGGTTGGAAACGAGGCGTTTGTCAACAAGCCGGTTGCTTTGCTGAACGCATCGCCGCTATCCATTCATGCCCAGGCATCGCTCAAGGAAATCATCACGGTAATGTCCGCACGCGTTGTCGAAGAGGCTTCCATAGCAGTGCCGATACGCGGATCCGGCCTTGACGAAGACGGCATTGTTTCCGACCTGGCGATTGCGGCCGCAATTCGAGAATCAATGCAAGCGTTGCGAGCCGCCGTCGTTCGGATCCAGGCGGAGAGCCCAGTCTGATCCGGTGATTCACGAGAGGGCGGTATTGCATGAAGCTTTTGATCAGGGACTGTGCGTCTCGGAATACAGACCGATCGACGAGCACGCAATGGCGGAAATGGCAGATTTTTATCGAGAAATATTTGAAAGCGAAAAAATGCCCTCCCCAGCTGCATATGGAAAATTCAATGCTGCCCGCGATGCGAAAACCGCTCTAAGCTTGCGGAAGAATGGCGCCTCCGGTCCCGCATGATTTTTTTACGAGAATTGTGCGAGATGCGGAGACGTTTTTCCGATGGCGCCGGATAGATGGCGAACCGGCGCCTGGATGCAGCAAGCAGTGTGATGGCACACCGGAAATCGGCAGTATCGCATACCCAAACTACAAGGGTAAGAGTAACCGGTAGCCCACAGCGGTTTCAGTCAGAAGATATTGCGGTTGAGCCGGATCGTCCTCCAGTTTTTGCCGTAAATGCCCCATGTAGATACGCAGATAATGACTGCTCTCGGAGTGCGCCGGCCCCCATACTTCGCGTAGCAGTTGAGGATTCGTCACTACGCGCCCGGCGTTGGTCGTGAGGACCGACAACAGCCGATATTCGGTTGGCGTCAAATGGACCACTTGGCTCGCCTTGGTCACCAGACGCGCGTTGATGTCCACCTTGACGTCGCCAAACTGAATAACACCATGAGCATTGACGCCCGGTTGCCGCAATCGCCGTAACGCGGAACGTACGCGCGCAAGAAGCTCTCCCACCCCGAATGGCTTTGTCAGATAGTCGTCGGCGCCGGCATCGAGTGCCTTGATCTTGTCCATTTCATTTGTACGCGCCGACAGCACGATAATCGGCACCGGGGACCATTTCCGCAGATCAATGATGAAATCGACGCCATCGCCATCGGGCAATCCGAGATCGAGGATGATCAAATCCGGTTTACGTGTTCCCGCATCGATCGCGCCGCGTTTCATCGTTTCCGATTCGAAGATGCGCCATCCTTCCGCCTCCAGCGCCGTACGTACGAAACGCCGGATTTGCGGTTCGTCTTCAACCAGCAGTGCAACAGGCAAGGAATCGCTCATGATATGTGGTTCAATATATTTTGATCGTTCTCGTCCATGTCAGGCAAGGATGGAGGAGAACCGAGAGGAAGGGTGAAGACGATGCATGCACCGCCGTCCGGCGAATGGCCGGCACGGATAGTGCCGCCGTGCGCCTCGACGATGGCACGACAAATCGCAAGGCCCAGGCCAACGCCGGGGGTCGCCGACTCACGCTCGCCACGCGTGAACTTTTCAAAGATCGCTTCTTCCCGACCGACCGGAAGCCCGGGGCCGTTATCGTAAACGGCGATTTCCAGGAATTGGCCGCTGATTTCCGCCGCTATGACGATACGTGAACCCGTCGGCGTGTATTTGGTCGCATTTTCCACCAGATTGCACAGCACCCGCTCGATCAGCACCGCGTCAAAACGCACGAGAGGCAGGCTTGGCGCAAGCCGGGTCTGTACCTCATGTCCGGCAAGTGTTGAACGGCTCGCGCGCAGCGCACTTCCGACGACTTCTTCGAACGGTTGCCATTGCAGGTTGAGTTTCACTTCACCGCTCTGGATGCGCGCCATGTCCAGCAGATTGGAGACCAGATTGCTCATTCGCAAAGTTTCGTCGTGCAAAGCCTGCGCAAGTTCTTGCTGCAAAGGAGTCAGTGGCGGTTTGGACATTGCAAGCGATTCGGATAGTCCCACCAGTGACGTCAATGGCGTGCGCAAGTCATGCGACAGCGCGGCCAGTAAAGAATTGCGAAGACGTTCGGACTCCATGCGCACCAGCGCATCCTGTGCAACCTCGATGTAATGCACCCGTTCCAGCGCAATCGCCGCCAGTGTGGCGAAGGTATCGAGTTGTTGTCGCTGCTCCGGGATCAATATCCAGCGGCGGTTCTCCGGCTGGATCGCGAGTACGCCCCGGGTACGCATCGGCGCGACCAGCGGCAAATAAAAAAAGCTGCTGCCCGGCAGCGTGTCGGTGCCGATACCGGCCGGCGATGCATGGTCGAATGCCCATTGGGCAATCCCCATATCCAGCACGCTCATATTCGGCGCCTTGGCGGCTTCGCCCAGTGCAGGAGACGGTAATTGCAAACGGCCGGCATCGTCCGGCAGCAGCAGCGTTGCTTTTGCGCGGAAAGTGCGCTGAATGAAAGCGCATGTGCTCTCGAATATCTGTTCTGTTTGCAACGTCCCCGATAATTCACGCGCGAATTGATACAACGCACGCGATCGGGATTCCCGATGCGATGCGACACGAGCCTGATAGCGCAGATCCGCAGTCAGATGGCCGGTGATCAATCCGACCGCCAGCATCACGGCAAATGTCACTATGTATTGAAAGTCGATGACCTCGAAGGAAAACCGCGGCGGCACAAAAAAGAAATCAAATGCGGCGACCCCGACGACTGTGGCGACCACCGCCGATCCGCGTCCGAATTGCACGGCGACCAGCACCACGGTCAACAAAAACAGCATGACGATGTTGGCCAGATCAAGGTAGGGTAATAATGGCGTGGCGGCCAGCGCCGTCAAGAGGCTGGCAGCTGCGGCCCACACATAGCGCCATTGCCGCGGCTTGCGACGGAGTGAAGATGACGCGGCTTCGCCGGCCGCGGCTTGCGTGGCACCTGCATCGGTCGATTCTTCGGAAGCCGACGCTTCTTCCGAGCCGGCACGGCCGATTTCGATCAAATCGATATCCGGCACGTACGCGGCAATACGTTTTTGATGGGCGGTGCGCCACGGCCAGGTAGGATGGCCGCGACCCAGTATGATCTTCGAGAAATTGTGGCTGCGCGCATAGTCGGCGATCGCGAGCGCAATATCGTTCCCGGATAAAACCATCGTAGTCGCACCGAGATCCTGCGCAAGCTTCAATGTCTTCAATATCCGCTCGCGCCGTGCCGACGGCAGGCGCTGCAGTTGCGGTGTTTCAATATAAACCGCATGCCAGTCGGCATTCAATTGACCGGCCAGCCGCGCTGCGCTGCGAATCACATGCTCGGCTCCCGGACGCGGCCCGATGCAGGCCAGCAGTGCCGAATCGGTTTTCCATACTGCATTGATCGATTTTTCGATCCGATAAGCCTGCACATCATCTTCGATCCGGTCGGCGGTACGGCGCAGCGCCAGTTCGCGCAATGCGATGAGATTGCCTTTGCGGAAAAAGTTATTCGACGCGCGCTCCGCCTGCTGCGCCTGATAGACTTTACCGGCTTTGAGCCGCATCAGAAGTTCATCCGCCGGAATATCAACCAGCACGACTTCGTCGGCTTCGTCGAATACGGTATCCGGCAAGGTTTCCGCTACGCGGATACCGGTAATGCCGCCGACGACATCGTTCAGGCTTTCCAGATGCTGCACATTCACCGTTGTGAATACGTCGATGCCGGCATCCAGCAACTCTGCGACATCTTGCCAGCGTTTCGGATGACGTGAACCGGGCGCATTGGAGTGTGCGAGTTCATCCATCAGGATCAACGCGGGCCGACGCACCAGCGCCGCATCGATATCGAATTCGGCGATCGTCCTGCCTCGATAGTCGATCGTCTTGAGCGGCAGGACATCGAGTCCTTCAAGTACTGATGCGGTTTCGCTGCGGCCATGCGTTTCGACGACGCCGACCATCACGTCATGTCCATCGGCCTGCAACTTGCGGGCAGCGACCAACATCGCGTAGGTCTTGCCGACCCCTGCGGAGGCGCCGAAATAAATCCGCAGTTTGCCGCGCGCAGCCCGGCGCTCTTGCTCTTGCACTTTCGCCAGCAAGGCATCGGGATCAGGTCGTTGATAATCGGTTGGATACATTGTTTGTCGTGCTGATTCCCGGTTGTGATCGTCTATGACATACCCGTTTATGCGGACCAATGCAATAAGGCAATCCTGCCGATAATGACATGCCAGGCAAGCATGCACCAGGCGCCAGGATTGCCGTGGCTATTACAGCCGCAATTAATATAAGCGGATTTATCGGCACTTTCCGATAAATCGCTGAAACCGGCAATATCAATTTAATGCGCTTGGTCAAGCGCCAGATTCAGTGCAAGCACATTCACGCGCGGCTCCCCGAAGAAACCAAAATACCGGGATTCTTTGCGCTTATCAATCATGCTGCGTACCTCTTCAACCGTCAACTTGCGTTCATGCGCCACACGGCTCACCTGATAATAGGCTGCTGCCACGCTGATTTCCGGGTCCAGCCCGCTGGCCGATGCGGTCACCAGATCGACCGGAATCGGCGCGGTATTGGCGGGATCGGCCGCTTTCAGCGCATCGACCCGGCCTTTCACTGCATCGATCAGCGCCGGATTGGTCGGGCCGAGATTGGAGCCGCTCGATCCTGTTGCGTTGTTCGGCATCGGGCTGGTGGCTGACGGCCGTCCCCAGAAATATTTTGGAGAGGAAAATGCCTGGCCGATCAGCGAAGAACCGACCGATTGGCCGTCACGCAGCACAATGCTGCCTTGTGCCTGATCGGCAAAAGCGACTTGACCGATACCGGTGATTGCAAACGGATACAACACACAACAGATCAGCGTCAGTACGGCAAATAGCACAAACGCAGGACGAAGAATGGATTTCATATCAAGTTCCTAAGCGAGATCAAAAAACGAGAGCAGGGACGGCACCACCGCAATCAGCTCGTCAACGAAAAACGGCAGGAAAATAACCGTCAGAATGATCAACAGCACAAGCACTGGACGGAGAGCGAATTTCATATACACGCTTAGACCAGATGAAATACGGAGAGCACCATATCGATCAGCTTGATCCCGACAAACGGCACCAGAATGCCGCCCAGCCCGTAAATCAGCAGATTGCGGCGCAACAGCGAAGCGGCGCCGATGGCGCGGTACTTCACGCCTTTTAATGCCAGCGGGATCAACACGACGATGATCAGCGCATTGAAGATCACCGCCGACATGATGGCCGACGACGGACTCGTCAAGTGCATCACGTCCAGCGCCTTCAATTGCGGATAAGTGGTCACGAATGCGGCCGGGATGATGGCAAAGTATTTGGCGACATCATTGGCAATCGAGAACGTGGTCAGAGAACCGCGCGTCATCAGCATCTGCTTGCCGATCTCGACGATTTCGAGCAACTTGGTCGGGTTGGAATCGAGGTCCACCATGTTGCCGGCTTCCTTCGCCGCTTGCGTACCGGAATTCATTGCCACCGCCACGTCCGCCTGAGCCAGCGCCGGCGCATCGTTGGTGCCGTCGCCGGTCATCGCGACCAGCCGTCCCTGTGCCTGATAGCTGCGGATCAGCTTGAGTTTTTCTTCCGGTGTCGCTTCAGCCAGGAAATCGTCCACGCCGGCTTCAGCCGCAATCGCCGCAGCAGTCAACTTGTTGTCGCCGGTAATCATCACAGTCTTGATACCCATGCGGCGCAGTTCGGCAAAACGTTCTTTAATCCCGCCCTTGACGATATCCTTGAGCTCGATCGTGCCCATTACACGGCCGTCATCCACGACGACCAGAGGCGTGCTCCCGCGACGCGCAATGTTGTCCACCGCTTTTGAAACCTCGACAGGAAACGGGCGGCCCAGGGAATCGACGAATTTTTTCACCGAGTCGGCAGCGCCTTTGCGGATCGCGCGATTGCCGATATCGATACCGCTCATGCGAGTCAGTGCACTGAATGACACGAAGCTGGCATTGAGCGTCGCCATTCCGCGTTCACGGATGTTGAAGCGTTGCTTCGCCAATACGGCGATGCTGCGTCCTTCCGGTGTTTCGTCGGCCAGCGACGCCAGTTGCGCGGCATCGGCCAGTTGTTCTTCGGTGACGCCGGGCGCCGGCACGAACTCTGCAGCTTGCCGGTTGCCCAGGGTGATGGTGCCGGTTTTATCCAGCAGCAGAACATCGACGTCGCCCGCCGCTTCCACTGCGCGGCCGGACGTGGCGATCACATTGGCTTGCATCATGCGGCTCATGCCGGCCACGCCGATCGCAGACAGCAAGCCGCCGATCGTGGTCGGTATAAGGCAGACCAGCAACGCGATCAATACGGTGATCGTGACCGGCGCACCGGCTTTGGCCGCTTCGACGGAAAACAGCGAGAACGGCAGCAAGGTGACGGTCACGATCAGGAAGATGATGGTGAGCGCCACCAGCAGGATGGTCAGCGCTATCTCGTTCGGCGTCTTTTGCCGTTTGGCGCCTTCGACCATCGCAATCATGCGGTCGATGAAGGCTTCACCCGGATTGACCGAAATGCGCACCACCAGCCAATCGGACAATACGCGGGTGCCGCCGGTGACTGCTGAAAAATCGCCGCCCGATTCGCGAATGACCGGAGCGGATTCGCCGGTGATTGCGCTTTCATCGACCGACGCGACGCCTTCGATGACTTCACCATCGACAGGAACCACATCGCCGGCTTCAATCAGCACCGTATCGCCTTTGCGCAGACTGGCGGCCGGCGTTGCTCCCCATTTGCTGCCGTAGCGCGGCGCTTCCAGTTTTTTAGCGGTGATGGTTTGCTTCAATGCGCGCAATGAAGCGGCTTGCGCCTTGCTGCGGCCTTCCGCCAGAGCCTCGGCGAAATTCGCAAACAGCACAGTGAACCACAGCCATACCGTGATGGCGAGAATAAAGCCCGGGCTCGCTTCGCCTTTGCCGGTAATGGACTGGATAAACAGCAATGTGGTGATGATGCTGCCCGCATAAACCACGAACATGACCGGACTGCGCCACTGAGTACGCGGATTCAATTTTTTAAACGCATCGACGATGGCCGGGCCGATCAGTGCGGAATCAAAAAGCGTCAAGCTTTTGCGTAACATGACAGGCTCCCTTTCAGTGTGCTGCAAAAAGTTGCAAATGTTCGACAATCGGGCCAAGAGCGAGCGCCGGCACGTAATTCAGTACGCCAACCAGAACCACTACCCCGATCAGCAGCGCGATGAACAACGGGCCATGCGTCGGCATCGTGCCGGCAGTTACTTCAATCCGTTTTTTGGCTGCCAGGGAACCGGCAACAGCGAGGATCGGCACGATCATCGCAAAGCGTCCGAACCACATTGCAATCGCCAGCATGGCGTTGTAGAAAGGCGTGTTGGCCGACAACCCGGCGAACGCGCTGCCGTTATTGTTTGCAGCCGAGCTGAACGCATACAGGATTTCCGAGAAGCCATGCGCGCCGGGATTTGCAATACCGGCCTTGCCGGGTTCGAGCATGACGGCAATCGCGGTGCCCGCCAGCACCAGCACCGGCGTCACGAGAATCGCGATCGAGGTCATCTTCATCTCGAATGACTGGATTTTTTTGCCGAGATATTCCGGCGTGCGGCCGATCATCAGGCCGGCGATGAACACCGCCAGGATCGCAAAAATCAGCATGCCGTACAAACCGGAACCGACACCGCCGAATACGACTTCGCCGAACTGGATCAGCACCAACGGCACCAAGCCGCCGAGCGCCATGAAGGAATCATGCATGGCGTTGACGGCGCCGCACGAGGCGGCCGTCGTGATAGCGGCGAACAAGGCCGATGCACTGATGCCGAAGCGTGTTTCCTTGCCTTCCATATTGCCGCCCGACTGCAATGCGCTGGCCGCCTGATCGATGCCGAGCGCGTGGAATGCCGGATGCGCCTGCTGCTCCGAAATCAGCACGACAACCGTCGTCGCCACGAAAATCGCCGTCATCGCGCCGATCACGGCCCAGCCCTGACGCATATCGCCGACCATGCGGCCGAAGGCAAAGCACAAGCCTGCCGGAATCAGGAAAATCGACAGCATCTGGATGAAGTTGGCCAGCGGTGTCGGATTTTCATATGGGTGTGCCGAGTTGGCGTTGAAAAAGCCGCCGCCGTTGGTGCCAATCATCTTGATCGCTTCCTGCGACGCGACCGGGCCCATCGCCAGCGTCTGGGTTTTGGCAGTCAAGGTTTCCAGCACCGGATTGCCCTTGGCATCTTTCATCGGCTGACCATCCGGACCGTTCCTGGGTTGCGTGTAGGCGACCGGATCGAGCAAGGTCACATCTTTATAGCCAGAGAAATTTTGAATTACACCCTGGCTCATCAAAAACACTGCGAAAATCGCTGACAGCGGCAGCAATACATAGAGCGTCGAACGCGTGATATCGATCCAGAAATTGCCGATCGATTTGGCCGAGCGTGATGTAAAGCCGCGAATCAGCGCAAATGCGACCGCGATGCCGGTTGCCGCCGAGAAGAAATTCTGTCCGGTCAGCGCCACCATCTGCGTCAGGTAACTCATCGTCGATTCACCGCTGTAGCCTTGCCAGTTGGTATTGCTGACAAAGCTCACTGCCGTATTGAATGCCGAATCCGGACTGACATTGGCAAAGGCTTGCGGATTGAGCGGCAGCCAGACTTGCAGGCGCTGCACCGCATAAACTACTAACGCACCCAGTGCATTGAACACCAGCAGCGCGATGGCATAGGTTTTCCAGCTCATCGCCGACTCTGCCGTAATGCCGGAGAGGCGATAAAGCGAGTTTTCTATCTTGGCCATCCAGCCCAGGCCTCGGATGGATGTGCCGTCTCCGACTTTTGCCAGGTAGAGGCCCATCGGGTAGGCCAGTGCCAGCAGCACGACCAGAAATACGACGAGCAGAATGAGCGATTGCGTGGTCATTTTATAAATCCTCCGCTTTTAACAGCGCCACAACCAGGTACACCAATAGACCTGTCGCGACGACCGCGCCGACGATATAAAACGTGTTCATTGATGCTCTCCCAATTTGTCGCACCCAATGGCAAATGCACAGGTTGCGAGTAAAAACGCCACAATCGCACCGATATATAAAATGTCCATCATCACTCCCGTACAGGTTTGTTTTGATAATGGGCAGATTAGCCGAAACGATCTAAAAATTTTGTAAAGACTTGCCGGTTGCGCATAAAGAGAATGTAAAAATCGAGACCTCACCGAGGATGTCAAGCCGCATCAGTAGACAGCGGGATACGCATTGATGCGTGACGAGCGAGATTGAGATTGTCAGGTGCTAATCTGCAGGCGTATCATCGGCAACCTCACAAATCGCAAAGCATCGATACTGGTAAATGCAATGAAGTCCGGAAAAATTCGAGAAATACTGCTCGGCAAACCGCTTGATCCGTTGAAGACGGAAACGCGCCACTCATTGGCGCTGATCGCCTTTATTGCATGGGTCGGTCTGGGTGCAGACGGATTGTCTTCGTCCGCATACGGTCCGGAAGAGGCATTCAAGGCACTGGGGCCGCACGGACATTTCGGCCTGTACCTGGCGATTGCGACGGCGGTAACCGTCTTCATCATCTCGTTAGCCTACAACCAGATCATCGAACTGTTCCCGACCGGTGGCGGCGGCTATCGGATTGCGAGCGTGTTGATCGGTCCGCATGCGGGCCTGGTGTCCGGTGCGGCATTGATAGTCGATTATGTGCTGACCATCGCCATTTCGGTTGCGAGCGGTGTCGATGCATTGTTCAGCCTGTTGCCAATCAGCGCCCAGGCCTATAAATTGACTCTGGAATTAGGGTTGGTTGTTGTCCTGCTATGGATGAATTTGCGCGGAGCCAAGGAGTCGATCAAGATACTGCTGCCGATTTTCATGGGATTTGTGATCACCCATGTTGCGATCATCCTGTATGGCATATTTGTGCATGCTGCAGCCATTCCGGCGCTGATCCCCGACACGATTGTCGAGACCAGAAAAATGGCGGCGGAAACTTCATGGCTGTTTACCATTGCGTTGCTGCTGAAAGCCTATTCGCTGGGCGGCGGCACCTACACCGGTATCGAGGCCGTCTCCAACAATGTGAATTCGCTCGCCGAGCCGCGCGTCCACACCGGCAAAATGACGATGCTGTACATGGCGTTCAGCCTCGCGTTTACTGCGGGCGGCATCATCTTGTTGTACCTGCTGTGGCATGCTGTCCCGGTCCAGGGCCAGACACTGAATGCGGTGGTATTCAATTCCATTTTGGGCAATATGGGCTTTAGCGGCGCCACGTTGGGCGTCGCGCTGTCGACCACGCTGGCCTTTGAAGCCGGCTTGTTGCTGGTTGCCGCCAATACCGGTTTTCTGGGTGGGCCGTCTGTGTTGGCAAATATGGCGGCAGACTCCTGGGTGCCGCACAAATTCCGCTATCTGTCGACCCGTCTGGTGACGCAGAACGGCGTATTGGTGATGGGGATCGCAGCCTTTGCGGTGCTGCTGTGGAGTGCCGGCAAAGTCGATTTGCTGGTGGTCCTTTACAGTATCAACGTTTTCCTGACGTTCAGCCTGTCGCTGGCGGGCTTGTGCCTGTATTGGTTCAAACGTCGCAAGGATGGCGGACACTGGAAGCGGCGCTTGCTATTGTCGGCAACAGGTTTGGTGGTGACGTCCAGCATTCTGGCGGTCACGATTGTCGAGAAGTTTTTCGAGGGCGGCTGGATGACGATTCTCATTACCGCACTCGTCATCTGCATCTGTCTTTACATCCGTGCGCATTACCGCGATACAAAAGAGAAAATCAGCACGGTTGATAAAGTCTTTGCCAATCAGCCATTTGGTCCGCATGCCGGCGAGGTCATACCCGAGCCGGAAGATCAGACGGCTGTATTCATCGTCGGCAGTTCGCGCGGCGGTGGGCTGCATGCATTGTTATGGGTGCAGCGCATGTTTCCCGGCCACTTCAAAAACTTCATCTTCGTCAATGCACGGACTGTCGATTCGCATGCGTACGGCGGTGAAGGGGAAGTCGAGAAAATGCGGGCGGAAGCGAAAGCAACCCTTAATTATTTCGTCGATTTTTGCCATAGCCATGGCATGGCATCAACCGCCTATCTCGGTTTCGGCACGGATGCGGTGGTCGAGATTACCAAGCTCTGCGAAGAAATCAACAAGGAATATCCAAACTCGATTTTCTTCACGAGCAAGTTGATTTTTGAGGACGATAACTGGTTCACACGCTTGCTGCATAACCAGGCTGCGCTGGCAATCCAGCGGCGCCTGCATTTCGATGGTTTGCAGATGGTGATCTTGCCGATGAAAGTATAGCTGCGGGTTGGGTTACACAGCATTCCCGGCCGTCGGCGAACGCCGCTGCATGCAGGCGCAATGGTACGCCGATCAGCAATGCCAAGGCATTGACGGATTCGAGATTTTTCTATCTTGCGATAGCATCAGTTTGCCACCACTTATTCGATCACGATTTCATCAACCAAAATTCGGGAAATCGGGAAAGTAGGTTTCCATAATCCAGGTCAGAAAGCCGCATAGCGCGACAGCGATAAACAGGACGATCAGGAGACGTCCGAACTTGGGATTTCCATCGTCTTCAGGTTCATTAATTTTTTTCTTGGGCATCATGACGGTATTTTACGACGAAGCATGCAATGCGAATCGGAATTGCGATTGCTGTCGGAAAGAAAGCAAGTGACTGGAATTGCCTTCTCAGTGCAGACAGTTTGACGCGAGACTTTTATCCAACCCAGCCATACGCGGGTATGGATGAGTGTTTTGAACATAGGGCCTCGCTGCTTTATTTTTTCGTTATATCGGCGGCTCAGCATATGGAAAACTTCACCGATCAAACCGCACCGGTTCCGTTCCTCTGTTTTTCCGCCGTACAACAACAGTCCCCGCCAACTTGTCATGCCATCCCTGCTTTTTACTGTCGAATGCCACCCAGACAAGACCAAGA
>JAQGLW010000052.1 GCA_028292665.1 Herminiimonas sp.
TGGCCGATCAACGCGTTGAATGCCTTTTCTTTTCCGGCGCGGAATTCCTCCACCGATTTGACGTTGGCAGCGAGTACGCCGGCAATGATTTTTTCCAGTTCGCCGCTGTCGGAAATCTGCTTCAAGCCTTTGGCTTCGATGATGTCATCAGCCAGCGAGACTGCATTTGATTTTGCTTCCCACATCGCGCCGAACACTTCCTTGGCAATCTTGTTGGAGATCGTGCCGTCGGCGATGCGCTGCAACAGCAGCGCGAGCTGAGCCGCGCCAACCGGCGCCGCGGCGATGTCGACGCCTTCCCGGTTCAATGTGGACGATACGTCGCCCATCAGCCAGTTGGCCGCCGGTTTCGCCTGCTCCTTGCCGGCGGCGCCAACTACCGCCTCGAAATAGACAGCCATCGCTTTCGATTGCGTCAGCACCGCCGCATCGTATTCCGGCAATGCATAATCGCGCACGAAGCGCTCGCGCATCGCGCCCGGCAATTCGGGCATCGACGCTTTCACGCGCGCAATCCATTCCTGCGCAATCACCAGCGGCGGCAGATCCGGGTCGGGAAAATAGCGGTAATCCTGCGCGTCTTCCTTGCTGCGCATCGAGCGGGTTTCCTTGCGGTCGGGATCGTACAGCCGCGTCTCCTGCACCACGCGGCCGCCGTCTTCAATCAACTCGATCTGGCGCCGCACTTCGTAATTGATCGCCTCCTCAAGGAAGCGGAACGAGTTCAGGTTCTTGATCTCGCAGCGAGTCCCGTATTCTTTTTGCGCAGCCGGGCGTACCGATACATTGGCGTCGCAGCGGAACGATCCTTCCTGCATGTTGCCGTCGCAAATGCCAAGCCAGGTAACCAGCGAATGCAGCGCTTTCGCATAGGCGACCGCTTCCGTCGCGCTGCGCATGTCGGGTTCGGTTACGATTTCCAGAAGCGGCGTGCCGGCACGATTCAGGTCGATGCCGGTCATGCCCTGATAATCCTCATGCAGCGATTTGCCCGCATCTTCTTCCAGATGCGCGCGCGTCAGCTGCACGGTTTTCATTTCAGTCTTGCCGTCTTTTTCGACGATGAACGACAGCTTGCCTCCCTGCACCACGGGAATCTCATACTGGCTGATCTGATAACCCTTCGGCAAGTCCGGATAGAAATAATTTTTGCGGGCAAAAATCGATTGCGGCGCAATTGCCGCCCCGACCGCCAGGCCGAACTGGATCGCGCGTTCGACCGCGCCTTTGTTCATGACAGGCAACACCCCCGGCAATGCCAGATCGACCGGGCAGGCTTGCGTATTCGGTTCCGCGCCGAAACGAATCGGTGCGCCGCTGAATATTTTCGATTGGGTCGTGAGCTGCGTATGCGTCTCCAGACCGATGACGACTTCCCACTGCATAATGACCTCGTAATTAATCCGGCACGATCAAGTCTTCTTTTAATCGTACCCTGTTCTCACCCTTTCCCTCAAGTGAGGGAAAGGATCAGGGGATGCGGCTCCATACTATCCGCCGCATCGATATTTCAATCTGCATACCGGCACGCGCCGGTTTTCAGATCGACCGACAGTTCCGAAAAATTGGCGCGCGACCCGCATAGTGCGGGGCAGGTCGGCTTCACATGCAGCGCGTCGCCGTCGCGTTCAAGCCGGATGCTGCAATTGATCCTGCTGCCGAACTTGTAGCCGCGCTTGATGCGCGCAGCATGTGCATCCTGCAATGTGATGCGCCATGCATTTTCTCTCGCCTCCGCCTGCAATCCATCGTCTTCGTCGATGCTGCAATCGGCGCTGCGCGGCGGATTGAACAATGCGGATTCCCACTTGAACGCGTCGATGCGATTGCCATTCAGGCGGAATGTCCCGCTGTCCGCATAGACGACGGGTTCGCCGTCCTGATTGCGCTCCGCACTGCATGAAAAACGTGCGTCCAATTGCTGCGCCATCGCAGATGCGGCGCAGACGCTCGCCAGAACCGGCAGCGTCAATCGGATAATGCGCGGCGCAATGCGGCGGATATTTTTCATGTGTCCGCCGGCTGCCGCAAATGCCAATCCGTTACCGATTGATATTGATGCGCGACGTTGATCAATTTCGCTTCGTTGAAATAATTGCCGATAATTTGCAGGCCGACCGGACGTTTCGCATTCTTGCCGCCCTGGCCGAAGCCGCATGGAATCGACATGCCCGGCAATCCGGCCAGGCTGGTCGACAATGTGAAAATATCGGCCAAATAGTTTGCGACCGGATCGTCGGTCTTGTCGCCGAGATCCCACGCGACGGTCGGCGCCACCGGCCCCATGATCACATCGCATTGCCTGAATGCGTCTTGAAAATCCTGTGCGATCAGGCGGCGGATTTTTTGCGCCTGCAGATAATAGGCATCGTAGTAACCATGAGACAACACATATGCGCCGACCAGGATGCGGCGCTTCACTTCCTCGCCGAAACCTTCGGCGCGCGTCTTCTTGTACATGTCCGACAGATCGGTATATTCGCTGGCGCGATGGCCATAGCGCACGCCGTCGAAGCGGCTCAGGTTGGACGACGCTTCAGCCGGCGCGATCACGTAATAGACGGGAATCGACAATTCGGTTTTCGGCAGCGAAATATCGACCAGCGTCGCGCCCAGTTTTTCGTATTCATTCAATGCCGCTCTTACAGCCTGCTCCACATCGGATGCCAGGCCGGGTCCGAAATATTCGCGCGGCACGCCGATTTTCAATCCTTGCAGGCTGCCGTTCAGATCGCGCGTGAAATCTTCGCTGTCGCGTTCGACGCTGGTGGAATCGCGCGGATCGAAGCCGGCCATCTCATTCAATAATAATGCGCAATCTTCGGCTGTCTTGGCGATCGGGCCGCCCTGGTCGAGCGACGACGCAAATGCAATCATGCCGAAACGCGACACGCGGCCGTAAGTCGGCTTGATGCCGGTCACGCCGCAGAACGACGCCGGTTGCCGTATCGAGCCGCCGGTGTCGGTCGCTGTGGCGGCCGGCGCCAGGCGCGCCGCGATTGCTGCAGCCGAGCCGCCCGACGAACCGCCGGGCACCGCGCTTTTGTCCCACGGATTCTTGACGGGTCCGAAAAATGAATTTTCATTGGAGGATCCCATTGCAAATTCATCACAATTCAATTTGCCGAGCGTGACCATGCCGGCTGCATTGAACTGTTCGACGACAGTTGCGTCAAACGGGCTGCTGTAATTTGCCAGCATCTTCGAACCGGCGGTAGAGCGCCAGCCGCGCGTGACGAAAATATCCTTGTGAGCGATCGGGATGCCGGTCAAGGCGGTTGCGTCGCCTTGCGCAAGACGCTTGTCGGCGGCGGCGGCTTGTTGCAATGTCAGCGTTTCATCGATATGCGTAAAGGCATTGAGATCGCTTTGCTGCATGCGGCGCAGGAACAGGTTCGCCAGCTCCGTCGCGGAAATTTGCTTGGTGTGCAGCAGGACCGACAGTTGTTTGATGGTTTTGGTATGCATGGGCTGGATTGGGTGTTCGATTCCGGAACGCTGTTCAGATTGTTGGATATTTTCAGCGCTTGTTTGCAAAATGGCGGCTATTCAATCACCTTCGGCACCAGGTACAAACCATCCTGCGTCGCCGGTGCGGCTTCTTGATATTCATCGCGGCGATCCGGTTCGGTCACGATATCTTCGCGCAGGCGCAGCGACAGGTCGTGCTGGAAAGCGGCAATCGGTTGACTCAGGGGCTCGACGCCGGTGGTGTCGACCGCCTTCATTTGTTCAACCAGTGCAAAGATGCCGTTCAGTTTGACCAAAGTCTGCGCAGCCTGATCCTCGCTGAGATCGAGTTGCGCCAGATGGGCCAGGCGTTTGACGTCGGAAAGGGTAAGTGACATGGTGGCATGACGCGGTTATGCCGCGTAGGGAAAGTATTTTTAAAAAAGCAAAAGTTGTTTAATAGCTGGCAAAAACTTGTCAAAACAACGCATCAAGCGTTCATTTTTGGGGTTTCCGTGCGCTAATTTAAGGTAAATTATAAGGTAGAATGTCGGGCTGATGCCTGCTGCGTCCAATATTAGGCTGGAGCAGCGTTTAGAACCTGAGAACTCCAGACAGAGTACCGCTGCGCTAAAGCCTGTCCCGGAAATTTTTTATGATGTTGGGGGCAGAGTCCGTCAAGCGGGATCGAGATAATTCGACGAGCTGCGGCGTCTTATGGATTCTGTCCAACAATACTAATGGATTAATACATGTTTGGATTTTTACGCAGTTACTTTTCTAATGACCTGGCAATCGATCTGGGCACTGCCAATACGCTGATTTACGTGCGCGGCCTCGGCATCGTGCTGGATGAGCCGTCGGTGGTCGCAATCCGCCAGCAGGGCGGCCCGAACGGCAAGAAGACTATCCAGGCCGTTGGCAAGGAAGCCAAACAGATGCTGGGCAAGGTCCCGGGCAATATCGAAGCGATTCGTCCGATGAAAGACGGCGTGATCGCCGACTTCACCGTGACCGAGCAGATGCTGAAGCAATTCATTCGCATGGTGCACGACACGAAATTATTCAAGCCGTCGCCGCGCATCATCATTTGCGTCCCGTGCGGTTCGACCCAGGTCGAACGCCGCGCGATTCGCGAATCGGCCCTTGGCGCGGGCGCATCGCAGGTGTTTTTGATCGAAGAGCCGATGGCCGCTGCAATCGGAGCCGGTCTGCCGGTATCGGAAGCGACCGGTTCGATGGTGGTCGATATCGGCGGCGGCACCACCGAAGTCGGCATCATCTCGCTCGGCGGCATGGTCTACAAAGGCTCGGTACGCGTCGGCGGCGACAAGTTCGATGAAGCGATCGTCAACTACATCCGCCGCAATTACGGCATGCTGATCGGCGAACAAACCGCCGAAGCGATCAAGAAGGAAATCGGTTCCGCCTTCCCCGGGTCCGAGGTCAAGGAAATGGAAGTCAAGGGACGCAATCTGTCCGAAGGCATCCCGCGCTCATTCACGATTTCAAGCAATGAAATCCTCGAAGCGCTGACCGACCCGCTCAACAACATCGTTTCCGCCGTCAAGAATGCGCTCGAACAGACGCCGCCCGAACTCGGTGCCGACATCGCTGAAAAAGGCATGATGCTGACCGGCGGCGGTGCACTGCTGCGCGATCTCGATCGGCTGTTGATGGAAGAAACCGGTCTGCCGGTGATCGTCGCCGAAGATCCGTTGACATGCGTGGTGCGCGGTTCGGGCATGGCGCTGGAGCGGATGGACAAGCTCGGTTCGATTTTCTCTTACGAATGACCGGATAAGCCGCGGTTTGATCGGCTGCGTCTTATCGCTGGTGAATGGAGTGCCATGCTAGTCGCGCAGATGCAGCAGAGCCTATGCAATCAAACACTTATCTCAGTTCGGCAAGCATGCATCTTGCAGCATAGCCGTCTCACCAGCCGTTAAATGGAATACAGTCCCCCGCCGCTCTTCAAGCAAGGCGCCTCCGCCCGCGCCAAAGTGGCCTTTTTCGCGCTGATCGCCATCGGATTGCTCGTGGTCGACGCGCGCATGCGGTCGCTTACGATGATTCGCCAGGTAGTCGGCATTGCGCTCTATCCCCTTCAGGTTGTCGCGTTGCTGCCGCGCGATGCCGCCTATGCGGTCGGCGGCTATTTTTCATCGTTGTCGACGATCGAGAAAGAAAACAGCAATTTAAAGCGTCAACAGGTCCTGAATGCGCAAATGCTGCAGCAGGGACAGCAGCTGTTCGCCGAAAATGCGCAGCTGCGCAGGCTGCTCTCCGCTGCCGAACGCGTGCCGGTAAAATCGGTGATGAGCGAAATTCTTTACGATACGCGCGACGCTTTCACCCGCAAGATCGTGCTCGACCGCGGCTCCCAAAATGGCATTGCACTCGGGCAGCCTGTGATTGACGATGTCGGCGTGGTGGGGCAGGTTACGCGAGTCTTCCCGTTCACATCCGAAGTGACGCTGTTGACGGACAAGGATCATGCCATTTCGGTGCAGGTTGTGCGTAGCGGCGTGCGCAGCGTCGCTTACGGACGCGGCCAGTCGGGTGTCCTGGATCTGCGCTTCATGGCGGCCAATGCGGATATTCGAAAGGGAGATGTTCTTGTCACCTCCGGTATCGACGGCGTCTATCCGCCTGGTTTGTCGGTGGCGAAGGTGGAGCAGGTTGAAAATAAATCAAGCGATGCATTTGCCCGCGTCGTATGCCAGCCGTCGGCCGGCATTGACCGCAACAAGCAATTGCTGATCCTGCTGGCTGAGGCGAAATTCGCTCCCCGTCCCGAGCCGGAAGACGTCAAGGACAAGAAGGACAAGCAGGTCAAGAAACGCGTCGTCGGAAAAGAACCGGCCAAGGACGCGGCGAAGCCGGGGTTGAAGGCGGAAACCGGCCCGGAAGCGAAGCCGGACGTCAAGCCGGGTAACGCGGCCGCGACCAGGCAGGAAACGAAGCCGGATGCCAAGCCAGGCCCCGCGGCCGGACCCGCACCGGAGGCGAAGACAGCGGTAAAGAAAGACATTAAAACAGACGCCAAACCCGGTCCGAAGACCGGGCCCGGGACCGATGCCAGGGTGCAGATCAATGCCGCAGTGCCAAAGGCGCCGGTAAAACCTGCGCCGAAACCTGTGGCAAAACCGCAGGTTAAAGCAGACGACATGACTGCACCGCAAACGAATGGGGTCGATCAATGAACCATCCACATTACATTTTGTTGCCAGTCAGTCCGGCGTTTATCGCGGTCAGCCTGATCGTCGCGTTTTTGCTGAACTTGCTGCCGTGGGGAAGCTTGATCGGCGTGCCAGATTTTGTTGCACTGGTATTGATATTCTGGAGTATCCACCAGCCGCGCAAGATCGGCATCGGCGTTGCCTTCATGATGGGCTTGCTGATGGATGTGCATAATGCTTCCCTGCTGGGTGAAAACGCACTGGCCTACACGTTGCTGTCGTACTTCGCGATCATGATTCATCGGCGCGTGCTGTGGTTCCGGCCCGCTACGCAGGCATTGCACATATTGCCGCTGCTGCTTGTGATGCAGGCGGTACAACTGGTGATCCAGTTGATCGTAAGCGGAAAATTTCCCGACTGGTTTTATTTCATTGAGAGTTTCGTGACCGCTGCGCTGTGGCCGGTCGTGACATGGATGCTGCTCGCGCCGCA
The DNA here is from genome assembly GCA_028292665.1 of Herminiimonas sp. Taxonomy (GTDB): domain Bacteria; phylum Pseudomonadota; class Gammaproteobacteria; order Burkholderiales; family Burkholderiaceae_D; genus JAQGLW01. The sequence continues at coordinate 7,126 of JAQGLW010000052.1, forward strand.
ACGCCGGGCGATCAACCGGGATGACACCCGGCCGATTTGACAAGGCAATCAAAAGCATGTTCACGAAGCGCTTCCTCGCTTGCAGTGCGCACATTCGCTTACAAGCGGATGCCGTTGCGCACGCAGGCGGCCATTCCCGTAACGGTCAAGCATGACTGAATTCAAGAATACCGAACGAGAACTTCATTTCTTCCGCTTGCGTTTATCGGCGGTGGGCCTGTTTGTGTTCATCTGTTTCGGGCTGTTGCTTGCACGTTTCTTGTGGCTGCAGGGATACAAGTACAAAGATTACGCAGCGCAAGCCGAAGACAACCGTATCTCCGTAGTGCCCGTGGTTCCCAATCGCGGGCTGATCGTCGATCGCAACGGCGTGGTGCTTGCACGGAATTTTTCAGCTTATACGCTTGAGATAACGCCGTCCAAAATCAAGGGCGAACTCGATGCGGTCATCGATGAGCTGGCGACGCTGGTCGATATACAGCTCAAGGATCGCAAGCGTTTCCGGCGGCAGATGGAAGAGTCGAAAAATTTCGAAAGTCTGCCGATCCGCACCCGCCTGACCGACGAGGAGGTTGCGCGTTTCACCGCGCAGCGCTATCGTTTCCCGGGCGTCGACATCCAGGCCCGGCTATTCCGCCAATATCCGCTCGGTTCGGTAGCGTCGCATGTGATCGGCTATATCGGACGTGTCAGCCAGAAAGACGCCGAGAATATCGATGAAATGGAAGACTCCGCAAACTATAGCGGCACCGACTACATCGGCAAGGAAGGCCTCGAAAAAAGCTACGAGAAAAAATTGCACGGCACCACCGGCTATGAAGAAGTCGAGGTATCGGCAGGCGGCCGGGCTGTGCGCACGCTCGCACGCACGCCGGCCAGCCCCGGCCACAATCTGATCCTGTCGATCGATATCGAACTGCAGAAAATCATCGAGCAGGCATTCGGGGAGCGGCGCGGCGCGCTGATTGCAATCGAGCCGGCGACCGGCGACATTCTGGCGTATGTATCGATGCCGACCTTCGATCCGAATCTGTTTGTCGAAGGCATCGATCAGCAAAGTTGGGATGAGCTGAACACCTCGATCGACAAGCCGCTGGTAAACCGTCCATTGTCCGGCAGTTATCCGCCGGGCTCGACCTACAAGCCTTTCATGGCGCTGGCGGCACTGGAACTGGGCAAGCGCACGCCGGCCATGGCCATCCACGATCCCGGTTTTTTCATTTTCGGCAATCACCGGTTCCGGGACGACAAGGAAGGCGGACATGGCACTGTCGATATGTACAGGTCGATCGTGCAATCATGCGACACTTACTATTACATGCTCGCCAACGATCTTGGCGTCGATGCGATTCATGATTTCATGAAGCCGTTCGGTTTCGGCCAGAAGACCGGCATCGACCTCGAACATGAGCGCGCCGGCCTGTTGCCGTCGACCGAATGGAAGCGTACGGCTTACAAAAAGCCGGAACAGCAGAAATGGTATGCCGGCGAAACCATTTCGCTGGGTATCGGCCAGGGATACAATTCGTTCACGCCTTTGCAAATGGCCCATGCGGTCGCCAATCTGGCCAACAACGGCGTGGTGATGAAGCCGCACCTGGTCAAGATCATCGAGGACGGCGTTACCCACGAGCGCACGCAAACGGTACCGAAGGAAAGCTATCGCATCAACCTCAAGCAGCAAAACATCGACGTGATCAAGCAGGCCATGGTCGGTGTGGCCAAGGAAGGCACATCGTCGCGCATTTTCCTCAATGCCGGATATGTATCGGCCGGCAAGACCGGCACCGCGCAGGTGATCGCGATCAAGAAAGACGAAAAATACAATGCGAAGAACGTAGCCGAGCGTCATCGCGACCATTCGCTTTACACGGCATTTGCGCCTGCCGATAATCCGCGCATCGCAATTGCGATCATTGTCGAGAACGGCGGCTTCGGCGCCGCCGCCGCCGCGCCGATCGTCAAGCAGGCGCTGGATTATTATCTGCTCGGCAAGCGGCCGGAGATCAAGGACAAGCCCGCCGGCGACAAGACCGATGCCGCCAATACGCGGCCTGTCGCTGAACTGAAAGCGGATGAGGAATCCGTAGGCGGTCCGAAGGCGGGCGCCGAAACGCAAGGCAATCAGGATTAAGGGCCGATACCGATGTTGACAATTTTCTGCATGGCGACGCAATGCGCTTGACGGACAAACGCTCGTTCTGGCAAATCGCCAAACCCTATTTCACGGTGTTTGACGGTTCGCTTGCATTGATCATCTTCCTGATTCTTTCAGTCGGCATCGTCACGCTGTATTCGGCCGGTATCGATTTTCCGGGCAGGGTCGAAGACCAGCTGCGCAATATCCTGGTGGCGTTCATCGTGATGTGGATTGCGGCCAATGTGCCGCCGCAGACGTTGATGCGCTTTGCCGTGCCGATTTACAGCGTCGGCATTGCGCTTCTGGTCGCTGTCGCCGCGTTCGGCATGATCAAGAAAGGCGCGCGCCGCTGGCTCAATGTCGGCATGGTGATCCAACCTTCCGAGATCATGAAAATCGCGATGCCGCTGATGCTGGCATGGTTTTTCCAAAAGCGCGAAGGCATGATTCGCTGGCGCGAGTTCCTGGTTGCAGGCCTGCTGCTGCTGATTCCGGTTGGGTTGATAGCGAAGCAGCCGGATCTGGGAACCGCATTGCTTGTGCTGGCGGCCGGGTTTTACGTGATTTTCCTGGCCGGCCTGTCATGGAAACTGCTGCTGGCCCTGGTTGTCGCGACAGGCGCAAGCCTGCCGCTCGTGTGGTCGGTGCTGCACGACTATCAGCGCGCGCGCATCATGACGTTGATCGACCCGACCACCGACCCGCTCGGCAAAGGCTTTCACATCATCCAGTCGACCATTGCAATCGGTTCCGGCGGCATTACCGGCAAGGGTTGGCTGCATGGCACCCAGGCGCATCTGGAATTCATTCCCGAACGAACTACCGACTTCATCTTCGCGGTATTTTCGGAAGAATTCGGACTGATCGGCAATAGCGTACTGATGGTGCTGTACCTGCTGCTGATCGGCCGCGGGCTCATCATCGCCGCCAATGCGCCGACCTTTTTTGCCCGGTTGCTGGCAGGTGCGATTACGCTGATCTTCTTTACGTATGCCTTTGTCAATATGGGAATGGTCAGCGGCATTCTGCCGGTGGTCGGCGTACCGCTGCCTTTCATGAGTTATGGCGGCACTGCGCTGGTGACGCTCGGATTGGGCGCCGGCATATTGATGAGTATCCAGCGCCACCGCAAATTGGTGCAAACATAGGAGCGTCTGAAAAATGCCGCTTGCGGCGTTGCGTCTCCTTGCCGTACTACCGTACTGTCTGCGTCGACGCGCCTTGCCATCGGCATTTTGTCAGCCTCTCCAAGAAAAAAGGAAATGCGATGCGGATGCGATTTCGCCATCGGCAAGGCGTTGCACCATTTTTGATTGCAGCGGCACTGGCATTGGCCGGCTGCGGCAGCGTGCCGCAAACAGGCTCGCCGGTTGCGGATTCAGCGTCCAGGCGCCAATCGGCCCCTGCTCCCGGCACGAAAGGATTGCCGGTTCTGCCGCCGGCCGGATCAGGCCGCGGCGGCTATTATCAGGATGACGGTCCCGGCGACAAAATACCGGACGGGCTGTACGATACGCCGGATGCCGAGCCGAAAATCGAGCCTTATTCCAGCAGGGGCAACCGCCCTTATGTGGTGTTCGGCAAAACCTATACGCCGATCACCGACGACCGCCCTTTCAGGCAACGCGGGTTGGGCAGCTGGTACGGCAAGAAATTTCACGGTCAGAAAACCTCGTCCGGCGAACTGTACGACATGTACAAGATGACCGCCGCACATCCGACGTTGCCGATTCCATCGTACGCACGGGTGACCAATGTCGCGAGCGGCAAGCAAATCATTGTCCGGGTCAACGATCGCGGTCCGTTCCATTCCAGCCGCATTATCGATTTGTCGTATACCGCCGCGCTGAAGCTGGGATACATTTCCCATGGCAGCACCATACTGGAAGTCGAGCGGCTGCTGCCGGATGAAATTGCGCGCATGACCGGCAATAAACAGCCGGGGCCGCAACAACCGCAACCGATGGCGCCGATGTCGTCTGCGGCCGAGTCTGCGCCGCTGGTCCAGCCCGCGTCGCCTGGCGCGAATACTTCGACCGCCGATGCCCTCAATACGGGTTCATCGATGCCGGCCCTCATTACGATCGATCCTTCGAATGCAGCGGCTGCCGGCGGCTTTTATTTGCAGCTCGGCGCTTATACGCAAGAAGCGAATGCGGAAGCGGTGCGCACCCGGCTTGCGCGAGACTGGATCGGCACGCTGCCGTCGCTGGAAGTCGTGCAAAACGGCGTCCTGTACCGCATTTACAGCGGTCCGTTCGCCAATCGCAGCGATGCCGACGCGGCGATACAACAGCTGCAGACCGCCGGAGTTGCCAAACCGGTCATCGTGCAGCGCCAGGCTGATGGATCATCCAGATGAATTGACAATACGGATGAAGTCATTGCCGTTTCATCTGCAGCGCCCGTTCGTACAGAGCATTCTTTTTTTTGCCGGTGATTTGCGCCGCCAGCGCGGCGGCCTGTTTGACCGGACATTCGGCCAGCAGGATCGCGAGTATGCGTTCCGCCTCCAGTTCATCGGACTCGGCCGCGGCGGCCGCGCCTTCGAGCAGAATGACGAATTCCCCTTTTTGCCGGTTCGCATCCGCCGCCAGCCAGGCGGCGGCTTGCGCCAACGAACAACGATGAATCTCTTCGAACAGCTTGGTCAGTTCACGCGCGAAGACGATTTGCCGCGTCGGTTCGAACATCGTTGCCAATGCATCGACAGTCTCCACGATCCGGTGCGGCGCTTCATAGAACATCATCGTTGCAGCCACCGCGCGCAAATGCGACAGAGCAGTATCGCGCTGCCTGGCTTTGGCCGGCAGAAAGCCGACAAAATAAAACCTGTCGTTGACCAGGCCGGCGGCCGACAACGCGGTAACGGCAGCCGACGCTCCGGGCAGCGGAATGACGCGCAGTCCTGCGGCCAGCACGGCATCGACGATGCGTGCGCCCGGATCGGATACGGCAGGCGTGCCTGCATCGGATACGAGGGCAATGCGCTCGCCCGCTTGCAGCCGGGCAATCAGCTTGTCGGCGACTTCCCGTTCGTTATGCTGGTGTGCGGCGATCAGATTTTTCGACAAGCCGTAGCGCGTCAGCAAATGCGCCGTGTTGCGCGTATCTTCGCAGGCAACCGCATCCATCATCGACAGCGCATGCAATGCACGCAACGTGATATCGCCGACATTTCCGATAGGCGTTGCCAGCACATATAATGCAGATACAGGATAAATTTGACGTGCTACTTCATGCATGATTGGCAAATTGGCAGGATAGCTGACGGTAGACTGGGTCATTGGGGGCCGACGATGTTGTGCAAATTGACGAAAGTGCTGTTGCTGGCAAGTGTACTCGGTGGATTGTGCGCGCCTGCGCAGGCAAATACAACCGCGGCAGGCATACCTCGAGGCTTTTCTCCGGCGACCGGTGCTGCCGAGCGGATCGGACCATCGAATGCGCCGATCAGATCTGCTCAAAACGACATTACCGTTTCGCCCGAGACGGCGGGCGACCCGGCATCCGTGCCGGTCGCTCCATCGTTGCCCCAGCAGCCGGCGCCGGTTCGTATCGCGCTATTGCTGCCGCTGCGCTCGGATGCGCTCGGCTCGGCGGCGGATGCGGTGCGCGCCGGTTTTCTGGCGGCAAACGAGCGTGAAAAAGACGGCAGCCTGACGATCAACGTGATTGAAACGGGAGACGCACCGCAAGACATATTGTCCGTCTATGGCGCCGCGCTGTCCGGCAACGATATCGTCGTCGGCCCGCTATCGCGCAGCGGCGTCACCGCAATTGCGCAGAGCGGCACGGTTACCAAGCCGACCATCGCGCTGACGCAAGCCGATATCCAGGAGGATGCCGAAATCGCATTGCCGCAGACTATGCTGGTCATGGGATTGTCGGTCGAGGAAGAGGCGCGCCAGGTCGCCGACTGGGCCAGTGCCGGCAAGATCGGCGGCAAAGCATTGATCATTTCGACCGACGCCGCGTGGCAGCGCCGCGCGGCGAAGGCATTCGGAACCCAATGGCAGCATCATGGCCGGGAACTGGAGTCGGTCGAGCTGGGTGCATCCAGCGGATATTTGAGTGCAAGCGGCCTGGCCCAGCTTAAAAACCGCATTCAGGAAGAAAAGCCCGCGTTGCTGTTCGCCGCGCTCGATGCCGAACAAGCCAGGCAAACACGGCTGGTGATCGGCAACGATGTCGCTTTCTACGGCACCTCGCAATTGAACCCGCTGGCCCTGGCGGATTGGGTTGCGGCCGACCGGGTTCCCCAAATGAACGGTGTGCGCCTGGTCGATATGCCGTGGCAATTGCAGGCGGATCATCCGGCCGTGATGATTTATCCGCCTCTGTTTGTCAATGCGGACCAGAAGCGCAGCGCCGACCTGGAGCGGCTTTACGCGCTGGGTATCGACGCCTACCGGGTAGCGAAGGAAATCGCATTGAAGCGCACGCATTTCGAAATCGATGGCGTGACCGGCAGATTGACAGTCGATTTCGGCAAAAGCATGGCCCGTTTCGGACGTCTCGAGGTGCATGCGATTTATCGGAGCGGTGCAGTGGTGCCGCTGTCCGGCGCTCGATGAAGGAGCTCTTTAACGCACTGATGCGGCCGCGCACCGACAAACAAATCCGGGGCCAGGCCGGAGAAGACGATGCGCTCGCCTATCTGACGCGGCAAGGATTGACACTGGTTGAACGCAATTTTCGCTGCAAGGGCGGCGAGATCGATCTCGTCATGCAGCAGCGCGGTATGCTGGTATTCGTTGAAGTCAGGAAACGTGCCGACAACCGGCACGGCGGGGCAGCGGCCAGCGTGACGGCGGCCAAGCAGGCGCGCCTGGTCATTGCCGCGCAAATTTATTTGCAGCGCTACAGAACGCCGCCTGCATGCCGCTTTGACGTAGTCGCGATCGACGGCGCCGAGCTGAGCTGGCTGCAGAATGCGATAGATGAATGAGATACCATGACTTGCCTCGACCAGAACCACTGTATCAAAATCGTTTCAAATCCCGATACCCACTATAATCCCCGACATCATGATTAATCAACGCATCCTCGGGCACTTCCGCGAAAGTGCCGAATTAAAAATTCGAGCCGCGACCCAGCTGGCGCAACCGATTGAGCAGGCTGTGGAACTTATGTTCACGGCATTGTCTAATGGCAACAAGATTCTCGCTTGCGGCAATGGCGGTTCAGCTGCGGACTGCCAGCATTTCGCCGCCGAACTGGTCGGGCGCTTCGAGCGGGAGCGCCTGCCACTGCCTGCGCTGGCGTTGACCACCGACACGTCGATTCTGACCGCTGTGGGCAACGATTACAGTTACAAGGAAATCTTTGTCAAGCAGGTGCAGGCGTTCGGGCAGGCGGGAGATGTGCTTTTCGCGCTATCGACTTCCGGCAATTCGGCCAATGTGGTTGCCGCGATCGATGCTGCGCTGGAGCGCGACATGCGCATCGTCGCATTGACCGGCAAGGGCGGCGGCGTAATGGGCAAGCAGTTGACCGAAGCGGATGTGCACATCTGCGTGCCGCACGACCGTACCACACGGATACAGGAAGTGCATTTATTAACGATTCATTGTTTGTGCGACGGCATCGACGTCGCGCTATTCGGAGGAGATGCGAATGAGTAAAGGCCGGTTCATCAATAAATGCGAATGGCAGCGCGGCTGGGCAAGCATGCGGCGGCCGCTGGCCACGATCGCATTGTGCGGAGCCGTCATGGTGAGTTTGCAGGGCTGCCTTGAAATGGCGGTCGGCAGCGCCGTCATGGGCACCATCGCCGCAACCGACCGCCGCACCTTTGGCGCGCAGACCGAGGACAAGACGATTGTGGTCAAAGGCGAATCGCACATACCCGGCGCGGTCGGCGACGGCGGCCATGTCAACGTGAGCAGCTTCAACCGCAAGGTCCTGCTGACCGGCGAAGTAAAAGACGAGGCGATGAAAGCAGCGGCCGAGCGCGAAGTGTCCGCCATCGAAGGCGTGCAGTCGGTTGTCAACGAATTGGCGATTGCCGGCGCATCGAGCTTCACGTCCCGCTCCAACGACACCCTGATCACCGGCAAGGTGAAGGCCTCCTTCGTCGATGCGAAGGATCTTTATGCGAATTCGATCAAGGTGGTCACCGAGCGCGGCGTGGTCTACTTGATGGGCCGTGTCACGCAACGCGAAGGCCGGCTCGCCGGCGAAGTGGCGCGCAATGTCGGCGGGGTGCAAAAAGTGGTCAAGGTGTTCGAATACATTACCGACGACGAACTGAAACAGTTGGCCAACGTCCCGGACAATCAAAGCAGAAAGTGATGCCGGATTAATCCGATAGCCGGTTTTTGAATGATATATTAAGCCGACGGACATTCTGTCCGGCGGCTTTTTTTTGGGAGAAAACCATGATCGCAGTCATTGTCCTGCTGGCGATTATCTTGCTGGTCGTGTTCTGGGCCGTCGGCGCTTACAATCGGCTCGTCAGCCTGCGTAACCAGTTCAGAAATGCATTCTCGCAGATCGACGTGCAATTGAAACGGCGCCATGACCTGATTCCGAATCTTGTCGAAACCGCCAAAGGCTACATGAAACACGAGCGCGACACGCTGGAAGCGGTGATCGCCGCGCGCAACCAGGCGGCTGCCGCCAATGTGAAGGCTGTGGCCGATCCGGGCAATGCGGCCGCCGTGCAGCAGATGGCTGCGGCAGAAGGAGCGTTGAGTTCCACGCTCGGCAAAATGTTTGCGCTGTCGGAAGCCTATCCGGACCTGAAGGCCAATCAAAACATGATGCAGTTGACCGAAGAACTGAGCAGCACCGAAAACCGGATCGCATTTTCACGCCAGGCCTACAACGACGGCGTGATGCAATACAACACATCGCTTGAGCAGTTTCCCGGTTCGATGATCGCAAACCTGTTCGCCTTCAAATCGGCGGAACTGCTGCAGGCGACCGAGTCGCCGGAAGAGCGCAAAGCCGTCAAGGTCTCGTTCTGATTTCATGCACCATGGCGTTTAATCCCAAAGGGATGAAATCGGCAAGAGCGCCTGGCAACTTGCAATGAATTTTTTCGAACAACAACATCAAGCAAGGCGTCAAACCAGAACGCTCGTAATCCTGTTCGCGCTCGCAGTAATCGCAATCGTCGTTGCGGTCAACATCGTGGCAGCCGTGCTGTGGATATGGGCGCAAGGCGGCCGGCTGTCAGGCGCCCATTTCTATCCGAAAGGATTTTTCGCCACCAATACCGTGATTACCCTGGGACTGATTGTCGGCGGAACATTGATCGAAATGTTCAACCTGCGCGATGGCGGCGATGCGGTGGCGCAAATGGCCGGAGGACGCATGGTGTCGCCGGCGTCGCAGGACCTGCAGGAAAAGCGGCTGCTGAATGTGGTGGCGGAAATGGCGCTGGCATCGGGCATCGCATGCCCCAAGGTGTATGTGCTCGACCGGGAGCGCGCGATCAACGCATTTGCGGCCGGCTATACCGCGAACGAAGCGGTCGTTGCAGTGACGCGCGGCGCGATCAGCCGCTTGACGCGCGATGAACTGCAGGGCGTGGTCGCGCATGAATTCAGCCATATCCTGAACGGCGATATGCGGCTCAACGTACGCCTGATCGGCGTGTTGTTCGGCATCCAGATGATCGCGAGCTTCGGCCAGCATCTGATGAACTTCGGCACGCGGTTTTCGGGGCCGCGCAGCCGCGACGATAAAGGCCCGTCGTTGCAGCTGATCATGCTGGCGCTCGGCATCGCGCTATTCCTGATCGGTTATATCGGCGTCTTTTTCGGCAGGCTGATCAAGTCCGCCGTATCGCGCCAGCGCGAATTCCTGGCGGACGCGAGTTCTGTGCAATTCACGCGCAATCCGGGCGGCATCGGCGGCGCATTGCGCAAGATCGGCGGCCTGTCGCGTGAAATGAAACCGGGTTCACGCATCGATCATCCGAACGCGGAACAGCTTTCTCATCTTTTTCTGGGCGCGTCCAGACCAAGCCTGATATCCGGCATGTTCGCCACCCATCCGCCGATCGCCGTGCGTCTGCGCCGGATTTACGGCAAAAGCGTCGAACTTCTCGATGCGCCTGAAATGGCCGAGGCCGGCGCAACTGCGGCCATGCTGCCGGATATTCCTTTCATTGCATCAGGCTTCACAGAGGGTGCGCCGGTCTCGGCCGCAACGGCGCCGTCGATTGAATTCGGCCGCAGCATAGTCGAAAAAATCCGCCTGGCGCCGGAACTCGATGGCGCCGTGCGCGACCCGCAAGCCGCATGCGCGGTGGTGTATGCATTGCTGCTGGAGCGCGGCGCCGGGCGCGATCGGCAAATCCAGCAAATCCAGCAATTGATCGGGGACACGCAGCAGGCTGCGCTGGCCGCGTATCTTGCCGAGTCGATCGACAGGCTGCCGAAAAACGCGCGCCTGCCGTTGCTGGATTTGACGATGCCCGCGCTCAAGCAACTGTCGGACGCAGATCGTGCAAAATTGCTGGCTGCGGTGGAGCGCCTGATTGCCGCCGATAATAAAATCACGCTGACGGAATTCGTGCTGCAGACCATCTTGACGCGCCGGCTCGATGCGCGCGCCGGGCGTGCGACGCCGGTCAGGTTTGCCGGTCCGGCCGCATTGAAACAGGAATGTGCAACGCTGCTGTCGCTGGTGGCCCACATCGCCGTATCTACCGCGAATCAGGCTCCGGATGAAACGCCGCTGGATGCCTTCATGCGCGGTGCGGCGCGCTGCCCGGAACTCGGTTTGTCGCCGTCGGATTTATCGGCCGTTTCGATGATCCGGTTTGCTCAAGTCAGGACGGCGCTGGATCGCGTGAACCAGCTTGCGCCGCTGGCCAAGCCGGCATTGATCAAGTCGCTGCTGGCGGCGGCGGGCGAGGCTGATATCCTTCCGCTCGCTACCGCGGATCTGCTGCGCGCAATTTGCGCGGCATTGGAGGCGCCGATGCCGCCGGCGGTCGCGGCAACTTATACCGATTGCGCGCTGTCGGATGAGTGATATATTGCACGATCAAAAATGATTTCAGCCACTACGGCCTGCCATTGCGCTTGCCCGGATAAATCATTGTCACCGAACATAAAGGATGCATCATGCGGCGCACTTTCCTGAAGACTCTTGCGGGCGGATTCCTTGCATTGGCAGCGGGCTCGAGCCTGACTTCCCCGGCATGGGCGGAAGATCGGATCAAGGTGGTCTATCACCTGGCCGACGGCATCGATCAGGCATCGCGCGCAATGGCCAATATTCGCAATCATCTGAAGGCCGAACCGGACACCAAAATTGTCGTGGTGGCGCTCGGTGAAGGCGTCCGGTTTTTGCTGGCCGGCGCAAAAGAGCGCAACGGCAAGCCGTTTGACGCGGCAGTCAGCGCACTGGCCGCGCAAGGCGTGGAATTCCGTATCTGCAATAACACGCTCACCGCGCACGACATACCGGTGTCGCAAGTGTTGCCGGAAGCAAAAATAGTCCCGGCCGGCGTGGTCGAAATCGCACGATTGCAGGCGAAAGAAGGTTTCGTTTATTTACGTCCATAGCGAGTTGCCGTATATGGCGGCAGCCGCGCCGTTAAATGACTATAATGGCCGAATCGACTCTTAACGAGCACAGGCAGGACAATCATGCAACCGCAGACACCCGCAGCATCTCGCAAGCCCGTATGGACCAAGGCGCTTGCCGTTATCGTTATTCTGGTTATGGCCGTCATCGGGTTTTTCTCGCTATCGGCGAAAGAACCCGCGCCTAACGTGACGTTCACCGGATTGAACGGTGAAAAAATCACATCGGAAAGTCTGCGCGGCAAGGTCGTGATGGTCAACTTCTGGGCCACCAGTTGCACGACTTGCGTGCACGAGATGCCGCAGATGGTCGAAACCTACAATAAATACAAAGGCAAGGGACTGGAATTCGTCGCGGTCGCGATGAGTTACGATCCGCCGAACTATGTGCTGAATTATGCGCAGACGCGCAATCTGCCGTTCAAGGTCGCACTCGATGCACAAGGCGATCTGGCGAAATCGTTCGGCGATGTCAAATTGACGCCGACCACCTACGTGATCGACAAGAACGGCAACATCATCAAGCGTTATATCGGCGAGCCCGAGTTCGCCGCGCTGCATCAGTTGCTGGAGAAGGCGCTGGCTGCATAATCGTCCCTGGACAAATAAAAAGGCGCCGATGGCGCCTTTTTATTTGCTCAACACAAAACTCAAACCACTCCCGCTCCATGCGCCTGCTGATCCGCATGATATGAACTGCGCACCATTGCTCCTACCGCGGCGTGCGCGAATCCCATCTTGTACGCTTCTTCCTCGAACATCTTGAACGTATCCGGATGCACGTAGCGCCGCACCGGCAGATGGTCGCCGCTCGGCATCAGGTATTGGCCGATGGTCAGCATGTCGACATCGTGCGCGCGCAAGTCGCGCATCACCTGCAGGATTTCTTCATCGGTTTCGCCGAGGCCGACCATGATGCCGGATTTGGTCGGAATGTCCGGATGCAGCGCCTTGAAGCGCTTCAGCAGGTTCAGCGAGTATTCGTAATCCGAACCGGGGCGTGCTTCCTTGTACAGGCGCGGCACGGTTTCCAGGTTGTGGTTCATTACATCCGGCGGTGCGGCTTTCAGGATTTCCAGCGCACGGTCCATGCGGCCGCGGAAGTCCGGCGTCAGGATTTCGATGCGCGTCGCCGGAGACAACTCGCGCACGCGGCGAATGCATTCGGTGAAATGGCCGGCGCCGCCATCGCGCAAATCGTCGCGGTCGACCGATGTGATAACGACATAACTGAGTTTTAACGCCGCAATGGTTTTCGCCAGATTTTCCGGTTCGTTCGCATCCAGCGGATCGGGCCGGCCGTGGCCGACGTCGCAGAACGGGCAGCGGCGGGTGCACTTGTCGCCCATGATCATGAAGGTTGCGGTGCCCTTGCCGAAGCATTCGCCGATATTCGGGCAGGACGCTTCTTCGCATACTGTCACCAGATTGTTGGCGCGCAGGATATCCTTGATTTCATAGAAGCGGGTCGAAGGCGATGCCGCTTTGACGCGGATCCAGTCAGGCTTCGGCAGCCTTTCAGCCGGCACGATCTTGATCGGAATGCGCGCGGTTTTTCCGGCGCCTTTTTGCTTGTCGCTTGCGTTGTAGGTCGAGGATGCGAGCGATTTATTCTCGGTGGTCATATGGCAGGTTGTTCATCAGGACGACAGGGGATAGAGTCAGGTCGTCATTAAGTTCTTCAAGTTGTGAGCGAGCGCTGACTGCACGTCTTGCAATTGCGCTTCAACGCCGAGTGCTTTCATGTCGATTGTTTCCAGCCCTTCGAAACCGCAGGGATTGATCCATGAAAACGGCGTCAGATCCATATCGACATTAAGCGACACGCCGTGATAGGTGCATCCGTTAGCGCGTATTTTCAAGCCGAGCGCGGCGATTTTTGCACCTTGCCGGTCGCCGTTCGATATATAAATTCCCGGTGCGCCGGGCTTGCGTTCACCCGCCAGATTATACGCTGCCAGGGTGTCGATCACAGCCTGCTCGATTTTATTGACGAATTCGCGCGCGAACAGGCGGGCGCCGGGCTTGTTGCGCCGCAGATCGATCAGCAGATAGATCACGACCTGCCCCGGTCCGTGATAGGTGACTTCGCCGCCGCGATCCGTTTGCACCACCGGAATCGCATGCGGTTCGCGCACATGCAATGGATCGGCGCCCAGGCCCAGCGTGAATACCGGCGGATGTTCGACGATCCATAACTGATCGGGCGTATCGGCTGTACGATGGTCGGTGAAAGCGCGCATTGCGGCGAAACTGGTTTCGTAAGATTCCAGTCCGCGCCGAATGATGGCCGGTGCTGTTTGTGTTGCTGGCATAGAAGGCAAGTGTACAGAAAATGACGCTTGCCGTCCGGGCCTGTCTCAACAGCAATTTGCTTCCTTTCCTGCCAGCCATGGCGCAATAAAGCGCCGTGCAGCCGGCAATCCAAACTGACGGCGCTTGCCGCCCGGATCGCGGAGGTCCACCCGGCTGTCGACGTTGTCCGCCTCGATCACAACCAGCCGTCCCGGCGCAACAACCAGCGACTCGCCGGCGGATAGCCAATGATCGTGCAGCATCCCTTCGATGGTTATCCAGACCCGGCCGCATGCAACCCGTATGGTTTGTGCCTGTTCCGCAATTCCGGAAACGGCATGCCCGGCCATAATGGCATGGGTTTTTTGGGTGAATGATATTCTCATGGCTAACTCCATTGGCAAGTGACGCATTGGATCGAAGCTTTGACGCTCAAGCACGCAATCAGCGCCTCACAGGAACAAATATAGTCGTTGCGCAGGGCCGCGCAAAACGATATATTTTCGATTCTCTTGCTAATTTTATTCACATAAAACATGGCCGATCTGCGTAAATTGCCGAATCTTGCAGCATTGCGGGCATTCGAGGCTGCCGCCAGGCACCAGAATTTTTCGCGTGCGGCGGAAGAAATCCACTTGACCCATGGCGCGATCAGCCATCAGGTGCGTGCATTGGAGGAGGAGTTGGGAGTGCCCTTGTTTTCCCGGCATGGCAAACGGCTCACGATTACGCCGGAGGGTGAACGCTTCGCGGCCACGCTGCGCAAATCGTTGACCGAAATCGCTCGTGCCGCCGATGCGATAAGGAGCAGCACGCAGCACAAGCGATTGACCATCACGACGCTGCCGTCTTTCGCGTCGCGCTGGCTCGCGCCGCGCCTGGGGAAATTCATCGATCTGCATCCGGATACCGAAGTGGTGCTGCAATCGAGCGGCCAGCTGACCGACTTTGTCCGCGAACCGGTCGATGTGGGCATCCGCTTCGGCGGCGGCCATTATCCGGGCCTTGTGGTTGAAAAGCTGATGGGGGACTACTACTATCCGGTGGCGAGCCCGAACTATAACGGCGGGCATCTGCCGGCTTCACCGGATGAGCTGGCGGAATATACGTTGTTGCGTTCGTATGAAGACGAGCAATGGACGCCGTGGTTCCATGCGGCCGGCGTGAATCTGCCGGAACCGACCGGCGGTGTATTGTTTCAGGACCTGTCGATGCTGGTCCGCCAGGCGTCCAGCGGCCGCGGTATCGCGCTGGTGCGTCATGTGGTCACGGCGCAGGAAATCGCAGCGGGAGAATTGGTGCGCCTGTTCGATGTGACGGTCAACTGCATGCACTCGTATTACTTCGTGTGCGCACCGCATGCGCTGCACAAGCCGCAGGTGCAGGCTTTCCGCACATGGCTGCTGGCCGAGATCGAGCAGTTCAAGGCGCAGAGCGGCTGGCGGGAGGCCGATGCCGGTTCGTGAAAATTACAGCACCACCTTGACCATCGGATGCGATGTCAACGCGCGATACAGGTTGTCGAGCTGTTCGCGGCTGGTGGCGCGCACTGTCGCGGTCAGCGCCAGGTAAGTTCCCTTGGCGGAAGGGCGCATCTCCATCTTGTCGGGATGAAAGGTCGGGTCATGCAGCATGATCAGTTCGACCATCGTTTGCGCGAACGCGTCCTGCATCGCGCCCATGATCTTGATGGGAAAGTCGCTCGGATATTCTATTAGGCTCTCGGTCGGTTCAGGCATGGCATTCATCATCGGCAGTTGATTCCGGGCTGGGATTCGTCGGGCTTCAAGCCGCTTTCGCTTCCTGATAAGCCGCGTATAACTGTTGATAAATGGGGCCGGGCTTGCCGTTTCCAATAGCCTGGCCGTCGATGCTGGCTACCGGCAGCACTTCCTTGGTGGCTGACGACAGCAGCACCTCGTCGGCCGCGAATACTTCGACGCGTGCGATGCGGCGCGCCTCGAGCGGGATGCCCTTCGCCGCGCACAATTCCTCGATCAATCCGTAGCGAATGCCTTCCAGGATCAGATTGTCTTTCGGCGGCCCCATCAGTTTGCCGTTTTTCACGATCCATACGTTGGATGACGATGCTTCCGTCAAAAAGCCGTCGCGGAACTGGATCGCCTCGACCGCATCGTTTTCCGCCGCATTCTGCGCTGCCAGCACATTGCCGAGCAATGATGTCGATTTGATCTCGCAGCGCAGCCAGCGCTTGTCTTCCATCGATACGCAGGCGACGCCGTCGGCGCGCGCCTGCGCCGATGGCAGCACGATCGGATTGGTCATGATGAACACCGTCGGCGTCACTTCCTGCGGAAAGGCATGCGCCCGTTTGGCGACGCCGCGCGTGACTTGCATGTACACCATCTGGTCATCCGCCGGATGTGCCGCGACCACCTTGCCGATCAATTCCATCCACTGTTCCTTGCTATGCGGATTCGGCATACCGATCGCGGCAAGGCTGCGGAACAGGCGCGCCATGTGTTGTTCCGAGCGGAACGGCTTGCGGCCGTAAATCGGGATGACTTCATAGATGCCGTCGCCGAAAATGAAGCCGCGGTCGAGTACCGGAATCGTGGCTTTGGATAGCGGCGTCATTGCACCGTTGAGGTAGACGAGCGGATCATTCATGGTGTGTTCCTGTGGAATCGCGAATAAGCAATTCTTGCATAATCACGTCCTGTTGGTTATGCAAATAAAGTATGCGAAAGGCCGTTGATGATTTCTGAACGGGCCTTTCGTCTGCCGATCGACAGGGGCTGCGGCCTTGCCGGAATGTCATCCGTCGAGAGTCGGGATAACGATGAACCGCGATCGGACGGCGGCGAAATAACTGCCCGGCAGGCAAACTCTGCCGCCGTCGAACCGTTCATTGTCCCTGTATCACTTCACCCACAAGCGGACCGAATCCCAGGCGCGGCCAAAAATGGTGGCCTGATTTACCTGTTCCAGCGCCAGCACCGGCAATTCGGTCAATAGTTTGCCGTCGGCCATCAGCTTGAGCGTGCCGATTCTGCTGTTCTGCGCGATTGGCGCCACCAGCGGATCCTTGCGTTCCAGCACGGATTTCAGCTTGTCGGCCATGCCCTTGGGTACAGTGACGAAGATGTCGTGATTGAAGCCGAGCTTGATCTGGTTTTGCGTGCCTTTCCATACTTCCGGCGTTGCCACTGCCTGGTCCTTGCCATACAGCTTCACGGTGTCGAAATTGAGGAAACCCCAGTTCAGCAGTTTCTGGCTTTCCTGTGCGCGGATCTGGTCGGAAGGGGCGCCGAGCAGTACCGAAATCAGACGCCGGTCGCCTTTGCCGTTCGGACGCTTGGCGGTCGAGATCAGGCAAAAGCCCGCGTTTTGCGTGTGGCCGGTTTTCATGCCGTCGACAGTGGGATCGAGCCATAGCAGACGGTTGCGGTTGGGCTGCTTGATTTTGTTGTAGGTGAAGCTCTTGGTCGAATAAATCTTGTACAGCTCCGGAAAGTCGATGATCAAACGCGATGCCAATACCGACAGGTCTTGCGCGGTCGAATAATTTTCAGGGCTGGGCAATCCGTGCGAGTTGCTGAAGTGCGTCGATTTCAGGCCCATGCGTTCCGCTTCGCGGTTCATCAACACGGCGAATGCATCTTCGGTGCCGGCGACAGCTTCGGCCAGCGCAACGGCCGCATCGTTGCCGGACTGTACGATCAGGCCGTACAAAAGGTCGTTGACCTTGACCGGTGTGGCAGGATCGATAAACATCTTGGAACTGTCGCCGTCGACTTTCCAGGCGCGGACCGACACGTTGACCATCTGGTTCAGGTCGAGCCTTTTTTCCTTGATGGCGGCGAACGCCAGATAGGCTGTCATGAGCTTGGTGAGCGAGGCCGGTTCGATGCGCATGTTGGGTTCCTGCGACGCGATGACCTGACCGCTGGTTGCATCGAGCAGCAGCCACGATTTGGCGGCGATGGTCGGGGCCGGAAGGCTTTGCGCCAGTGCGGCGGATATTGACAAGACGGCGGCAGCCAGAGCTGCGAATAATTTTTTCATGGGCGGACAGGTGAGGGGGCCCTGCATATGCAGAGCCCGATTGAAAGATAAAACAAGTTGAGGATTATAGCGCTGCTTTATTGTGTCAGACGCTATCGCGACGCCACATTTCGACTACCAGGTTCTTGATATGTTGCAGCTTACGGTGAAAAAAATGATCGGCGCCCGGGATCACGATGACCGGCAAGTCCTGCGGACGCGCCCAGTCCAGTACGCGTATTAGCGGAATGGTATCGTCGAGTTCGCCGTGAATCAGGATGGTATCGGCCGGTACGGTCGGCATCGGCCATTTGCCGGCAGCGCAGCCGACCAGCACCAGCCGTTCCGCCGGCATGCCTTGTGCGGTCAGGCGTTGCTGCAGCTGTCCCTGGACGAAAGTGCCGAATGAAAAACCGGCCAGCGCGACCGGCAGACCGGGATACTGCTGCTGCATGTGAGCCAGCAGCAACGCCATGTCGTCGGTTTCGCCGCGTCCTTCGTCATGCACGCCTGCGGAGCCGCCGACACCGCGAAAATTCATTCGCACCGCGACATAGCCGATTGCGACAAAAGCGCGCGCCAGCGTCTGCACGACCTTGTTATCCATCGTGCCGCCGTATAGCGGATGCGGGTGCGCAATCAGGGCCAGGCCGCGCGGCGTCGCAAACTGTGACGATTCAGGCAAGTCCAGCGCGCACTCGAGTTGCCCGACGGCGCCGGTGATGAAGAAATGCTGGGTGTGGATGTTCATTGTTGTAACCGGTTCGGGACAGAGTTCCCTCAAGGGAGCCGGGATAATCCGGCGCTGCGGCGCCTTGTAAACCTTGTCCCCGATAATTCAAATTTTCAGACGCTCGACGATTTTTCCGCCGACCAGATGGACATCGATGATTTCATCGATGTCCATCTGGTCGACATAGGTGTACCAGGTGCCTTGCGGATAAACCACCAGCACCGGGCCTTCTTCGCAACGGTCGAGGCACCCCGCCTTGTTGATGCGAATTTTGCCCTCGCCGTTCAGGTCGAGTTGCTTGATGCGGCGCTTCGCATGTTCCTGCGCGGTCTGCGCGCCGCGGTCGGAACAGCACGGACGTCCGTCATCGCGCTGATTCATGCAAAAAAATACATGTTGCTGGTAGTACGGTTTGTCAGTCATGTAAAACCCGTTTCGTTATTGATTCGGCACGATCCGGTTTTGTTTTCAGCGTGCCTGTCAGCGAATGATACACCGCGTTTATTCTTGCTTCAGCCGATGTACCGGATGATACAGAAACCAGACCGTGAAAAACGGCCACAGCAGCGACAGGAATTGCGCCGCTCCGTTGAAATTGAGGAATTTCCCCTGCACCCAGGTTTGTAGTGTCGCAATGAAATACGGATTGGCGGGCGCCACGTTGACGACCGCCAGGCTTGTTATCAATGCCAATGCCGCGACACGGCGCTGCGCGACTGCCGGTGCAAAGACAAGACCCGAAAGCATCATCGCGCCAATCAGCAGGCCGCCTTGCGCGCCCGGCGTCAACCATGCGAAGGCGTTTTCCGGAGAAAACAGCAGCGCACTTGCCAGCGACTTGATCAAGGCCGCTGCCGCAATCAGCAGAAACGCCAGCACGGCTTTCGGCGCCTTGTCGCTCAGCAGGCATGACAGCGTTAGCACCGCGCCGGTCAGTCCGCATGCGGTGATGATGGTCTCCGACAGCCAGTATTGTTCGACTGTCAGCTCGGCATCATGCCGCAGCAGTTGGGCCAGATCGATTGGCATGGATAACCAGTCGGACAGCCAGTTCGACAGGATCGGCATGATCTGGCCATGCCCGAACAGATAAGCTTGCGGATAAATCTGCGCCAGCGGCCACAACGCGAGAACGATCAGGCCGCGGCTTGCCTCGTGCGAAAACCATTGCGACCGCAATGACAAAAGACGGCTTTGTTCCAGAAAAGTCCGTGTCAGCAGCATGCCTGCGAAAGCGCCGATGCAGACGCCGGCGACATTCGTCATCAAATCGAGATTGGATGGCACCCGGCTCGGCAAAAATGTTTGCACGGCTTCCATCGTTCCCGACAGCAGGGTGCCGCTGACGATCGCGAGCAGGACGGCCCGGCCGCGGCGCACTCCGGGATAAAGCGCGAACACCATCAGCACGCCAAACGGCATATAACCGATGATGTTGGTCGCCACATCGAACATCGTCCAGTAATGCGGCACCGGCGCAAACAGATAGGCGAACGGAGGCAGGCCGTTATTGTGCCAGCCTGAAAACGGATACCAGCTGGCATACACGATCAGCAACGCATAGATCAGCAAGCCGGCGCGGGCAAAAACGGATGCACCGCCATTCGATGTCGGATTCAATATCGGCATCGCTTTTCAAAGAGGAGACCGGCCGGCCATGTGACGGCCCCGGTGAGGACGGCATCGCCGCCGGGGTGCATCGATGGGTGCACTTGCCGGGCGCCACCGGCAGGGACGATTGATGGGTCGCGTCGATCAACGCTGAGGACGGGCGATTGCGGGTTCGGCATGGAGGCAGTGTAAGGGAGAATGCATGATGCGTCACGTCAAGGGAGGCCGCCTGGCGATTAAA
>JAQGLW010000071.1 GCA_028292665.1 Herminiimonas sp.
TAAGGATGCGCTGCCAAAGGTACAGGGCCGTCAGGGTTATCACCTGGTGCGCTGGACTTCGGACGGCATGGATTATTGGACGGTATCCGATTTGGCAGAAAATGAACTGGAAAATTTTGCAGAAATCATGCGCTCTGCGGTACGTAAATGACTGAACTCAACGCATGGCTGAACGGCCACTGTCGACGGATTCTGTTGAGAAAGTCGAATTAAAGGGGCAGCGAATTAAAGGGGGCAGCATCGGTTTGGTTTTAATGGCTCAAGGGATAATCAAACCGATGCTGACCCCTTTAATTTCTCAACCGATGCTGACCCCTTTAATTTCTTTAATTTCAAGCTCGCTCTTTCCCAGACATCACGAACAAATGTCAGGAAAAAAACTTTCAAGAATCTGCCTGAAGCCGGCGCTTGCTTATGCCAATATCCGAACGGATGACTCCCGATCCCATTGCCGCGTCTTGGCCGCAGTAATGAAGCCCTTGATATTGTCGATATCAAGCACGCCCTTGTCCCGTTCGATATTCGCCTTGTCCAACAACGCCCGGCCACCGCTATCGATGGCAATTGCCTTGAGATGGCCGAATGCATCGCGCACAAAGTCGATGGCGGCCGCTTCCCCGGTCAGCAGGTCGGCTCCTTCTGCAGACAGGATGACGGCGACCGCGTCGAACATGATGGAAGGCGTACCTGCCAGTTGCCCGTCAGCCTTCAGCATGGTGCCATCGGCAAGCTTCGCGCCGCCCACCTTGGGGCTCACGATCTTCACCTTGGCGCCGGCACCGGTTGCGGCTTTCTGGAGCTCCTTGATGACGGCGCCGTCTGATCCGTCCGCGATCAGGATGCCGATCGCCCGGCCTTCGAGCGTGTCCTTCATCTTGCCGATGATTTGCAATGCCGGTGAAGGATCAAAATCCTGTACCGGCGCTGCGGTCGTTGGAGCGCCCGGCAATTTATCGAGTGCAAGACCATCGGCCACGCGTTTGGCGAGGTCTTCGTCAATATGCCGCAAATGCGCGACCATCGCCTGACGGATGTGGAGATGGTCGACCTTGGACAACTCGAAGACCAGTGCCGAAGCGATATGCGTCTGCTCGTATTTGGTTTGGCTGCGGTAGAACTGCCGCGCCTGACTGTAATGGTCGGCGAAGCTTTCCGCGCGAATCCGCCCCTTCTCGCCGCTTTCTTGCGCACCCTGGCTATGAAAACCATTGGCCGGAGTTTCGCGAGGAGAATCCTCAGACAAGGAATTCGGCTCATAGGCCACGCGGCCCTTGGGCTGCATCATCTGCATGCGTCCGTCACGCTGGTGGTTGGCGAACGGGCATTTGGGCGCATTGATCGGGATCTGGTTGAAATTCGGCGATCCCAGCCGCAACAATTGCGTGTCAAGATAAGAGAAAAGACGTCCCTGCAACAGCGGATCATTCGAGAAATCGATTCCCGGCACGATGTTGGCAGGACAATAGGCAACCTGTTCAGTCTCCGCAAAAAAATTGTCGGGCCAGCGGTCCAGCACCATGCGGCCGATCACTTGCAGCGGCACCAGTTCTTCCGGAATGATCTTGGTCGAGTCCAGGTGGTCGAAAGGAAATTTGTCGGCCTGCTCCTGCGTGAATAGTTGAACCGCCAATTCCCACTCGGGGAAGTCGCCTTTCTCGATCGCCTCGAACATGTCGCGGCGATGGAAGTCCTGATCGGCGCCTGCAATCTTGACGGCTTCGTCCCAAATGGTGGATTGCAAGCCGAGCTTCGGACGCCAGTGGAATTTGACGAAGGTCGATTTGCCTGCTTCGTTCAATAGACGGAAACTGTGAATGCCGAATCCTTCGATCATGCGCAGCGAGCGCGGAATCGTGCGGTCGGACATGATCCACATCACCATGTGCATCGATTCCGGTGTCAACGAGATGAAATCCCAGAAGGTGTCATGCGCTGTCGCGTTTTGGGGAAAGCCGCGGTCGGGCTCCATCTTTACCGCATGGATGAGATCCGGAAATTTGATCGCATCCTGAATGAAGAAGACCGGGATGTTGTTGCCGACAAGGTCCCAGTTGCCTTCTTTCGTGTAGAACTTGACGGCAAATCCCCGCACATCGCGAGGCGTATCGACCGAGCCGGCTCCGCCGGCAACAGTTGAGAAACGGGCAAACAGCGGCGTTTTTTCGCCGACCTCCGTGAGTATCTTCGCGGTCGTATATTGCGCCAGGGATTTGCTCAGTTCGAAGAAGCCATGTGCGGCGGTGCCGCGCGCATGAACGATACGTTCCGGGATGCGCTCGTGATCGAAATGGGTGATCTTTTCACGAAGGATGAAATCCTCGAGCAAGACTGGGCCGCGTGGATTGGCCTTGAGCGAGTTCTGATTGTCGGAAATCGGAATGCCCTGATTCGTTGTAAGCGCGGGATGATCGCCGCCAACGATTTGGTGTATTTCACCTCCCGCACCGCGACGGATATCTCCGTTTGAATTCCCCGAGCCGTTTGCCGGTTTCCGCTTTCCGGTACCGCCCGCGTTTTTTTCCTTGGTCACTATCGGTCTCCTGTTTGTTCGGATTATCACGGCCTGTCAGCCATCGACTTGCGCCCATGAGCGCCTTGGCCTCAATGCGGCGAAGAGGTAAATACGAGAAATTTTGTTGATGTGGTACAGAAATGAATATTCCGTCTTCGTCAATCAACACCCATTGTTGTTATTAGTATTAAAGCAATCAATAGGATAAGGCCCATGGCTAAAAGTTCCGTTGTGCGCCACTTTGCGCGACAACGCGCGATCGCCTCGGCGATGCATCGCGGCAAGGCTTTTGCAACTGGCTGCAATGACGGGCTTCAGTTGGAACGAGAGAAAGTAGAAATCAGGAACCGGAACGACGTTCCTTCACCTCAGAGCAGAGGCGGCGGATTGCGCAGGAAGCGATAGCGCCGGGTGCGTCGGCGTCATGCGTCGCACGTGCGCACGATGTCGACACGAATCAGGTCTTCAAGCGGTGCCGCGCCTACCCCGCAAACTATCAATTACGTCGGTATAAAACCTTCGGACCGGCCACGTTGACTTATCCAAATTAATGTGTACACTTGCATACACATTAAGAATGCATAACAAAATATTGATACGTGCGTTTTGTCGGCGAGCCGGTTGCCGATGATGCCTATCGGGCTGAAGATGCAGCCGATCCGGTTGAACTCGACATCGAGAACCTGCCGCCTATAGTCATTACTCTGACTGAGCCGGGTTGATTCGAGCCGGGCTCGACACTGAGCAGGTCGCGTTGCGCAAGGATTTGCGAGAAGGTCATGCAGGCAGGACAAATCCTGACCAAGCATAGGAGGAGTTCGAATGTCGGACAAACTTGTCAGCCTGTGCCGGGCAACTTGCCGCACAACTGCGCCCGGACCCCATCAATCGCTGCCGGCGACATTGGAACACTCTGTTGTCGGCAAGCCTGAGTAGCGGTCAAGATCAGAATGCCTCCGCATGAAATCCGCAACATCATAAATTTTTCGTACGTTAGTTCTTGTCTGCAGCGCGACTGGATTTGCAAAGACCATTCAAGCATCTTCACGCACCAGAATTATTCATGGCACACCAATTGAGGGCAGATTGCAACATGAGTGTTCATAGTCCGAACGGCGATTGGAAATCAAAGAGCGCTTATGTCAGCACTGCGGGGTTTTTGCTGCTGCATGATGGTGGCCCGCTAATTGCTATTGGCAGGCAGGGGAGCGTAGCGCATCGCGTTCCAACATCTTTATGAAAGCGCTTGCATATCCACCGTCACTGAAGTCAGGCGCGACAAAGACAGCTGCCGTTATGCAGATTCGGTGGCGATGGGCTCGGTCAACTTGTCGGCTTCAATCAGCGAGATGGTCGCGCTACTGGTGCCGCGCACCTGCGGCAAGGCCGCGCTGCTGCACTTTGGCGGGTGAAGTGACGGTGCATTCATCCGGCAAGATACGGCGACATGGACAAACTCCTGCTTTGCATAATTTTTGAAATTGAATCTCGAGAGGAAAAACGATTGAATAATTTAACGATAAAAGCCGCTGCGGCTTTATTACTGTTCGGTTTGTTTGCCGGCATCCCTGCATTCGCACAATCGAACAAGACAGCGTTGTCTGTGGCTGAAATAGCCATGCTTCAGGGAGACAATCGCCAGCAACGCCTGATCGAAGGCGCCAAGAAGGAAGGTGAACTGACTTTGTATAACGTGATGCCGGTATCCGACATGACGCCGGTGATGGACGCCTTCACCAAAAAATACGGCATCAAAGTGAAGGCATGGCGGGCAGGCTCGGAAGCCGTGTTGCAACGAATCGTAACCGAAGCACATGGCGGCCGGTTCGAAGTCGATATCGTGGAAAACAACTCTCCCGAAATGGAGGCGCTGCACCGTGAAAAGCTGCTGCAGCAAGTCAAGTCCCCCAGCCATGACGACATCATGCCCCAGGCACTTCCGGCACACAGGGAATGGGTCGGGAACACCATCGATATTTTCGTTCAGGCTTACAACACCAGCAAAATCAAAAAGGAAGAGCTTCCCAAGAGCTATCAGGATTTGCTCGATCCGAAGTGGAAAGGCCGCCTGGGCATCGAAGCCGAAGACCAGGGCTGGTTTGCTCTGCTGATACAGGAATTGGGCCCTGAAAAGGGAACAAAACTGTTCAGGGATATTATCAATACCAATGGCATCTCGGTGCGCAAGGGCCATTCGCTGCTGGCCAATCTGGTCGCTTCAGGCGAGGTACCCTTGGCTTTGACAGCGCTTAACTACGCGCCTGCCCAGTTGAAGCAAAAGGGTGCGCCGATCGATTCATTCATCATTTCCCCCGGCATCGCTTATTTCAGGGGCATCGGCCTTGCGAAGAAAGCGCCTCATCCTTACGCGGCGATGCTGTATTACGATTTCATGCAGAGCGAGGAAGCGCAACAAATCCTGGCAAAACGATTCAAGATCCCGGTAAGCAGGAAGATCGACACGCCTGAGAAAAAGCTGCACCTCAAATTCATCGATCCGGCAGCAGCCATTGACATGAACGATAAATGGATCAAGGTTTACGAAGACACCGTGACAAAAAGGGTTAACTAAAAAAGTCCCTGCTCTGCCGGATCGAGCCCGGTAATGGTTTAACGCCTGCACATTGCAGGAACCTGTACAAAACGTCAGAACAAGAGGGAGTCATGAAAGCAAAGCCGTTCATCAGCAGGGTAGCGATCGCTGCATTGATTCTTGCCGCAGGGGGCGCCCATGCCTGGAGCCTGCCGCAGGACAACGCTACGTTTAACAAGGCGGAAATAGCCGAGGTGCTTGCGGCGAATGATTATGCCGAGACATCCGGTTACAAACAGAAAATAGAATTCGTCGATTTCAATTCCTATGGCAAAAAATTTACGGAAGTGACAGTGCGGCTGGACCCTGAGCATCCTCGCCTGTTCAAAGGGAAGAAGATCGTGGTGGTGGCCGGGGAAGCCGGCAGCGAATATGGGATGGACTTCATCGAGACCCCCGAGGGCAAGGAAGGCATGGGCCCATGGCTCGCCAAACGAGGCGTCACTTTCATCGCATTGACCCGGGTGGGCCGCTGGAATTTCCTGGCGGCTGATGGCACCGGTTCATGGAAAGATGTGCCGTTGTCGGAACGCATGCCGATTTTCAACCGGGATCAGAAGGCGCACTGGTCGCCGGATAACTATGCTTCCCAGCCGATCGCGGGCGCTTCCAGTTCCACGCAGAGCGAATATGTACGGGTGCCGAAGCCCGGCACGGAGTTCTATCGGCAGATGCTCGCGGCAAACCCGGTGACCATGCTGCTGGGATACCAAAAGGCGGTCGAACAAGCAATCCCGCCCGCGGAGCGCAAGAAATCCCTGCTTCTCTATTGGGGCATGTCGACCGGCGGAGCCTTTCTCTGGCCGCTGGCCAAACATGCGACGCCCGACGGCTATCTCGGCTGGGGCACGAGCAGTACCGGCGTCGCCTATTTTTACAGCAAGGCAAAGACCGGCAATTTTGACTGGCCGTACGATAAATCCGCGCTGCGTGTGCGCGAACGCGGAACCAAGGACTTCAACTTCTATACCAGTAATGTGCCGCAAGAGACGAAGGATCTGTGGTGGCAGAATGCGCTGAAGGACCCGAGGTTCAAGAGCGCGGAAGACCCGGCGATGTTCTTCAACAGTGGCGCGCTTGCTGAGTTGGCAATGCGCCTGTGGCTATCCGATTTCCTGCCGCCTGAATATCGAAAGAATGGATTTGCCCGGTTTACCCAGGACTTGATCGATGTCTCCTATCCTCCCAAGGAATTGAAGACAGTCCGGGTCCTTGACATGTATGGCACCAAGGATGAAGTGATGCCGCCGCCTGTTGTCGATGCGCAGCGCGAAATCATGGAGCCTTATACCGCAAGATACCGGGTCGCACGGGTCGAAGATTTCCACCACTATCTGTTTACGCAAGAGAGCATCAAAGTAGTGGGAAGCCTGTGGCTGCGCTTTATCGAGTCAGGCCATTTCGACGCCGTAAAAACATCGAGCCGCAAGTAACCGGGATGGGATGAGGCGATGGGGGAATTTCCTTGCCGCTTTTTCTTTGCCGCCGCAACGAGCATCAACATAACGACAAGAAGCCGCTCATCCATCGCGGCCCGGCCGGCATGACATTGCACTGTCTTGCCGGCTGTCTATCATTAACGGGGTACAAAGTTGAAAGGGAGATCGATGAATGATTCAATAATCAAGGCAGGTACCGCATCCTTGCTGCTCGTTTTGAGCCTGGTTGCCGCTGCGCCTGCATTCGCCCAGTCGAACAAGGCGGAGTCGGCGGTAGCGGAAATTGCGCTCTACCAGGGACAGAATCGCCAGCAACGTCTGATCGATGGCGCCAGGAAAGAAGGAGAGTTGAGCCTGTATAGCTCCATGCCGATGGGAGATATCACAGCGCTCACCGATGTCTTCACCAAGCAATATGGCGTCAAGGTAAAAGTTTGGCGATCAGGCTCGGAAGGCGTGTTGCAACGCATCGTAACCGAAGCACGCGGGGGCCGGTTCGAAGTCGATATCGTGGAAAACAGCCTGCCGGGAATGGAGGCGCTGCGCCGTGAAAAGCTGCTGCAGCAGGCCATGTCTCCTTACCAGGCCGATATGATGCCTCAGGCGATTCCGGCGCATAAGGAGTGGGCGGGAAGCACTCTCGATATTTTCGTCCAGGGCTACAACACCAACAAGATCAAAAAGGAAGAGCTTCCCAAGAGCTATCAGGATCTGCTCGATCCGAAGTGGAAAGGCAAGCTCGGCATCGAGGCCGAAGACCAGAGCTGGTTTGCGCTGCTGGTGCAGGAACTGGGGCAGGAGAAGGGAACGAAACTGTTCAAGGATATAGTCGACACCAATGGCATCTCGGTGCGCAAGGGCCATTCGCTGTTGGCCAATCTGGTCGCTTCAGGCGAGGTGCCCTTGGCTTTGACCTTATATAACTACGCGCCTGTCCAGTTGAAGCAAAAGGGCGCGCCGATCGATTCCTTCATCATTTCCCCGGGCATCGCTCAGTTTCGAGCGGTAGGTCTTCTCAAGAGTGCGCCTCATCCTCATGCTGCGATGCTGTGGTACGACTTCATGCTCGGAGACGAAGCGCAGCAGATTTTGACCAAGCGCTTCAATATCCCTGCGAGCAGGAAGATCGACACGCCTGAGAAAAAGCTCCATCTCAAATTCGTCGATCCGGGCCAATCCCTGGACATGAACGATAAATGGACCAAGGCTTACGAGGAAATGCTGGCAAATAGAGTAAAGCGGTAAGAGCCGGGGGGCCGGAATTAACCGGGTACAAAGTTGAAAGGGAGACGAATGAATAATTCAATAATCAAGGCCGGTGCTGCATCGTTGCTGTTCGTTTTGAGTCTGGTTGCCGCTGTTCCTGCATTTGCCCAGTCGAACAAGACAGAGTCGGCGGTAGCGGAAATTGCGCTCTACCAGGGACAAAATCGCCAGCAGCGTCTGATCGAGGGCGCAAGGAAAGAAGGTGAGCTAAGTCTGTATCATTCAATGCCGCCGGAAGACATGGGGCCCCTCATCGAAGCCTTTACCAAAAAGTACGGCATCAAGGTAAAGGACTGGCGCGCAAGCTCGTCAAGTTTGACGCAAAGAATCACCACCGAAGCACGCGGCGGACGATTCGAAGTCGATATAGTGGAAGATAACGGGCCGGGGGTGGAAGCGGTGTATCGTGAAAAACTGCTGCAGCAGGTCAGGAGTCCCAATCATGACAACATGATGCCTGCGGCAATTCTGGCCCACAAGGAATGGGTCGGATACGGCATCGATGTTTTCGTCCAGGCTTACAACACCAACAAAGTCAAAAAGGAAGAGCTTCCCAAGAGCTACCAGGATCTGCTCGATCCGAAGTGGAAAGGCCGGCTGGGCATCGAGGCCGAAGACCAGGACTGGTTTGCCGTATTGGTGCAGGAACTGGGACAGGAGAAGGGAACGAAACTGTTCAAGGATATTGTCGATACCAATGGCATCTCGGTACGCAAAGGCCATTCGCTGCTGACCCAGATGGTCGCTTCAGGCGAGGTGCCCCTGGGTTTGACAATATATAACTACAAGCCTGCCCAGTTGAAGCAAAAGGGCGCGCCGATCGAATCATTTATCATTCCTCCGGGCATTGCTTATTTCAGAGGCATAGGATTGCTGAAAAAAGCGCCTCATCCTCATGCCGCATTGCTGTTCTACGACTTCATGCTTAGTGACGAAGCGCAGCAAATCCTGGCTAAACGATTCAATGTCCCGGCCAGCAGGAAGATCGACACGCCCGAGAAGAAGATGCAGCTCAAATTCATCGACCCGGGATTATCGCTGGACATGATGGATAAATGGACCAAGGCTTACGAGGACGCGGTAATAAAAAGGGTAAGGCAGTGATAGGCCGGGTTTTCAGATGATTTCAGGGAGATAGCACGATGAGTGCATTACAACAATCGCCGGACACGTCCCGCCGTCATGTTTGGGAAGACGTGATTGACGACGAGATTCGGGCCATCAGCGCCAATTATGCCGAGCGGATGGGCCTGCGCGATCGTCCCGCCTTGCTGTGCATCGACAATTACAACGCTGTCTTCGGCGAAAGTCCCGGGCCGCTGCTCGAGGCCATGAAGCGCTTTCCGCAAACCTGCGGCCCGGCGGCCTGGAAAGCGCTCGACCCGACGCTTTCGCTGCTGGCTGCGGCGCGCGCTGCCGGCATCCCGGTAATCCATACCACCCGCGATAGTCGTGCCGATGCATCAAGCAGCCCGATGGCTGCGACCAAGCGGCGCGATTCCGGAAGCGATGTCAACTGGGACTATAGTTTCTTCGCACCCTTGACTCCTGCAGCCGGAGAGCTGGTGATCTACAAGTCGCGCGCCAGCGCGTTTTACGGCACGCCGCTGGCATCGTATTTGACTCAGCTCGGCATCAATACGCTGATCGTCTGCGGCAACTCGACCAGCGGCTGCGTACGCGCCAGCGTCAATGAAGCCTACATGCACGGGTTCCGTGTCGGGATAGTCGAGGAATGCGTCTTCGATCGCAACCATCTCAGCCATAAAGTCAATCTTTACGATATGAATGCCAAATATGGCGATGTGATGTTCCACGACGAAGTGCTTGCCTATCTTGGTTTGCTGTCCAAAGCGCAGTAATGCTGCCGTAACGGACCGCACGGTGTCCTGTCGCATTATGCGGACCTGCGCAATATGTCAGGACATCGAACGGGTCATGGAGAAGCATGAACTTCATTACCTGCCCGCATGCGGAAAGTCATGGCCTGCAACGGCTTGCGCATCGGAAGATGCGCATCATTCATGGCTGTCACATTGACTTATCCGAATTAATGTGTACACTTGCATACATTGCAGGCGCGTATCGGAAAGCATTATCATGAAGGCCTTGCCCGGTACGCCGGCATATCCCGGATTTGCGGCGAGATGGAAAAGATGCATGCAGTTTCGGCGTCCGAACAAGGATTTTGCAGCAATTCACAAGAAGTCGTACCGGGAAAGATAATCATGCGGCGGAAAGAGCACTAAAATGGCAAAAGATTTCTCGCACAATCGTAATGAGTTTTCATCGGAGGCGAAAGGCGAAGAGCTTCCCGCTGCAGCATCGAAAAAGAACAGTTATATCGGCCGTTCAGTCCCCCGGCTTGAAGACCTTCCGCTGGTTACCGGACGCGCTTGTTTCCTTGGCGATATCTCCTTCCCTCATCAAATTCACATGCGTGTGGTGCGCTCGCCTCAAGCCCATGGCCGCATCGTCTCGATCGATAAGCAAGAAGCATTGAAAGCGCCCGGCGTGATCGCCGTCTGGACCGCTGCCGATATTCAAGAGATACCCCCGATCCCTTTTCGCGCCACTAACATTCCGGGTCTCGAGTTCTATCGCCAGCCGGTGCTGGCATGCGAATACGTGCGTTATGTCGGCGAGCCGGTTGCCGTAGTCTTTGCCGATGATGCCTATCGGGCTGAAGATGCAGCCGATCTGGTCGAAATCGACATCGACAGCCTGCCGCCCATCGTCGATGCATTGACCGAGCCGGGCGAATTCGAGCCGGGCCGCAACACCGAGCCGGCCGTGCTGCGCAAGGGTTACGGCGATGTGGATGCCGCAATGGCGAAGGCGCATAAAGTCATTGAACTGGAGCTGTCCATCGGCCGGCATTCCGGCATTCCGCTCGAGACGCGCGGCGCGCTGGCCCGTTATAACCAGGCGCGCGACCACCTGGAATTGCATGGGGCGGCCAAGCGGCCGCACTTGAACCGCGATCAGCTGGCCGAGATGCTGAGCCTGCCGCCTTCCTCGATCGATCTGTTTGAAAGCCATGTCGGCGGCAGCTTCGGCGTGCGCGGCGAACTGTACCCGGAAGATGTGCTGGTCTGTCTCGGCGCGTTGCGCCTGCGCCGTCCCGTCAAATGGGTCGAGGATCGCCGCGAGCACATGATGTCCACCAATCAGTCGCGTCAGCAGACGCACAAGATCAAGGCGGCGGTCGACGCCGAAGGGCGCATTCTCGGTATCGATGAGCAGCTGTTCCACGATCAGGGCGCCTATGTCCGCACCCATGGCGCCCGGGTGGCCGATATGACGATCGCCTTGCTGCTCGGCCCTTATCGCGCGCTTTCCTATCGGGCGGTTGGTTATTACCGGCTGACCAACAAGACGCCGGCGGCGACTTACCGCTCTCCCGGACGTTATGAGGGTTGCTTCGTACAGGAACGCCTGATGGACGCGATCGGAAATTCGCTGGGAATCGACCCGATCGAGGTGCGCCGCCGCAACCTGATCGGCAAGGAAGAAATGCCTTATGACCGGGGGCTTGACGCCAACGGCGCCGAGGTCATTCTCGATTCGGGCGATTATGCCGGCCTGCTCGGCAAGGCGCTGGCCGCCGCGGGTTGGGACGAGATGCGCAAACAGGTTGCGCAACGGCGGGCCGCCGGCGAGGCGGTGGGTATCGGTTTGGGAATGTTCGTTGAAAAAAGCGGCATGGGTCCCTATGACGGTGCGAAGGTCAGCGTGGATACCGACGGCCGTGTCGAAGTCGTCACCGGCGCTGCTTCGGTAGGGCAGGGCGTGGAGACCGTGATGGCGCAAATCTGTGCCGAAACCCTCGGCGTCGATTACAAACACATCCGGGTTATCCATGGCCAGACCAATCGGATCGCCTACGGCAATGGCGCGCACGCCTCCCGCGTCACCGTATTGACGGGCGGCGCAACGCGGGTTGCCGCCCTCAAGCTGCGGGAAAAAGCCATCGATGTCGCAGCCGACATGCTCAAGCTTCCGCACGCTTCCCTCGATATTGTCGATGGCCGCGTGGTATGCATGGACGGGTCTTCAGACAAGTCGGTCTCGCTGGGGGAAATCGCCAGGAATCTTGCTCCGGCTTCGCCATTGCGCGGCAGCCGGGAGCCTGGCTTGACGGCGGAAGGATGGTTTCACACCGAGGACGAGAACTATCCGTACGGTATTCATATTGCCCAGGTGCGCGTGGACCGCGAGACCGGCGGCACGGCGGTCGAACGCTACATGATCGCCTACGATGTAGGACGCGCGGTAAATCCGATGCTGATCGAAGGGCAGATGGTCGGCGGCATGGCCCAGGGCATGGGCGGCGCGCTGCTTGAGGAATTCGTGTACGACTCGCAGGGCCAGCCGCTTTCCCTGACCTTCGCTGACTATCTGATGCCGACGGCGAAGGAAATGCCGCCGGTCCAGGTACTGATTTGCGAAGATGCGCCGAGTCCGCTCAATCCGCTGGGTTTGAAGGGCGCAGGCGAGGGAGGCATCACTGCAGCGGGCGCGGCCATCGCCGCTGCGATCGACGATGCGCTCGGCATGCCTGGCGTGATAACCCGGCTGCCGGTGACGCCGCAACGCCTGAAGCAACTGCTGACATCGAAAGCCCAAGGCGAACGAGCTGGAACAAAATGCAAATGATGCAGTCTTGCGAGAAAGCCATGCACGCAGGACAAATCCTAACCAAGCATAGAGGGAGCTCGAATGTCGGACAAACTTGCTAGCCTGCGCCAGGAACTGGTCCTGGCACACCGGATTCTGGTCGATCAAGGCGTGATGGAAGCATTCGGCCACATCAGTGTGCGTCATCCGGACGCGCCGGAGCGTTTCCTGTTGCCGACGGCAAGCGCGCCGAGCAGCGTCCTGCCAGGCGACATCATCGAGTTCGATCTGGATGGGCGGCCGGCGGCGCCGACCAGGGAAAAGCTGTTCTCGGAACGCATCATCCATGGCGCGATTTACCGCGCCAGGCCGGACGTGATGGCGATTTGCCACCATCATTCGCCGTCGATCATGCCGTTTTGCATCACCGGCGTGCCGCTCGAACCGGTGTCGCAAACCGGCGCCGCGATGGGAGCGCATGTGCCGTTCTGGGATAGCCGTACCGACTTCGGCGACACCAAGCTATTGGTGGTCACGCCGGAAGAAGGAAACTCGCTGGCGCGCGCATTGGGTCCGGACTGGGTGGTGCTGATGCGCCGCCATGGCGCTACCGTGGTCGGGCGCGATTTGCGCGAACTGGTATTCCGTTGCGTGCATTCATGCAACGATGCCGATTACCAGCTGCGCGCCCGGATACTGGGCCCGATCCAGCCGTTAAGCCAGAAGGAACGGGAACTGGCCGGGCAACTGCGCCCGGACCCCATCAACCGCTGCTGGCAACATTGGAACACCCTGTTGTCGGCAAACCTGCGTACCGGTCAAGATCAGGATGCCTCCGCATGAAATCAGCACCATTCACGTATCACCGCCCCACCTCTGTCGACGAAGCGGTGGCCATTCTTGCCGATGTGGCCGACGACGGCGGCCGCATCCTGGCCGGCGGGCAAAGCCTCGTTCCCATGATGGCGTTGCGGGTGGCCTATCCCACCCATCTGATCGATATCAACGGCATTGACGAACTCAATCGCGCTGCGGTCGACAAGGATATGTTTGTAGTCGGCGCCTTGACCCGCCACAGCCGCTTCCATGAACCGGTCGCTCCCGGCCCGCTGGGGCAATTGATGACGGCGGTATGCCACCATATCGCCCATTACCCGATCCGCCAGCGCGGCACCATGTGCGGCAGCCTGGCTCATGCCGACCCATCCTCGGAATGGTGCCTGGTAGCCGCCACGCTCGATGCCACGCTGGTGGCCAGAAACAGCAAAGGCACGCGTGAAATCGCCGTTGGCGAGTACTTCGCCGGCGCCATGACCACGGTGCTCGAACCGGACGAAATGCTGGTCGAAGTACGCCTGCCGCTGCTGGAGCCGGAAGAGAAATTCGGATTTTATGAATTCAACCGCCGTGCCGGCGATTTTGCGCTCGGCATGAGCCTGGTGACCTTGCGTTTGAGCGATGGCATCATCGCTCAGGCGCGGGTGGGCATAGGCGGCGCCGAAGAGAATCCAAGGCGCCTGGCCGAAGCGGAAGCCGAACTGACGGGCAAAGCGCCGTCGGATGCGGTATTCAGTGCCGCCGCCGAAGCCGCCGCCGCGGCGATTACGCCGCTGGAAGATACGCAAACCTCGGCCGAATACCGGCGCGACCTGGTGCGCGTAGTGGTGCGGCGCGCCCTGGAGCAAGCCTTGGCCTATAGTGCAACCTCGACTACGGAAAGAAAGAAGTAATGACTGGAATCACCGATAAAACCGACGTTACCTTGAACGTCAATTCCCAAACTTACCCGGTCCGCATCGAGCCGCGTAAAACCCTGGCCGATGCGCTGCGCGAGGATTGCGGCCTGACCGGTACGCATGTGGGCTGTGAACATGGCGTCTGCGGCGCTTGCACTGTGTTGGTCGACGGCGAGCCGGTGCGCTCCTGCCTGATGTTTGCAATTCAAGCCCAAGGGCATGAAGTGCGGACAGTGGAGGATTTGGCCGACGGCGACCGGTTGCACCCGCTGCAGCAAGCCTTCATCGACAACCATGCGTTGCAATGCGGCTTTTGCACGCCTGGTTTCCTGATGCTGATTGTGGGCGCGCTGGAGAAAAATCCGGATTTATCGGATGAGGAAATTGTCGATGTGCTGTCCTCCAACCTGTGCCGCTGCACCGGCTATCAAAATATTATCAAGGCCGTGCAATCTGTCCGGACCAAAATGACCGCAGCCGCGTAATCGATCGCGTTGCTTCCGCAGTAATTACGATCAACAAGAAATGAAAAGGTATTGCAAATGGATATGACCGGAAGCGAACGTATACCGGCAAGTCGCGAAGTAGTCTATGAAGCTTTGAACAATCCGGAAATATTGAAGCAATCCATGCCCGGCTGCCAGGAACTGAACAAGGTTTCAGACACCGGATTCGACGCTGTCGTAGTGATCAAGGTAGGCCCGATCAAGGCGACTTTCAAAATGGCGGGAACGCTGTCCGATCTCGACCCGCCCAATGGTTATACGATTTCCGGCGAAGGCAAGGGCGGTGTCGCAGGATTCGCAAAGGGCAGCGCCAAGGTGCATCTTGAACAGGATGGCGATGCGACGATTCTCACTTATGAAGTGCACGCCGATGTCGGCGGAAAGTTCGCACAGCTAGGCGCCAGAATGATCAATTCAACCGCAATGAAGTTCGCAGGCGATTTCTTCGTGAACTTCAACCGTGCAGTAACCGGTGAGCAGGGCGTGCCGGCAGAGTAAGGCGAGGGCGTTCAGCCTCATCGGCCGGGAATCCGGAAAACCGGCCGGGTGCCGCGCGCATGCGCAATGCAAAAGATAACGAAGGCAGGCATGACAAATACGATACTTACGCTACTGAATACGGAACAGTTAAAACAACATTACGAATCAGGTTTTTGGCAAAGCAATACGATTTATGCGCTGGCAAAGCGAAATGCCGAAAAGAGTTCCGCGAGCTTCGCGATCCGCGACCGTTATCGCCGCTTGACCTTCCCTCAGCTGGTGGAAGCGGCGGATCGGCTCGCCGCCGATCTTGCCGCGAAAGGCGTGCGCCGCGGACAGCGTATTGCGGTATGGATGTCCAGCCGGATTGAAATAGCCGTCGCCTTGCTGGCCTGCTCCCGCAACGGCTATGTCTGCTGTCCTTCGCTTCACCGCAATCACACTGTAGGCGAGATCGAAGAGCTGATGAAACGCATGAGCGCGTCGGCGCTGGTGGCCGAAACCGGTTACGGTTCGGACGCCGACCGGCACGATATTTTTGCGGCCGCCGAGCGGCTGGAAACGATGCGCGCCGTGTACCGTGTCGAACCTCTCTGTGAAGCCGATGCAAAGCGATTGCCGATGGCGCATCTTCTGGATGGTTCGGCCGCAACGGACGGCGCGCAACCGGCCTATGCAAACCCGGACAGCGTCGTCTATCTCGCATTTACCTCCGGCACAACCGGCAAGCCTAAAGGCGTGATGCATAGCGATAACACGCTGCTGGCGAACGCCCGTGCGCTCGCGGCGGATTGGCAATTAGGCCCGGAATCCGTGATCTATACGCTGGGCCCGCTGAGCCATAACCTCGGCTTCGGCGCAATGATCTCCGCATTTGCGGTTGGCGCCGAACTGGTTGTCCATGATCTCCAGCGCGGCGCCAGCCTCGCCGACCGTCTGGTCGAAACCGGCGCCACCTTCATGTTCGGCGTTCCGGTTCACGCGATCGACTTGCTCAAGGAAATCCGCG
This sequence comes from Herminiimonas sp., assembly GCA_028292665.1. Classification (GTDB taxonomy): domain Bacteria; phylum Pseudomonadota; class Gammaproteobacteria; order Burkholderiales; family Burkholderiaceae_D; genus JAQGLW01. Next base: position 16,162 of record JAQGLW010000071.1, read on the forward strand.
AGCGCGATCCGTCGGTTCTCGGCAAGATCAAGGGTTTCCGCATCTCGGGAGCGCCTGTTCCGCAGGAAGTCGCTGCCGAGCTGCTGCGTTACGGCGTGGTGCCGCAAAGCGGCTATGGCATGACCGAGGCCTGCTCGCATCATTACACTCTCCCGGGCGACGATCCGAAGATGATCATCGAGACCTCGGGGCGAGCCTGTCCCGGATATGAAATAAGGATTTTTTCGAAAGACAATCCGGAGGTCGAGGCTCCGATTGGAGAGGTCGGCCAGATTGGCGGACGCGGCGCCAGCCTGATGCTCGGATATTTCGATAATCAGACCGCCACCGAAGAGTCCTTCAACTCGGACGGCTGGTTCATGACCGGCGATCTCGGCTGGATGGATGAGAAGGGCTATCTGCGGATCACCGGTCGCAAGAAGGACGTAATCATTCGCGGCGGCCACAATATTTATCCGGCAAAAATCGAGGCGCTTGCGGGACGCTACCCGGCAGTCGAACGGGTGGTGGCGGTGCCGGTTGCGGACGAGCGGATGGGCGAGAAGGTTTGCCTGGTCGTGATGGCGCGCAAGGGCCAGGCGGTCGATCCGATCAAGATGCTTCAGCATCTCGACGCGGAAGGATTATCCAAGTTCGACATGCCGGAGTATTTCATAGCGGTCGACGAAATACCTCTGACGCCGAGCGGCAAGATACTGAAACGCGATGTGGCAGAGCAGATCAAGGACGGCTTGATTACACCCGAGCCGATCAATCCGGGGCGGTCCAAGGTCGCGGCAAGCGCCGCCGGCGGGATATCGCAATGAATGATCAGGTGCAGGCACAGCCGACGCCCGCCGGCGAGGCATTCGCGCGGCTCGAGGAGGAAATGCGGCGTCCGCCGTTTCACAGCTTCTTGCGTCCGGAAGCCCATGAAATCGATGCCGCGACCGGCGAGGTCGTCATTCGCCTGCCGTTCCGGCCCGAATTCGGCCGAGATCCGGTGTCGGTGGGATACCATGGCGGCGTGATTGCGACACTGATTGATTTGGCGGGCCATGCCGCGGTCGCCGTCCATATCGGAAAGCCCGCGCCGACGATCGACTTGCGCATCGATTACCTGCGCCCGGCCCCTGGTGTGACGCTGTTTGCGCGGGCGCGAGTGTTGCGTGCAGGACGCTCGGTGGCACGCGCCGATGTCGAGGTCATTGCCGATGGCAAAATTGTTGCGGTGGGACGCGGAAGCTTCAGCACGGTTTGATTGCCGATGCGTTCCATGCCGAATATGAAAGAATAGTTAAAGGAGTGTGCAATGCGTGCAGTCACCATTCGTGAGTTCGGACCTATCGAAACGCTGTCCCTGGGAGAATTGCCGGCGCCGCAGCCTCGTGCCGGCGAGGTTCTCGTCAAGGTTCGCGCCACCGCCGTCAATTTTGTCGATCTTCTCGTGATCGGGGGAAAATACCAATTCCTTCCGGAGCGGCCCTTCGCTCCCGGAAAGGGACCTGCCGGCGTCGTCGTCGCAACCGGAGAAGGGGTGACCAGCCTCAATATCGGAGACCGGGTGTTGGCGATGGCCGAACAGGGCGGGTATGGAGAGATGGTGGCGATCGCCGAGAATCAATGCTATCGCCTTCCGGAATCGATGTCTTTCACCGACGCAGCTTCCATGTCGCTTTCCTATGACACTGCATGGTTCGCGCTGCGCGAACGGGCGCGTTACAAAGCGGGGGACGTTGTGCTCATACTGGGCGCGTCGGGTGCGGTCGGCTTTGCGGCCCTCCAGCTGGCCAAGGCGATGGGAGCGAAGGTGCTGGCCGGGATATCTTCGCCGGAAAAAGCGGAAATGGTGCGTGCGGGCGGAGCCGATGCGATCATCGATTTGTCGGTAGACGATCTGCGCGACAACCTGCGCCAACAGGTGCACGATGCGAATGGCGGCAAGGGAGCCGATATAGTCATCGATATGCTCGGCGGCGATATCTTCGATGCCGCATTGCGTGCAATGGCATGGCGCGGCCGGCTGGTGGTAGTCGGATTTGCCGCCGGACGGATTCCTTCGGTCAAGGCCAATTACCTGCTGGTCAAGAATATTGAAGTGAGCGGCTTGCAAGTCAGCGATTACCGCAAGAAGATGCCCCAGATGATGGTCGAGTGCTTTGCCGAGGTGTTTTCCCTGTATGAAGCAGGCAAGGTCAGGCCGATTCCCGGCGTGACCCTGCCGCTGGAGGATTTTGCAAAGGGTCTGAAGATGGTTCGGGACCGCACCGCGCGCGGCCGGGTCATCCTGACTCAGGAAGACTGAACGGCGAAGCCGGGAACGCGGATCGGGCGAGGGCGGCACGCCGGCTGAATGAAGGCAAGCTTGCCCGGTTTCCCGGCGTCGATGTCTTGCATGATCCCGCGGCCCGTTTCCGAAGCCCGTATTGAATAAAAGGACCAGACTATGCCTTTACCAACTCACAATCGTTATCCGTATTCCACGATCGATCAGCGCAAGGATTTCAACTGGCCTGACGGCAAGCGGCTGGCATTTTATGTCTGCAACAACATCGAGTATTTCGCATTCGGCGCCGGCCTGGGTTCCGAGATCGGCATGGTCAATCCGCCGCCCAACCATCGCAGCTATGCCTGGCGCGACTATGGCAACCGCGTCGGGTTGTTCCGCATCCTGGACATGATGGATGAGCTCGGACTGCCGATGGCGCATAACACCAACTCGTTCCTGTACGACGTGCATCCGGAAATGTTCGAGCGGATTCGCAGGCGCGGCGATGAAATCATTGGCCACGGCCGTACCAATGCGGAGCGCCAGTCGTCGATGTGGGAAGAGGACGAGGCCAGACTGATCAGGGAATCTACCGAAGCGTTGACGAAACATGAAGGAAAGCCGCCTAAAGGCTGGCTCGGACCATGGCTGGCCGAAACGTATTCGACGCCTGATTTGTTGAAAGAAAACGGCTATACCTATCTGCTGGACTGGTCATGCGATGATCAGCCGATCTGGATGGACACGCGTTCCGGAAAAATTCTGCTGGTGCCTTATTCGCTGGAAATCAATGATTCCCCAGCGATGGTTTTCCGTCACCATTCGGCGCGCGAGTTCGCTGACATGATCGTCGACCAGTTCGAAGAAATGATCGAGGAATGCGAAAGGCGGCCGCTGGTGTTTTCAGTAGTCCTGCATACCTTTGTGGCCGGCCAGGCATTCCGCCTGCGCCCGCTGCGGCAGGCGCTGAAGCATTGCATGGAGCACCCGTTGGCCGCGGAGCGCGTATGGTATACGCGGCCGGGGGATATTGCCGACTACTGCTACAACACCTTGCCGAAAGACCTGCTGCCGGGGGCGTAGCAAACCATGTCGATCTGAACCGCAGGAGAAATCAAGACTATGAACCAGCTTGTGCGACCGAAGGAATTGTTCAAACTGTCGGCAACGCAGATTGCGGCCGGCATCGCGCAGGGTGCATTCACGGCTGAGGCCGTGGTGCGTGCATGCCTCGACCGAATTGCCGAGCGCGATCCGCTTATCCGGGCCTGGGCCGCAATCGACCCCGAAAAAAGTCTGGAACATGCGCGCCGGCTCGATCGTTCGTCGTCCCGCGGTCCGTTGCACGGGGTGCCGTTTGGCGTGAAGGATGTGATCGACACTGCCGATTTCCCGACTCAGATGGGATCGGTACTTTACAAAGGCCATCACGCACGCTTTGACGCCGCCTGTGTCGCCCTTGCAAGGAATGCCGGCGCAATCGCACTCGGAAAAACCGCAACCGCCGAACTTGCCGGTACCGCGCCGCCGGCTACCCGCAACCCGCTCAACCCGGATCGCACGCCTGGCGGCTCATCGAGCGGTTCCGGCGCTGCAGTCGCCGATTGCATGGTGCCGGTAGCCTATGGCACCCAGACCGGAGGCTCTACTTTGCGGCCTGCGGCATTCTGCGGCGTCATCGGTTTCAAGCCGACCTTCGGCACCTACAATCCGGTTGGCATCAAACCCGCGGCGGTAAGCTTCGACACACTCGGGCTGATCGCGCGCACGCTGGACGATATCGAGTTGTTTCATGCGGTGCTGGTTGGAGATAAGCCGGATCCCGCTTGCATGCCGCAGACGGCTCCGCGCATCGGAATTTGCCGCACGCATCTTTGGGAAAACGCGCAGCCTGAAACGATGCATGCAATCGAGGATGCGACGCGCAGGCTGCAAGCGGCGGGGGCGACTATCCGCGAGGTCGCGCTTCCGGATGGTTTTGAACATCTCACCGCACATCGCGCCGTGATCAATGCTCATGAACGGGTCCATGGCCTCGCTGCCGAGTGGTTCACCGGGCGGGACGGCTTGACGCCGCAGATGATCCGCACCTGTGAAACCGGCATTGCCATATCGCGAACGGAATATGTAAAGGCGCTGGTTCATGTCGAACGATCCCGCATGGCCATCGAGGAAAGCTTCACGGATGTCGATGTACTGCTGACGCCGACCGCGCCGGGCGAGGCTCCGGTCGGACTGGAGTATGCGGGGGATCCGCGCTTTCAGGAACTGTGGACCTTGCTGCACGTGCCGACCATCACACTGCCGACGCATTCCGGTCCCAACGGCTTGCCAGTCGGAATACAACTCGTTATGCGGCGATATCAAGAGCCCCAGTTATTCGCAGTGGCGCGCTGGATCGAAGACCGCCTGGGCCGGGGCTGATTTCATCGATCCGGGGTTCTCGGCTTGCCAGCCTGGCCGGCGGTAGACGCAAAGAAACTATCTTTCGGTAATGTCCGCACCTTGCCGGCCGCCTCATCGTTCAATTAGCCGGCAGAGAAGGCGATGCCGTTCGGCCGCTCTTTATTTTTCCCGCGACAGGTATATCGGCATAAAATGCTTTTTCCCTCATTATCGATATAAAGAACATGGCAAAACCTAAAAAGAAGACGCCTGAACCGTTCACGAGCGACGACAAAATCGCCTTGTCAAGAGGAGAGGACGCTTATCAGAAGCTGCACACGGCAATTCAGTCGGGCGCCCTGAAGCCAGGCGCTCGACTGCGTGAAACCGAATTGGCCGAGTGGCTGGGAAGCAGCCGCACGCCGGTTCGCGAAGCGCTTAACCGCCTTCAAACCGAGGGGCTGATTGTCCAGGAAGCCAGAAGAGGAATGATCATCGCGGAACTGGATCAGACGATGGTGGCGGAACTGTATGTGATGAGGGAAGTGCTCGAAGGAACCGCGGCTGCCTTGGCGGCGCGCCATGCATCCGATGTGGAAGTCGCGATACTGCGCGAAATGGCCAATCGCGATAAAACAATCGGTGATGATCCGGTCCGACTGGCCAAGAATAACCGTCTTTTCCATGAAACCCTGTATCGCTGTTCCCATAACCGTTATCTGCTCAGAACGCTGAATACATTGCGTGAATCCATGGCTTTGCTTGGGCAGACAACATTATCCTTATCCGGCCGCTCTCAAACTGCATTGTCGGAACATGACTCGGTCGTTAGTGCGATAGAACGGCATGATTCGGTTGGTGCAGAAGAAGCCGCGCGCGCTCACATCCGGGCCGCTTATCTTTCCCGGCTGCGTTTAATGTCTGCGGATCTCGATACGGAGATCGACAAGAAATAAAAGCCGCAGCCGCCTGAAAAATAAAAAGAAGCGCATCCGGCACGATGCAAACATGAATCGGCCGGCCGGGCATCAGCCGCGGATTCTTATCCTGATCGCACGATCGCGGCGATGTTTTTCCAGACTCGGTTTTTGTATCCGGATACCTTCGAATGGCTCTTGGCCGCTCGACGCCCAATGCGGCATTTGCAGCCAAAGCGCTTGATAAAATTAATTGTGCGCAATTGTGTACAAAGATATATAATTGAATCAAACAAGACGATACGAGTCCTGAGCAACTTTCACTTCGGTGATTCCTGAAGACTGGTTGCCGTGAAAAGGCGAGGCCGTTATGCAAGACAAAGCCGCTGCCCCATTGCAGACCGTCGCGCTTTTACCTCTGAAAACCAACGAACGTTTGGCAGCCGTACGCAACGCAAGGCCTTGAAGGTTCGCCGTTCGGAACGATAGGCGATGCCGGCCGCTCAGCTTCGGAAAGCCGGTCTTCGTCAGGGTCTGTCGGCGGCGGTGTCTTGCGAAAGCGAAAGTCAACTTATCGCCGTCATGCCGATCCGGTTGGCTGTAGAAAATTCATTTCTGAAAAACTTGAGTCAAGCGGCATTCGAAAAGCTTGCGGCCCCCGATCAGGGAATGCACGGTATTTGTACGATAGGGCAGGGTGTCATTGATAAACAGTCTTCCGGCTGCAGGGAAGCTGTCGATATGGAGCAATAACGTGAACGTTGATGTGTTGGTAATCGGCGGTGGGAATGCGGCGCTTTGCGCCGCCCTG
>JAQGLW010000078.1 GCA_028292665.1 Herminiimonas sp.
GAAAATCATGCCCGACATGATTTTCTGCGACATAGGTTTGCCCGGCGATATCAATGGCCTTGGCTTTGCACGGGCATTGCGCGCCGACAGCGAACTTGCGCACATTCCGTTAATCGCAGTTTCCGGATACAACAGCGATGAAGACAGGCAGCGCGCAAGTCTCGCGGGCTTTGACATGATTTTCCCAAAGCCGGTCAGATTCGCAGACATTACGCAGGCGCTGGCGATTTTTTCAAAAAGGAAAACAGGCTGATCACCTCTCCCTGATTTTCCGTTCAAACGGCAACGAGCGTCTGAATCCGTCTTTGTCGCCGTGCTCTGCCGACATCAATTTCAATGCGCCTCGCGCGTCTTTTTTATCTGTGTCGAATCGTTCGGCGAAAGTATACCGGCCATGGTTTTCGGAAGGGTGATGACAATGTTCGTTCCTTTTCCCGGCGCACTGATTATTTTTACATCGCCGCCAAGATAACCGGCCCGTTCGCGCATGCCGCGCAAGCCGTGCGTAACGGTGAAAGCCGGCTGACGGACAGGTATGCCGACGCCGTTGTCGCGAATGCTCAGGATGACGTTGTCATCGGTGTCGTCCAGAATCACATCGACATGCGTTGCGTTGGCATGCTTGGCGATATTGTTGAGCGCTTCCTGAACCATGCGAAACAGCGCAATATCGATCTGCGGCGCATAAGCCAGTTCTTCATCGGGCAAGCTGGTGCCGCAAGTGACGCCGGTATAATTTTCAAATTCAAGCGCCTGCTCTGCGATCGCCGCCTTGATGCCGAAAATATCGAGTTTGTCGGGCCGCAAGCCGACTTGAATCCGGCGCGTGGTTTGCGTGACGGAACTGAGCAGCGCCTTGATCTGCATCGACCGCTCGGTCAAGTTCGGCTCCGCCGGCATTTGCTTGAACAGTATCGCCAGATGCATGTTCAATGCAGTCAGCGCAGAGCCGAGATCGTCGTGCAATTCTCTGGCGATCGCGCGTTTTTCTTCTTCCCGGGTCGATTCGAGATGGCCGATCAGCTCGCTGACTTCGGCCGTGCGGGCAGCCACCAATGCTTCCAGTTGGGTTTCATGCGCCTTCAACGCATCTTCGATACGCTTGCGTTCAGTGATGTCGGTACTGATGCCGACCAGCCCCAGCACTTCTCCCCGGTCATTCAACCAGGGGGCCTTGGTGGAATAGAACGTTCTTGCGCCATAGGGAAAATTGACGGTTTCTTCAACCATTTCCGCCCTGCCGCTTGCCATCACGCAGCGATCGTTCGCATCGACCATTTGCGCATCGGCCGGGTCGCCGTAGAAATCGGCAGCGGTACGGCCGATAACGGCTTCGGCATCTTTATCGAGCATGCGCAAGGTCGCCGGATTGGCAAAAATCATGCGGCCGCTGCGATCCTTGACAAAGATTGCATCGGGCGTGTTGTCGCTTACTGCGCGCAATAATGCATTGCTGTCCGACAATGCGGCCTCGCCTTTGCGCCGCACATCATATTCTCTATTCAATAACAACGCCGCACGCCAGAACAAGACGCACAGCCAGCTGCTGGCAAGGAGAATAACGAGAGGAGAAATACTCTCGTGGCTATAAAAACCCCTGCGCGCACCCCATTCAACCAGCAAATCGAGAAGCATCAGCAGCAGCAAACTGGCCGGCAGCAAGCGCCTGAGCAAATGTCCGCCCGGCGCATTGCTGTTCCATAGCGCCATCAATCGGTGCCTGGGACGCGCCATCAGCAAACCCGCCGCCAGCAGGATGAACAGAATCGAAGTTTGCGATGCGACACCGGAAGAAGACGCGACCTGAACCATCGCTGTAACGCTGTATAAATAGCCTATCAGCGGAATGCTCATGATGCCGGCTAACGCAGCGGCGCAATATTCCGCCGGATAATGTCCGTTGCGCGTTGCACAGTCGAGCAGCAGCAACCCCGCCCCGGCCAGCATGCAGCAGGCCGCCGTCAGCAGCGGCATGCGACCCGGATGAGATGTAAAGAGTTCCGGCGGCGTCCGGAACAGGATCTGGTCGATATTGATATCGATGCTTAAAACATCCTGGACCAGCGTCAGCGCGCCAAGCAACAGGAGGGCCAATGCCAGTAACTGCGCGATCGCTTTAGCGAAGCGCCGCACCGCAGTCGATGCGGCAAACGGGTCGCGTTGCAGCCACAGCGAAAGACCGGCGAGAAAAAATCCGGCGCCCGTGTTGGCTTTTATCGAAGAAATACCCGGCAGAAAATTATCAAGCAACCGAATGCTCGCATGCCAGCTAGACATTACGATTACGCCGGCGAGCATCAGACATATCGCAACGATCGAAGTCGCCGATACGAAAAACGGAGGTGATCGATATTCAGGATAGTCTGAATCGCGTTGCATTAATTAAACTCCGTGGGCGCATGCAACGACACTATCCGGTTTGCAGGATATGGCTGAAATGATGAAATCGTTGCCTTTGCCTAACCTACCAATACGGCAAAAATCAATCTTGTCGGCGGTCAACAGGTTGCAGAACTTCACCTGATACCACGAATGCATCAAATGATTTCCGATGCCGGCGTTCGCCGGGTATGTAGATGTGTACGCCTGCCGGTTCCCGATGCGCCGACTGGAAATGCGATAAAGAGAACGTGTTGAAAATCATCGCTTGATCACCGCATTGAAAATCTCACCTCATTGAAAATCGAAAATGATTTTGTATCGACATTTTCCCGGCAGGAAGGTTCCGGTCTGCATACTGTGCACATGATCAATAAAGAATGCCGTCGGCATGCCGATTGCATGTGACTGCTGTTGATTGCAGCATTCGTTTTCCGGTCTATATCAGCAGGTGCTACGGGACTCTGCCAGGCAACAGGGCATCGGCGCCATGCGTTATCGAGAGGCTTTGAAAATTACAGCCGCTTCTTCAAATATCGCAGATGAATCTCTCGATCCGGCACCGCTTTCGTTCTGGAAGCGTGCTCGCAACGTCTTCACGGGCTCTATCGAGGAATGGATCTCGCAACGCGCCGCAAGCAAGGGTGCCGCCCTGGCTTTTTATACCTTGTTTTCAATGGCGCCGATATTGGTGCTGGTAATTGCGATTGCAGGTGCGATCTTCGGTGTCCAGGCAGCGCAGGGAGAAATATTCGCGCAACTCGCGGATCTTGTCGGTCCCAATGGCGCACAGGCAGTGCAGTTGCTGCTGGCCGGCGCGCGCAATCCCGATGACGGACTTGTGGCCAGTATCGTCGCCGGTATTTTCCTGCTGATCGGTGCTACTACCGCCTTTTCGGAGTTGAAAGACAGCCTCGATGAAATATGGCATGTGCCGACGTCGCGCCAATCCGGCCTGTCAGGCGTTATCCGTACCCGTTTGCTGTCGTTCGGCCTGGTGCTGATGCTCGCATTTCTATTGCTGGTTTCGCTCGTGATCAGTGCCGGCCTGGCAGTGCTGGAACGCTACTGGAACCGACTGGGAATAGAGGTCGGCATCATGTCGCTCTTCGCTTCGCTATTTTCGTTCGGTGTGATTGCATGCCTGTTTGCGGTGATTTACAAAATGCTGCCGCAGATCAGGCTGTCGTGGCGCGACGTATGGATCGGTGCCGTAGGCACGGCAGCCTTGTTTGATGTAGGCAAGTATGCAATCGGTGTTTATCTGGGCAACAGCGGCGTGGCAAACAGTTATGGCGCGGCGGGTTCCATCCTCGCTTTGTTGCTCTGGGTTTACTATTCGGCGCAAATTTTTTTTCTCGGTGCGGAATTCACCCGTCAATACGCAATATGGTTTGGCAGTCTCAGGTCCCCGATGCAACATCCGGCAAAAATTGCCGGCACTGATCCGGCCGGAGAAAAATAAATTCATATCTTCCCATTTCCAGATCGGCGCGTGAAACCCCGCCCGGATCCCATAGAGCGGCTCACAACAAGCTGCCGTGCAGTCAATTCGATTCAATGATGCGTGGCAATCATCAATATTTTCAACGTGGTTTGTATTCTTTTCAACAATGTCTGAAGCATTTACAAAAATATAACAGTCGAATTGCAAGTCTTTGATTTTAAAAGGGTGAAAAGCTGGCCTGAGGATTGCTATATTCCTGCTGGCACTTTTGCAAAAACAGACGCTTATCCGACACCCGGCCGATATCGTGCGAAATTGCAGCAGCCGGCATCGTTTCCTGCCGGCTGCTGCATTCAAAACAGGAGTTCGATAAATGAAAATAATACTTGCAGGCCTGGTCCTCGGCACCGCAACTCTAGGCTTCGCCGCCGCTTCGGTTGCCGCATCCAATGAAGCGAAAACCGCATACAAGGCGGCGGCCGACAACGCAGACGCGCAGTACAAAACCGCGCTTGCAAAATGCGGCTCGTTGAACGGCAACGGCAAGGATGTATGTGTCGCAGAAGCCAAAGCGGACAGGACACGCGCCAAATCCGAAGCCGAAGCGCAATACAGAAACACGGCAAGAGCAAGGAGCAAGGCACGCATCGACATCGCCAATGCCGACTATGCGGCAGCCAAAGCCAGATGCGGCAACAGGGCGCGCAATGACAAGAATGTTTGCATCAAGGAAGCCCAGGCTGCGAAGGTGACTGCCGTTGCCAATGCCAAGGCCGACAAAAAAATATCCGACGTACGCGCCGATGCACGTGAAGACAAGCATGATGCCGCGCAAAAAGTCGCACTGGAAAAATGCGATGCTCTAAGCGGTGCCGGCAAAGATAAATGCGTTGCCGCGGCGAAAGCTAAATAGTGCAATTGATGGTGAACCAGCAGCTTGCAAATGTGCCTAATAAGTAAGTTACGAGATTTTTCAATACTTCAGTAGCTGATGTTTCGGAAAGGAGATAGGCATGGGATTCGATCAGAAAGGTGCTGTCGTCATTCGGATATCGCGCGGCGCAAATGGCCGATGGGATGTATCCGAGAACGATGTTGAAGACCCGCTTGCGTCGTTCGATGATAAGCAGGATGCATGCGACTACGCCAATAAGCTGACCACGACCAAGGAAGGCGCGACGGTCCTGATGCTGGATGAAGGCAATCCGGCATCGACGCAAAGTCAGAATACGGCGCAGTAAAAGTGCATGAACGACGATATCGGAATCGGAGGCGGCATGATCCTCAGTAGGCGCTTTCTTCTGGCGCTGGGCATATCCGGGTGGGCAATACTGGCAGCAGTCAATGCTGCCGGCAAAAACGCCCGGCGACAGGAAAAATCGCGGCATGGAACGCAGTTGAACACTTGGGAGGGCGAAGGAGGCAATGTGCTGCCTCATGCGTCCACTGTTGAACCGGAACCTTTGACTTTACCCCGTCGTAACTAGGCATCATTTAGGTGCGGCGATTCCCTTGACTTACTTTTATTGGAGATCAAAAATGAATTTTATTATCTGGATAGTTGTTGGCGGCCTGCTAGGTTGGGTAGCAAGCATGATCATGAGAACAGACGCACAGCAAGGGATGCTTCTGAATATTGTAGTCGGGATTGTCGGCGCACTCCTCGGAGGATGGCTGCTTGCACCGCTGTTCGGGACAGGCACGATCAATCAAAACGATTTCAGCATCAGTTCGTTACTGGTTTCGTTGCTCGGCGCGGTCATTCTGCTGGCGATCGTCAATCTTGTTCGACGCGGCACACCACGCTAACAGCGTAATTCTTTTCAGTAGATTGAGTCTCTGGAAACGTTTGCCGGCGGGCTGTTGCCGCCGGCATGCATATTTTATCGGCCGACACCCCGCTCATTGAAATCATCGGTGTCTTTATGATGAAACCGATGCCTGCAGTGCATCAAGCCTGGCGTCATCGACCGATGCGGCATTGACGATGCCGTCGCAGGCGGCACTAATCGAAGTGGCGCGACAGCCACTTTTTTATGCCTTCGATCGTGCGGAAATCGGCGACAGACCGGCATTCTATTTGCGGATGGCGCGCCTGCAGCATCCGGGATAATCCAGCACCCGGCCCCAGCTCCAGCGCGACACCGATACCCGATTCGGCACACATGTCCATGCAGTCGGCCCAGCGGATCGTTTCCGCGATTTGCCGTGACAAGGCGGAGACTGCGTGATCCTTTTGACGGATCAGTTCGGCGGAAACTCCCGACAATACCGGAACATGCATGGCTGTAAAATGCCGGCGGCCTACTTCAGCGGCAAATGGCGCAACGGCGGCCTGCATCAGCGGCGTGTGCGACGCAATTTCAACCGGCAACCTGCCGATGCGTGCGCCGGCCTGAACGAGCGCCGGTTCGATTTCTGCAATCGCGTCAACAAGGCCGCCCACGATCACACTGTCTTCACCGATTTCGATCGCAACGAAAAGCGGCTTCCGATACAACAGATCGGTGACAGTGCGCACACTCACTCCGGAAACGGCCAGCAGCGATTGCCGGGCAGACTGCTTCAAGCAGGCATCCATCAGTCTTGCGCGCTCTGCCGCCAGACTGATGGCATCTTCCGCGGACAACGCCCCGGCAACTGCATACGAAGCGACTTCGCCAACGCTGTAGCCGGCCGCCAGCGCCGGTAAAGGAGTGAAATCCCTGATCGCTTCCCACGCTGCAAGCGTCGCAGCCACGACCAGCGGCTGTGCTATACGATTGGAAAACAGAAGAGCGTCCTGCGCCAGGATCTCATCCAATGGCTGGCCGCAAAGCGACTCAAGCGGCCATGCATCCAGCAACTGCGACACCCGGTTGCCGGTCCGCGCCAGCTCGAACATTTCCTGATGCTGGCCGGCCTGGCCGGGACAGAGAATTGCCAGGCGATTCGTCATGAGCAGCGACTTGTATTATTGAAACCGGCGCATTGCCTGATATACCAGGCATGTAGCGGCCAGCAAATCAGCCGCGCCGCCCGGCGATATTTTGCTTGCGACGAAAGCACGATGACAATCCAGCGCAGCGGCTTTCCAGCCGGGATGCGCGGTGCCGCCCAGCGCCAGAAACCGCCGCGCACGATCCCTGACCATCGCCGCCGCTGCGGCGCCGCCACGGTGGTACACATTGGTGTCGCTGATGTGCGCCATCAACGAGAATAATGCATCGACCCGCGCATCGTTCCAGCAGCGGCCGGCGGCAACAACCTGCTGCAGCATCGGCAGCGCCACTTCGAATACCGACGGCAATCCGAGCGCCGCCTCTTCCCGCGCACCGCTCGCCGCATGCATGGCCGCGACCTGCAGCCCATGCGAATCCGCCGCAGGAGATTGCATGTGAGCCGACAGCGCCTCGCCCCACCGGTCCAGCAGAACGGTTCGAATGGCTGATGCAGACAGCGGGATATGCCGTGCACGGCAACTGCCGATCGCCGCACATAACAGTCCCAGGCAAAAAATTGCGCCCCGATGGGTGTTGACGCCACCGGTCGCAGCCAGCATCCTCTGCTCGGCGGCAACGCCCAATCGCTTCAATGTCGTGAACGTTGCATTCTCCATTCCGGCTTCGGCAATGCGAATAAAGTAATGCCGCAGCGAAAACAGGCTGCGCATGAAAGTGGTTGCCGTCATGTCGTCATGGCTGCCGTTATCGACCGGCGACACCAGCCCCGGTTTCGGATACAGCGCAAGTTCGGCATGCAGGCTTTGCACCGCAAGCCGGCCGATTCCAATGCAGAAAGCGCGGTTGCGCCGCACGGCATCGGACCAGTCCGGAGCAAAAGCACGGCCGGCGCCAATTTCCAATTCGCCGGCATACATTAGAGCGGTTTTCATATCAGTGTGCGGGCTCCTGCAGCGTCGAGAGCAATGCCGTCGTCGTCGCCAGAGACACCTTGCGGTTATCCTTGACCAGAACCCGGGCATTGCCTTGCATCCGCGCGGCGTTGTCCCATTCTTTCCAGGCCACTGCCTGACCGGACGGAAATACGATTTCCCCATCGAGCGGCAGCATATTCGCGCAGGACGCCAGCAGATCGATCCCTGCCGACAGCTGTATCTTCGTGGCCGGATAAAACAGCAGATCGATATCCGAAGCGGCGGTCACGTAACGCTGTCCGGTGAGCGCCTGCAACGCGGCCGACCCGTATACTTTCACCGATAGCGCGTTGCGTTTTATTTCCGCCTGCAATGCGGCAAGGCGGGCGCGCCACGTTTCCGGCACGGCGTCAATCACCGCATCGATGCCGACGGGATCGAGCGCTTTGCTGACATCCGCAATACATGAACGGAATGGAATGCGGAGCTTGCTCCCGTCAACCGGATCGGGGGGCAATGCCAGACCGAGGCATACCTGCCGTTCCGGCGTATCGATGTCGGCACGCCGCACGGTCGCCGGCCAGTCGGCTTGCCGCCATTGTTCAATCGCATGATGGCAGCGCCGCGGAAGAGTATCCAGCGCTTTTTGCCATCCTTCCCCGGATAGCCAGACCAGGCTATGCCGCGCCAACATGGCTGCCGGAAATAACCGCTTGCGCGACAGGCTGCGCCAGTTTGCGGCCGCCGCGCGCCAGCCCCAGTTCGCTGCGCCGGTCTGTTGCGTCCGCATTCGCAATGGCGGCGGCCAGATGCGCTGCGAGGTCGCCCTGCCAGATCGCTTCGATGCCGCCCATGCGCAGATAATTTTCCGCGCCGGGTGCGAACACCGGATTGTCCTTCGCCAGTTCGGTCAATCTTTCTTCCGGCACTTTGGTAATGCGCGCCATCGCCGGCAAACCCATCACGCGTATCGTCGCATCCGGCAATGCATAGCAGGCGTCGGCCATCAAGCCGCTGGTGATGAAGCCGCCCGACAGCGCCTGATCGTAGACCAGCCCGATTACCGGATGCCGGTTGCGCCGCGCGAGGTCGATGCATTTTCCCAGGTGCGCCATGTAGCTGTTTATACCCAGCATTTCATCGCGATGGCGCAGCCGCTGGCCCTGGGTATCGACCAGGATGATGATGGGACGCTGCGGCGTTTCGCGCACCGTCTTCAATATCGCCCGGGCCTGGGCCAATGCAATCTCTACGCCGATCGGCACATGGTCAGTCGTGCCGATCACGGCCACCGGCTTGCCATCGACCTGAGCGCTGCCCGACAGGAAAGAATCCTGTTCGATTATCCGATGCCCCTGCGGGAAAAGCCGCGATGCAAGCGTTCTCCAATCCATCATGCGGCTCCCGCCCGGTGTTGCGCGGCCAGTTCCAGAAAAGCATCCGCTTCCAGCATCGGCACAACGGCCGGATCAGGTATGCCGAGCCGTTCCCATATATCCAGCGGATCGGACTGGGCGCCATAGGCGTGCAGCCGATGCGCCAGCAATTGCTGTTCCCGTTCCAGCGATGCGAGCGACAATGCGACCTGTTCGATGCGGCAGGCCTGCATCGCATGAAGAACCGCTTGCCGGAACGCGCCGATATCGTCCGGCACGATCACCTGGCAATCGCCCAGCAGATAACGATGCTTGCCGCCGGTGGTGCGCCATACCAGGGCCCGATCGCGCGAATCGAATTCTTCGACGCCGTTCGCGGTCTCGATCACTTCCGGACCCGACATCGCCAGACGTCCCTCTTCCGACATCACGACCGCGTTGGCGCAGCACGCGACAATTCCCATGCCGCCGAAGCAGCCGTTCGATCCGCCCACCAGCACAATGACCGGAATGCCCGCGGCGCGCACATCGAGCACCGCGCGCATCACCTCGGATACCGCGATCAGGCCGGCATTGGCTTCATGCAGCCGGACTCCGCCGGTTTCCAACAGCAGGACTACCGCATGCGCCTGTTCATTGATCGCGCGCTGCAACAAGCCGACCAGTTTTGCGCCATGCACTTCACCGACCGCGCCGCCCATGAAACCGCCTTCCTGCGCAGCGGCAAACACGTCCCGGCCCTGCAACAAGCCGCGGCCGATCACCACGCCGTCATCGAACGATACCGGCGCATCCAGTTGCGCCAGATGCGGACTGATGACGCGCTCCGCAGGCGGCAGGAATTCCTCGAACGATCCCGCATCCAGCAGATGTGCAATGCGTTCCCGCGCAGTCGATTCCAGATAGCTGCTCATGATGCGGTCCCGATCATCGATTCCACCGCCTGATCCAGGCGCAGGCTGACCACGGCAGGCGTCGCGCCCATGTCGTTGATCGATATGCGCGTGTCCGACAGTTTCCAGCGCAGATTGAAATCTTCCATCACCGCTTCCCATATCGCGCCGAAGCCGCGTGCCGCGGTTTGAACTTCAACCTCGCATGCGCCATTCAAGGCGGCAGGTTCGATCAGCACTTCGAGATTGCCGGAACTGACGACGCCGACCAGTTGCGCCTGCCGTGCGGCGCGGCTGCCGCCGTTCTCGAAACGAAAATTCAAGGTTTCCATATTCTGTCTCACCAGTTCCTGAAACGCTTCGGCGGATCGTACAAGCCGCCGGATGCGCGCACCAGGTCTTTCATGTTTTTCGCAGCCAGCAGATCGCGCGTGGCCAGGCGTTTGTCGATTCCCATATCTTCGGCGCGCAAGACGATGCCGCGATCGCGCAGGTTTTCAACCATGCGCCGGTCGCGCGCCATGCCGACCGGCGTATAGCCGGCGACGCCGCGAATGGCTTGTTCCATCTCTTCGCCGGTGCGGCACAACAGCAGATTGGCAATGCCTTCTTCGGTCAGGATATGCGTGACGTCTTCGCCGTATATCATCACCGGCGGAATGGCCATCTTCGCCTGTTCGGCGAGTTGCCATGCATCGAGTTTTTCGACGAAAGCGGGCTGCATGTGTTCACGAAAGGTTTCGACGATCTGCACCACCAGCTTTTGCCCGCGCGGAATCAAACCTTTTCCATCGCGCGCCTGGCGCCCTGCCTTGAGCCACGCCGGACTGACATGCCGGCGGCCGCGCGCATCGGCTCCCATGTTCGGAGCGCCGCCGAAACCTGAAATGCGGCCGAGCGTCGCCGTCGATGAGTTGCCCTGCAAGTCGATTTGCAGCGTCGAGCCGATGAACATGTCGCATGCGTAATGCCCGGCGGCCTGGCACAGCGCACGGTTGCTGCGCATCGAACCGTCCGGCCCGACAAAGAAAACATCGGGCCGCGCGCGAATGTATTGTTCCATGCCCAGTTCCGAACCGAACGAATGGACCGATTCTACGAAACCCGATTCGATCGCCGGTATCAATGCCGGATGCGGATTCAACGCCCAGTATCTGGCGATCTTGCCCTTCAGTCCGAGCGATGCGGCATAGGTCGGCAGAAGCAGCTCGATCGCTGCGGTGTCGAAACCGATGCCGTGATTGAGGCGCTCGACTTCATACTCCGCATAAATGCCCTTGATGGCCATCATCGCCATCAGAATCTGGATTTCCGAAATCAATGCCGGATCGCGTGTAAACAGCGGTTCGATGTAATACGGCGTCGGGGCCTCGACCACGAAATCGATCCAGTCGGACGGAATATCGATGCGCGGCAAAGCATCGACAACCTGATTGACCTGCGCGATCACGATGCCGCTTTTGAATGCGGTCGCTTCGACAATCGCGGGAGTGTCTTCGGTATTCGGGCCGGTATATAAATTGCCGTGCCTGTCGGCCGCTTCCGCTGCGATCAGCGACACGCGCGGCGTCAGATCGACGAAATAGCGCCCGAACAATTCCAGATACGTATGAATCGCGCCGATATTGATCTTGCCCGATGAAACCAGCTTTGCCAGCCGCCCTGCCTGCGGCCCTGAAAATGAAAAATCCAGGCGCGATGCGATCCCCTTTTCGAACACATCGAGATGTTCCGGCAACGCCAGCACCGATTGCAGCATGTGCAGCCGGTTGATCCGTGCCGGATCCAGGCCGGCAAGCGCCTTGCCGAGAAAATCTGCCTGTTTCTGATTGTTGCCCTCCAGGCAAACGCGATCGCCCGGCTCCAACACCTGATGCAGCAGGTCGGCAATGCGTTCGGCGGGAAAGAGCTTGCCCGACAACGCCGGTCCCAGCGCCGCCTGCGCGCGCGCCAGCCGCGCCGCGCGATTGGTTTGTTGCGTATTCCAGATACGATCGGACGCACCCACCTATTTCGCTCCCATGATCATGTTGGGAAAACCCACTGCGATGCCGGGAAAAAAGCACAGCAGCAGCACGGCGACGAACATCAGCGCCACGAACGGCATCACGCCCCAGATAACATCTCTTAACGGAATGTCGGGCGCGATGTTCTTGATCACGAAAATATTGAGTCCGACCGGCGGATGAATCAGCCCCATCTCCATCACGATCGTCATCACTACGCCGAACCAGATCAAATCGAAACCGGCCGCCTTCAGCGGCGGCAGGATGATCGGCGCCGTCATCAGGATGATCGATACCGGCGGCAAGAAAAAACCGAATACGATGACCATCAGCAGGATGACCGCAAGCAGCACCCATTTCGACAGGTGCATTGCAACCACCCATTGCGCGGCGGACTGGCTGATGTGCAGATAGCTCATCACATACGAATACAGCAATGACATGCCGATGATCATCAGCAGCATCGTCGATTCCTTGATCGTCGACGTCAGAATCGGCGCCAGATCTTTCGGCTTCCATATGCCATACACGATCGCAATCAATACCATGGCAAGCAGCGCGCCCAGACCGGCTGTTTCGGAAGGCGTCGCATAACCGCCGTACAGCGCAATCATCACGCCGATCAGCAGGATGACGAACGGCATGACACGCGGCAGCATTTCGACCTTCTGCGCCAGCGTAAAGCTCTCTTCTTCCAGATAGGCCGATTTTGCGCCGCCGCCCTGATAAATATCGTACGCCAGCCGGTATTCCTTGCGGGCGCGATACACTGCGTAGCCGGCAAATAATCCCACCAGCAACATGCCGGGGCCGATTCCGGCCAGGAACAGCCGTCCCAATGATTGTTCGGCGGCGACCGCATACAGAATCATCGTGATGGAAGGCGGCAGCAAAATCCCGAGTGTGCCTCCGGCTGCGATGATGCCGGCGGCAAAACCGGGCGAGTAGCCGCGCCGGCGCATTTCGGGAATGCCGGCCGAGCCGATCGCCGAGCAGGTCGCGGGCGAGGAACCGGCCATCGCCGCAAACAAGGCGCAGGCAAACACGTTGGCAATGCCCAGTCCGCCAGGCACCTTGTGCAGCCAGGTATGAATTGCCAGATACAAGTCCCTGCCGGCAGGAGACTTTCCGATCGCCGCGCCTTTCATGATGAATAACGGAATCGACAACAGCGTGATCGATGCCATTTCCTCGTAGACGTTTTGCGTGACAGTGTCGAGCGACGAAGCAGGCATGAAGAAATACATGAAGCTGGCCGCGACCAGCCCCAGTGCAAACGCAATCGGCATGCCGGAAAACATCACGACGAGCGTGACTGCTCCGTACAGGAGACCCATCGTCAATGGGCTCATCGCTTTGCCCTTTGATTGGTAGCGCGAGCCAGCACCTGCACGCAGAGCTGCACGGCGAGCAGTGTCATTCCGAAAGCCATCATGCCGTACGGAATCCATAGCGGCGGCGCAAAGGTCGATGTCGTGGTCTGCCCGTCCCTGAATGCTTCGTAAAAGAGCGTCCACGATTTCCAGGAGAAAAAAGTGCAGAACAGGAATGACGCCAGATCGACGACAAACAGCCGCACGGCATTGACCGATGGCGGCAGCAGCGACGCCAGCGCCTCGATGCCGATATGGCCGCGGTAGGATTGCACGTAAGCGGAACAGAAGAATGTCGCGCCGACCAGCATGAAAACCGATGCCTCGTCCTGCCAATCGGTCGGCACCTTGAAAAAATAACGCGTGATCACCGAGTAGGTCAACACCAGAGCGGTCACCACAAGTGCGACCATCGACAGATTCAGCAGTACCTTGTTGAGCTTGTCGAGAAGCGCGGACAAGCCGGCCACGGCCGGACTGTCCGGTATCGCCGGCCCTTTCGGCTGCTCCAGTTCGAACCCATGACTCATAGGGTTTTCTCCGCCAGCTTCAGCAGTTTGGCGCAGTTGTCATTTTTTTCGCCGTAGTCTTTCCATGCCGTTGTACGTGCAATGGCTTGCCATCTCTTGACCGTTGCTTCGTTCAGATCCACGACTTTGGCGCCGGATTTCTGATATACCGCAGCGACCAGCGAGTCATCGAGCTGTGCCGCCTTGCGGGCGAATCCTTCCATCTCGGCGCCGACTGTCATGATAGCGGCCTGGTGTTCTTTGCCTAGCTTGTCGAAGATCGCTTTCGACATCATCAGCGGCTCGAACATGAACCAGTATGATTTGCCGCGGCCGGTCGTCAAGCTCTTCGACACTTCCTCGAGGCGGAAAGAAATCAGCGATGTCGACGACGTCAGCGCCGCATCCATCGCACCGGTCTGCATGGCTGCATATATCTCATTCGACGGCAGCGACACGACGGCGGCGCCGGCTGCTTTCAAGATCAGATCCATTTCGCGCGATCCGCCGCGGATTTTCAGACCCTTCGCATCTTCCGGCTCGACGATCGGCTTGGTGCGTGAAGCGACCCCGCCGGCTTGCCAGATCCAGCTGACCACCACGATCCCTTTATCCAGCAGGAATCTATTGAGCTCCTTACCGACTTCGGCGTTTTTCCAGCCGTAGCCCTGCTCATACGAAGTGACCAGGCCGGGCATCAAGCCGATATTCACTTCCGGCAGTTCGCCGCCGGCATACGACAGCGGCACCAGCGACAAATCCAGCGCCCCTTTGCGCATCGCCGAAAATTGCGAATTGGTTTTCATCAGCGAGGAGCCGGGATAAATCTCGAACTTCAGACCGCCCTTGGTACGTTTTTCGACCTCGGTCGCAAACATCCGGCACAGGCGATCGCGGAAGTCGCCTTCCGTCATCGACCCGCCTGGAAACTGGTGGGAGATTTTCAGTGTGGTGGTTTGCGCCCATGCGGATTGCAGGGACAACAGCGGACTGGCTGCGATGGCGCCAAGGATCGCTCTTCTTTTTAATAAAGTCATACAGTCTCCTAATGATGGATAAACCAGCGGATGGTTTTGTGTGGATATTTTCTTCCACTAAGATGCCTAGCTTTTTAAAATATGCATGCTATGCTGTTGTGTATACAAGAATACTTTTAATAAATGCAATGTCAAGCGATAAATAACAGGCTTTCCAGCATTTAATATCTCCATGAAAGCATTAGAGCTACCTCGCAATGACAAACCGTTCTGAAACATTACGTGAAGCTATTGAAGAGATGATTGCAGTCGGCAAGCTGCAACCCGGCCATCATCTGGATGAGACAGAACTGGCGAAGGAGTTCGGTGTGTCGCGCACGCCGATCCGGGAGGCGCTGATTCAACTGGCCTCGATGGGCATCATCGTTATCCGCCCGCGGCGCGGCGCAGTCGTTGCCGAAATCGGTCCGCAACAGCTGGTTGAAATGTTCGAGGTGATGTCGGAGCTGGAAGCGATGTGCGGACGGCTGGCCGCGCGCAGGATGTCCGCCGCCGAGCACGCGAGTCTTCTGGCGGCGCATCAGGCCTGCAAGGATGCGCGTAATGCACGCGATCCGGACACTTATTTTTATCAAAACGAAGCTTTCCACGACCGGATTTATACCGGAAGCCATAACGCGTTCCTGGCCGAGCAAGCCAGAAGCCTGCATCGCAGGTTGCGCCCCTATCGGCGTCTGCAATTGCGCGTGCGCGACCGCGTAGCGGCTTCTTATGGCGAGCATGAAGAAGTAGTGCGGGCGATCATCGCCGGGGATGGCGAATTGACTGCCGAGCTTTTGCGCAGTCACATCATGATTCAGGGCCAGCGATTTGCGGATTTGATCGCGTCGCTGCCGCAGTTATCCGCCAAGGCGGCTTGAGAACGAATGCCGGCCGGTTGGTTAAGGAAAAATCCGTTCGTCCTGAGTGACTTCTGAGCGGCTCAGGACGAACGAATCCTGCTGCTTGCCATTTTCATTCAACCCGCTGCAAGTCATGGCGCATCCGGATGCGTCATGTCCGCCGGCTGCACCCATCGATCAAACTCTTCTTCCGTCACATAGCCCAGCGCCAGCGCTTCCTGCTTCAGCGTGCTGCCGTTGCGATGCGCCTGCTTGGCAATCTGCGCCGCCTTGTCGTAGCCGATATGCGGCGCCAGCGCCGTCACCA
>JAQGLW010000083.1 GCA_028292665.1 Herminiimonas sp.
TTGGTGCCGGCTGCAGGACTTGAACCCGCCACCCCATGATTACAAATCATGTGCTCTACCAGATGAGCTAAGCCGGCGAAACTGGAAGCGTAAAGACCGAAATTATACTTTATTTAATCCGGGTCAGCGTAGGGCGGCCGCCCTTTTTCGGAGGCTCCGGATTATCATCGGGAGAAGTGTCGGCGGACTCGGCTTGCGGCGAAGGAACGGCAGTCGGCGTCGGGGCGGATGCGGCATCCGGCTGCATATTGTCCGCGGGTTCTACCGGTATTCCGGCATCATCCTGTGCAGGCTTCGACACTTCAAAAGCCATCCCCTGTCCATTCTCCCGCGCGTAAATTGCAACGACATTGTTGACCGGCACTGAAATTTCACGCGATACGCCGCCGAACCGTGCGTTGAAATGAATAAAATCATTATCCATCTTCAAACCGCTAGTCGCACTGAAGCTGATGTTGAGAACGATTTCGCCGTTTTTTACAAATTCGCGCGGTACACGGGTTTGTGCATCGACCATTGCCGCAACATAAGGCGTGTAGCCATTGTCCGTGCACCATTCGTAAATCGCACGCAACAGATAGGGTTTGGTAGAAGTTTCAGACATGAATTCGAGACTATAACAATACCTAGGCTGCCAGGGTCGACGCGCACCGTATTTTGAAAGGACGTTTGATGAAACGCGCAATCAGTCCTGAAAAACAACGAAATACGGTGGCAACGACGGCGGAGACCGCTCTAGCGGCGCATTACTTTTTCGGACGGAGTCAGCGCTTCGATATAAGCGGGACGCGAGAAAATACGCTCGGCATATTTCATCAGTGGCGCAGCCGTCTTGGACAGTTCCACTCCATAATGGTCAAGGCGCCATAAAAGCGGGGCGATGGCAACATCGAGCATCGAGAATTCATCGCCGAGCATGTACTTGTTCTTCAGGAACAGCGGAGCCAGTGTGGTCAGACGATCGCGGATTTCCGCGCGCGCTTTCTCATGACTTTTTTCGGCACCCTTCGATTTATCGTTCTCGAGTGCGTGAACATGCACGAATAATTCTTTCTCGAAATTGAACAACATCAGGCGCGCGCGGGCGCGCATCAACGGATCTGCCGGCATCAGTTGCGGATGCGGGAAGCGCTCGTCGATGTATTCGTTGATGATATTGGATTCGTATAACACAAGGTCGCGCTCCACCAGGATCGGCACCTGGCCATACGGATTCATCGTCGAGATATCTTCCGGCTTGTTGAACAGGTCGACATCACGTATTTCAAAATCCATGCCTTTCTCGAATAACACGAGACGGCAACGCTGGGAAAAGGGGCAAGTCGTGCCCGAATAGAGAACCATCATTTTGTAGTTCCTTAGAAACAAAGAGGGTGAGACGTTTTACCGCTCACCCTGAAACAAATGTCCGCCAAGCCTCACCTAATCCCTTTTCTGAAAAGAGAGGAACTGACTGCACCCTTCTCCTTCCGGAAGAAGGAACGGGATGAAGGAAGCGGACACGAAATTTACTTAACTTCTTTCCAGAAAGAAGCGTTCAGGCGCCAGGCGATTACTGTGAACAGACCCAGGAACAGCAATACCCAGACGCCTAATTGCCTGCGCTTGTTTTGTACAGGTTCGCTCATCCAGCTCATGTAGGAAACGAGATCAGCGACCGCCGTATCGTATTCGAGCGCAGACAGTTTGCCCGGCTTGACCTGCTCGAATCCAACAAATTTATGTATCGTTTTGCCGGCTTCGTGCGGATCTTTTTCTTCTGCAAATTTTGCGTTGCGCACACCTTGCAATTCCCACAGCACGTGCGGCATGCCGACGTTCGGGAATACCAGATTATTCCAGCCGGTCGGGCGGGATTCATCCTTGTAATAGCTGCGCAGATAGGTGTAAATCCAGTCCGCGCCGGATCCCGCTTCGGAGGCCTTGGCACGCGCAATCACCGACAAATCCGGCGGTGCGGCGCCGAACCATTCCTTCGCATCCTTCGGCGCCATCGAGGTCTTCATCAGATCGCCGACCTTGTCGGATGTAAAGAGCAGATTGTTCTTGATCTCCTCGTCCGTCAGTCCGATATCCTTCAGACGGTTGTAACGCATCGCGGATGCGGAATGGCAGTTCAGGCAATAGTTGACGAAAATCTTGGCGCCATTCTGGAGCGCGCTCAGATTTGTCGTACGGTCTGGCGCATGATCCAGCGGGAAACCTCCTTCATCCGCCAGCGCAAGCGCCGGTAGCAATGCCAGAGCCGCAATCAGTTTTTTCAGCAAGTTCATTCTCTTATTCCTTTTGCGGCTTAATGCGGGTGGAACGTGACACGGCTTGGCACGGGCTTGAAGCTTCCCATCGCACTCCACCATGGCATCAGCAGGAAGAAGCCAAAATAAATGAATGTGCAAATCTGCGCTACCAGAGTACGGCTCGCGGTCGGCGGCAATACGCCGAGATAGCCGAGGATCACGAAAGCAATGCCGAACAGGATATAGACATATTTATGCCAGTCCGGACGATAGCGGATCGATTTGACCGGAGAATGGTCAAGCCATGGCAGAGCGGCAAGGATCATCACCGATACGCCCATCAGCACCACGCCCCAGAACTTGGCGTCCAAAATAAACATGCAGACAATCGCAGCCAGACCGACGACTGCAATCGCCATTTTCACAAAACTGCTCAGCCGGGTCTTCAATGCAATCAGCACGACATAGCCCGCCACGGCCGCCATCAATGCATAAACAAACTGCGACGTGGTTGCTCGCAGAATCGAATAGTACGGCGTGAAATACCAGACCGGCGCAATGTGCGGCGGCGTCTTCAGCGAATCGGCTGGAATGAAGTTGTTGTATTCCAGAAAGTAACCGCCCATTTCAGGCGCGAAGAAAATGACGGCGCTGAAGATGGTCAGGAATACGACGACGCCGAACAGGTCATGCACCGTGTAGTAAGGATGGGAAGGAATCGCATCCAAAGGATGGCCATCCGGCCCGAGAGTGTCCTTGACTTCAATGCCGTCCGGATTGTTGGAACCCACCTCATGCAAGGCAATCAGGTGAGCGGCAACCAAGCCCAGCAATACCAGCGGAATTGCAATGACATGGAAAGAGAAGAAACGATTCAAGGTCGCGTCGGATACAACGTAATCACCGCGAATCCATAGCGACAGATCCGGTCCGATGAATGGAATTGCGCCAAACAGGTTCACAATGACTTGCGCGCCCCAGTAGGACATCTGCCCCCAGGGAAGCAGATAACCGAAAAACGCTTCGCCCATCAGGCACAGGAAAATTGCTACGCCGAACAGCCAGATCAGTTCACGCGGCTTGCGATATGAACCGTATAACAAGCCGCGGGTCATGTGCAGATAGATGATGATGAAGAATGCCGACGCCCCGGTGGAATGCATATAGCGCACCAGCCAGCCCCACGGCACATCGCGCATGATGTACTCAACGGAAGCAAACGCCAGGCTGGCGTCCGGCTTGTAGTGCATCACGAGGAAAATGCCGGTGACAATCTGAATAACCAGGACCAGCATCGCCAGCGAACCGAAGATATACCAGAAATTGAAGTTCTTCGGCGCGTAGTATCTGCCCCACTGGTCGTACCAGAGCTTGGATAACGGAAAGCGCGCATCAACCCAATTCAGCGCTTTCTCCGCAACAGGTGCATCGGCGGGGAGTTTTTTCTCGACAAATGCCATGATTACGCTTCGCCTTTCTCATCTTTACCGATGACCAGCTTGGTATCGCCGACAAACATATGGCGCGGCACTTGCAGATTATCCGGCGCAGGCTTGTTCTTGAAAACGCGACCGGCGAGATCGAAAGTGGAGCCATGGCATGGACACAGGAAACCACCCGCCCAGTCGTCCGGCAGCGAAGGCTGTGCGCCCGGCTGGAACTTGGCGCTCGGCGAACAACCGAGATGGGTGCAGATACCGACCGCCACCAGGACTTCCGGCTTGATCGAGCGATATTCGTTGCGTGCATATTCCGGCGTCAGTTCATCCGGATTGCGTTGCGAATTCGGATCGGCGACCTCGCTATCGGTCTTCTTGAGAGACGCCACCATTTCAGGCGAACGTTTCAGGATCCAGACCGGCTTGCCGCGCCATTCCACCGTCCTCATTTCGCCCGGCGCCAAGCCTGCGATATCCACTTCCACCGGCGCACCGGCGGCTTTCGCACGCTCGGACGGTTGAAAAGTGGACACAAAGGCCCCTGCCGTAGCCAATCCGGCTACTCCACCCGCCGCACACGTAGCGACGAGCAAGCCACGTCGACCGGAGTCGACCTGCTTTTCGTTACTCATACCAACCCCAATCAGTCAAAATGCGAAATCTGTACGAAACTTCTAGCAACCTTAGATTATAACGGAGCTCCGACGTGTTTTAAAGCAAATAGATGTTGCGGCTCAGAATTTTAAGGGACTTTTTCAAAGATTTGCCACTGACGCGGCATTTGGATAGTACGCATATCAAACAGAAGATTTTTTTCGCAGCAAGAAAAGACTTCCCGTTTTACACTTCTTGATGCCGTCAAAAAGAAGGCCGTTATAATTTTTGCAACATCATTAAGGGGCATCAAATGGGGATAATGCAGGAATTCAAAGCCTTTGCGATCAAAGGCAATGTCATCGATTTGGCTGTCGGCGTGATCATCGGCAGCGCATTTGGCAAAATTGTCGATTCGCTGGTGCAGGACATTATCATGCCGGTGGTAAGCAGTATTTTCGGCGGCCTCGATTTTACAAATTACTACCTCCCATTGAATCATCAAGGCACGCAGCTAACGCTGATAGAAGCAAAAAAGGCCGGCGCCGTTTTTGCCTATGGCAGTTTCATTACCATCCTGCTTAATTTTTTGATTCTCGCCTTCATTATTTTTCAGATGGTGCGAATAATTAACAAGGCCAGGAAAACCGAGCCGGCACCTGCATCGACACCGGAAGACATCGTGCTGCTGCGCGAAATCCGTGACACATTGAAAAGTGAAGTGCGTATTCAATAAACCAAAAAAAGAAGCCGGCGCCGGCTTCTTTTATTTTCCCATTTGAAGATGCCTCGGATACAGCAATGCCCTGGCAGGATCAGTCTTTGGCTTTGAGCGAACCCATTTGCAACAGCCCGCGCCGCTGCGCTTCATAAACTGCAGCACCGCGCGAATGGACGGACAGTTTGCCGTAAATGTTCTTGACATGCGTTTGCACCGTTCCGACCGAAACGGACAGCAACCTTGCAACTTCTCCGTAACTGTCGCCGCGCGCGATCAAATCCAGAATAGCCGCCTCGCGTTTGGTGAGTATCGTAATCGCAGTCTCTTCGCTGCCGTTTGCCGCAATTGCCTTTTTCCCGTCACGCATTCGTGCCAGTACCTTGCGTGCAATCAGAGGACTGATCGGTGAACCGCCTGCACGCAGATCCAATAGTGCACGGACGATGTCAAGCCGGCCCGCATCCTTGAGCACATAGCCCGCCGCGCCGGCTTCGATGGAAGCAAGGATGCTGTCTTCATCACTGGACATTGTGATGACCATGATGTCGGCGCTCGGACAATGCTGCACGCATGCGCGAATGACCTCGATGCCCGATCCGTCCGGCAGTCCGAGGTCGGTCAACAGCACATCGACTTTCCCGTTTTCCAGCCATTCCAGGGAAGGCTTGACACTATCGAATGCGGCAACCAGCTGAAAAGAAGGCTCCGACTCGACTGCCAGACACAAGGACCGGCGTGTAACAGCGTCGTCTTCAACGATCATAATGCTGACGGGAACACGCGGCGCTTGTTGCGGCATAGTCAGATTCCTGTTTTTGGTTTTATTCTTATACACTGCGCAATCGCAGCATTTACGCATTGCTCCGTTGCTTTGCCTGCCATGCAAATAATAACGAATAATGCAATGTATCTCTAATTATTGTCTGGCAGAATTCAATGCGCCGAACGATCCTCCGCTTGGATGCCTAAAGAAAATCGCATCTGGCAGCGCCACATCGGGAATATGGCACATTTAATGTATTGCTGGAAGGCCTCTGACAAAAGCACTGTTGCCCGCAAGTTTTCGGATACTAGACCGGATTGGCGATTTCAATGAAATGATGCTGTATGCCAAACCGCTCGGCGAGATGATTACCCAGCGCCTGCACTCCATAGCGTTCGGTCGCATGATGGCCGCAGGCGATATAGGATACGCCGGCTTCCCGCGCCAGATGCACGGTCGGCTCTGAAATTTCGCCGCTCAGGTAAGTGGTCGCGCCGGCGGCAATTGCGTCTCCGAGTAAATTTTGCGCTGCACCGGTACACCAGCCCACCCGCCCTATCGGCTGTGACAAGTTCCCGATCACCAGCGGCGCCCTGGCAAGACGCACTTCAATTACACGGGCTAAATCTTCGACGGTTTTGATTGCGTCATCGGATGCACGACCAAGCCATCCCAATCCGTCTTCTCCGAAGCGGGCATCGACCACCAGTCCGAGCCGGTTCGCCAACTGTGCGTTATTGCCTAGCTCGGGATGCATATCGAGCGGCAAGTGGTAAGCGAACAGGTTGATGTCCTGCGCCAGGAGCAATTTCAAGCGCTTGTGTTTGGGCCCGATAATGCGCGCATCCTCGCCTCGCCAGAAATACCCGTGATGCACCAGAATCGCATCCGCCCCGATTGCCACGGCAGCTTCGATCAATGCCATGTTGGCGGTCACGCCCGTCACCAGTTTTTTAACCTGCGTGCGTCCTTCCACCTGCAACCCGTTTGGGCAATAATCGCGAAAACGGGTAATATCGAGCGTCTGGGCTAGATATTTTGCGAGATCATCCCTATTTACGATTTGTTCACTCATTTTCGAATACCTTTATGCGACGTCTTTGGCTATTGTTTGCACAAACCGTAACAGTCGGCTTGGCGATTTGGTTCATTGTAGCGACCTTGAAGCCTGACTGGGCTACGGGAATGATCGGGAACACGCAGAATGCACGCGTGACATCGTCCGTGATTCAGACGCAGGAAGCGCCTGCAACTGCCAATCCCGCCCAAAATTCCTATCGTGACGCGTCGAAACGCGCGATGCCGTCGGTGGTCAACATCTTCACGACCAAAGGATCCAAGCAGCCGAACAATCCATTCATGGACGATCCAT
The DNA here is from genome assembly GCA_028292665.1 of Herminiimonas sp. Classification (GTDB taxonomy): domain Bacteria; phylum Pseudomonadota; class Gammaproteobacteria; order Burkholderiales; family Burkholderiaceae_D; genus JAQGLW01. The sequence continues at coordinate 7,127 of JAQGLW010000083.1, forward strand.
TCTTCCGTAAATTCTTTGGTGACCGGCTTGGCGATCAGGAAGAAAAACAGTTCAGCCTGGGTTCCGGCGTCGTAGTCAGTCCGCAAGGCTACATCCTGACCAACAATCACGTGGTCGAGGCCGCAGACGAAATTGAAGTGGCGCTGGCAGATGGCCGCAAAACGGTTGCCAAACTGGTCGGCACCGATCCGGAAACCGATCTGGCTGTAATCAAGGTCGATTTGAAAGACATGCCGGCCATTACGCTCGGCCATATCGACCAGGCCAAAGTCGGCGATGTCGTGCTCGCCATCGGCAATCCGTTTGGTGTCGGCCAAACGGTCACGATGGGAATCGTGTCGGCGCTCGGGCGCAATCATCTCGGCATCAATACGTTCGAGAATTTTATCCAGACCGATGCAGCGATCAATCCGGGCAATTCCGGCGGTGCATTGATCGACACCGGCGGCAATCTGCTCGGCATTAACACAGCGATTTATTCACGCAGCGGCGGTTCGCTTGGCATAGGATTCGCGATTCCCGTCACTACCGTGAAAACGGTAATGGAATCGATCATTAACACCGGACAAGTGGTGCGCGGCTGGATCGGCGTCGAACCGCAGGACATCACACCGGAACTGGCCGACAGTTTCGGCCTGAAGAAAAAAACCGGCACCATCATCGCCGGCGTATTGAAAGGCGGTCCCGCCGACAAGGCCGGCATGAAGCCCGGCGACATCCTGATGTCCGTCGATGGCAAGCCGGTAACCGATACGACCGACATGCTCAATCTCATTGCACAACTCACTCCCGGCAACAAGGCCCGAATGACGGTGCTGCGCAAGAGCCAGGAATCAACGCTCGACTTGACGGTCGGTAAACGGCCGAAGATCAAGCGGGAAGAGGTGGAATGAATCCGATGCCTGGAAAACAATAAAGAATATTTGCATGCATATCCGCGATCTCATCCAATTTCTTGCCGAGCTGTCCGAAAATAACAACCGCGCATGGTTTGTAATGAACAAGCCACGCTACGATATCCTGCGAGCGGAATTTTTGGAGCTGGTAACCGAACTCATCGCCGATATCGCCAAGTTCGATCCGGCGGTCTCTCATTGCAATCCGAAAAAAGCGCTGTTTCGCATTAATCGCGACATGCGATTCTCACATGACAAGAGTCCGTACAAGACCACGTTCTCCGCTGCGGTTTCGGCCAGCGGCCTGAAAAAACCGAGCCAAGGCGGCGGCCCGGCATATTACTTTCACATCGATGCCGGAGCAACGCTATTGGTCGCCGGAGGCGAGTACATGCCGCCGTCCGACCGCTTGCGCGCAATCCGGCAGCATGTCGTCACAGACGTAACGGGATTCGGCAAGCTATTGAAGAACAAGAAGTTAAACGACGCTTTTGGCGGTTTTCAGGAGGAAGGAAAATTAACACGTCCCCCGAAGGGCTTCGACGCCGACGCACCGCACATCGAGTACGTCAAGCTGAAAAGCTTTATCGTCTGGAAAGAAGCGAGCCTGAAAAAGAAAATACCTGATGATCTGGGCAAGGAATTGGCCGCCGGATTCAAAAATGCCTATCCATTGGTAACCTGGCTGCGGCAGGTGAAATAAATTCTGCCTGCCGCATTCGCTCTCAACCTCAAGCGGTCTCTTCCGGCGCCTGCGTTGCTCTGACGAACAGCGGCGCCACCAGCAACCCGACCTCATACAGCAAGCACAACGGAATCGCCAGGAACAACTGGCTCATGATGTCCGGCGGAGTTACGACAGCGGCAATCACAAATGCACCGACGATCACGTAAGGACGAATTGCCTTTAGTTTCTCGACCGTCACCAGCCCCATGCGCACCAGCACGATCACCACAATCGGGACCTCGAACGTGACGCCGAACGCCAGACACATCGTCATCACGAAATCGAAATAATTTTCGATATCAGGCGCCACGGTAATCGACTTCGGCGCGAATTCGTTGATGAATCTGAATACCTTGCCGAACACGAAAAAATAACAAAAGGCGACGCCGACAATAAAGAGCAGCGAAGACGATATGACCAACGGTGCAACCAGTTTTTTTTCATGGGCGTACAGGCCGGGCGCAATGAACGCCCATAATTGATAGAGCACCCACGGCAGCGACAGGACGAAAGCGACCAGCAGCGTGACTTTCATCGGAACCAGGAACGGTGTAATAACGCCGGTCGCAATCATCTTGGCGCCGACCGGCAACGCGTCCATCATGGGGCGCGCCAGAAAATCGTAGATTGCGGCGGGACCGGGCCAGAGCAAAAACAAAACGCCGAAGACAACGAGTACCGCTACCGATGCCTTGACAAGCCGGTTGCGCAACTCGATCAAGTGCGAGATAAAGGTGTCTTGGGTACCCGACTGTTGTTCTTCAGACATTTAATAAAAGGAATGGGATGATTTGCGGCTATTGGCGGGCCGGTATTTTGCAACCCGTGCAGCACCCGAAATCACGCGTGACTTGTGGCCGCTTTGCCGTTTATACCAGGAAGGGACGGCCGAAGTACGCACGAGTTTCTTCTTGCGGAAATCCCTGGCTTTTACCGCAAGCTGGTCGGATGTCGGCGTTGCGAACAATGGATTAGCCGGCACATGGTCGCCATCCTTTATGTCGCTCCAGGTGGAATTGAATGCGCTTTCCGTTTGCGACACATGCTGTGCGATGGTGTGCTCGACATCGCTGGCGGCAGCCTGCATGTCTTTTTGCATCTTGCGCAGCTCATCCAGTTCGATTTCGCGGCTGACTTCCGACTTGACTTCATTGATGTAGCGTTGCGCGCGGCCGAACAATGAACCGGCCATGCGTGCGACTTTAGGCAGCTTCTCGGGGCCGATGACAATAAGTGCCACCACGCCAATCAGCGCCAGTTTGGTAAGGCCGAGATCAATCATAACAGTGGACAATAAGAGTTGAACGTTGCGCGTCTGGCGAAGCGTGAAATGTCACGCACAACTCTCCGAACGCAAGCAGCTTAACTCTTTGTCTTCTCTTTCGCTTCGACGTCGATTGTGCTTTTGTCGGCGACTTGCGACGGAGCGTTATTTTGCGCAGAGGATCTTTCTTCCTCGCCTTTTACGCCATCCTTGAATCCTTTGACGGCTTTGCCGAGATCGGAACCCATGTTGCCGATTTTTTTGGTGCCGAACACCAACATCACGATCACCAGCACGATCAACCAGTGCCAAATGCTAAACGAACCCATTATCTTCTCCTAAGCGGACATAATCGTCCAATATCAGTTATACGTCATGCCGCCACTATTGTCCGTCCGCGCCAAGGACGCGGTCCGCCGATGACATGCAAATGAAGATGGTACACCTCTTGGCCTCCGTCGGGTCCGGTATTGAAAAGCGCTTTGAATCCGCCCGTACCGCTGCCGTTGCCATCGACCTCATAGCCGCATCCCTGCTGCTGCGCCAATTTCGGCGCCAGCAACATCATTTTACCCAACAACGCGGCATGGCTGTCGTCGCAATCGGACAGCGTTGAAATATGTTTTTTCGGCACTATCAGAAAGTGTATCGGTGCCGCCGGGTTGATGTCGTGAAATGCTATAAAGTCGTCATCGTCGTAAATGACCTTCGACGGAATTTGCCCGGCGACGATTTTGCAGAAAATACAGTTATCCAACTTTTTCTCCGGCATGTTGCATAAAGTTATTCCTTGCGTTCGAACTGCTCACGCTGCTCGAGTTTGCGATTGGCTTTTTCTTCGATACCGGAAAGCCCTTCGCGCCGCGCCAGTTCATTCAATACATCCTGCGGCGTCAGATTGAACTGCGCCAGCATGATCATCGAATGGAACCACAGATCGGCGCATTCATAGAGCACTTTCGACGTATCGCCGTCGATACGTGCGTCTTTTGCCGCCATCACGGTTTCGGTCGCTTCTTCACCTATTTTTTTCAGGATCGCATCGTCGCCTTTGACGAACAGGCGCGCAACGTAGGATTTGTCGGGGTCACCGCCATTGGCGGGTTTGCGCGACTCGATCACTTCGGCCAGGCGTTTTAAGGTATCGCTCATTTTATTTTATAAATGCTTTCCGGATCTTTCAATACAGGCTCTACTGCTACCCATTCCCCGTTCTTGGCAGTACCTTCAAACAATTGAAAGAAACAGGAATGCCGTCCGGTATGGCAGGCAATATGATTCACCTGCTCGACCTTCAACAGCACGACATCTTCGTCACAGTCCAGGCGAACCTCATGCACTTTCTGTATATGGCCGGATTCTTCGCCCTTGTGCCACAGCTTCTTGCGCGAACGGCTCCAGTAAACGGCTTCGCCCAGCTCCATCGTCCTGGCGAGTGCTTCGCGGTTCATCCACGCGAACATCAGCACGTCGTTGGATCCGACCTCCTGCGCGATGACCGGCACCAAGCCGTGTTCATCCCATTTCACTTTGTTAAGCCATTTGGCTTTCACGCTCATGCAAGCCTCATTGGAATACTTTGTGCCGCCATGAAGCGCTTGGCTTCCTGCACGGTATGCTGGCCGTAATGGAAAATACTGGCAGCAAGCACCGCATCGGCGCGGCCGGTCTTGATCCCGTCAGCCAGATCCTGCAGGCTGCCGACGCCGCCGGAGGCAATCACCGGAATGGTCACCGCGTCGGACACCGCACGCGTCAGCGCCAGATCGAAACCGACCTTGGTGCCATCGCGGTCCATGCTGGTCAACAGAATTTCGCCGGCGCCCAGGCGCTCCATCTTTTGCGCCCATTCGACCGCATCAAGTCCGGTTGCCTTGCGGCCGCCATGAGTAAACACTTCCCACTTGCCGTCGCCCGTCTTCTTGGCATCGATCGCCACGACAATGCATTGCGAACCGTATTTCTGCGCGGCATCGAATACCAGTTGCGGATTGGTCACGGCCGACGTATTGATGCTTACCTTGTCCGCACCGGCGTTCAACAGGCGGCGCACATCGTCGACCGCACGCACGCCGCCGCCAACCGTCAGTGGAATGAATACCTGCGATGCCACGGATTCGATGATGGGCAATATCAACTCGCGCTCATCGGAAGAGGCGGTAATGTCGAGAAAGGTGATTTCGTCGGCGCCCTGTTCGTCGTAGCGGCGTGCGATTTCAACCGGATCGCCGGCATCGCGCAACTCGACAAAATTAATGCCCTTGACCACGCGCCCGGCGGTCACATCGAGACATGGAATGATGCGTTTGGCCAGCGTCATAGATCGTCTGTTTCAGGCTCTTCGAAGCCGCTCAACTCATCCGCCCGTTCCTGCGCCGAGCGCAGGTCAAGCGTCCCCTCGTAAATCGAACGGCCGCAGATCACGCCTTCGATGCCTTCGTCCTGCACCGCGCAAAGCGCTTCCACATCCTTGATATTGTGCACGCCGCCGGAAGCGATAACCGGAATCGTCATGCTTTGCGCCAGTTTGACGGTCGCTTCGATATTGATGCCGCCCATCATGCCATCGCGGCCGATATCCGTGTAGACGATCGCTTCGCAACCGTAATCCTCGAATTTCCTGGCCAGATCAATCACTTCGTGACCGGAAAGCTTGCTCCAGCCATCGGTCGCGACCTTGCCGTCTTTTGCATCCAGGCCGACGATGATCTGACCGGGAAAAGCGCTGCAGGCATCATGCAGGAAGCCGGGATTCTTGACTGCTGCGGTACCGATGATAATGTAGCTCAAGCCGTCATCCAGATATCGCTCGATCGTGTCCAGGTCACGGATGCCGCCGCCCAGTTGCACCGGGATTTCGTCAACGCCGTTTTCGATTGCGAACTCGCGCACGGCGCGGATGATGGATTTCACCGCCGCTTCGTTTTTCGGCTTGCCGGCAAACGCACCGTTCAAGTCGACCAGATGCAGGCGGCGCGCGCCATGAGCCAGCCAATGCCGCGCCATTTCGGCGGGGTCCTCGGAAAACACGGTGGCTTGGTCCATATCGCCTTGTTTCAGGCGAACGCAATGACCGTCTTTGAGATCAATGGCAGGTATGAGCAGCATGGCGGCAGTATGAGGGTAAGGAGTTAGTAAGGACAACAGGGATCAAGGCTTCCAATGTACAAAATTTCTGTACAGTTGCAAACCGGACGATGCACTTTTTTCCGGATGAAATTGTGTCGCGAAAATATTATCGCGCCCTATGACGCTGCTGAACGCAGCACCATACGAAGTTTCACCAAGCGTGTGCACGGCATCGGCAGGCGCTGCATAATAACTGTGCACGAAATAGAAGTAGCTGTCATCTGCGATTCCCTGCCACAGCGAATGGGACACTGTTTGCCTGACTCGGTTCCAGCCCATTTGCGGCACCTTGAAACGCGAGCCGTCTTCCTGCAATCGGTCATTGAGATTGAATCGCATCACTTTACCCGGCAGTAATCCGAGCCCGGCCGTGTCGCCTTCCTCGCTCCAGTCGAACAGCATTTGTTCGCCGACACATACGCCGAACAACGGCTTGGAACGCGACGCCTCCATTACCGCATCCTGCAAACCCGATTCACGCAAACAGCGCATGCAGTCCGGCATTGCGCCCTGACCCGGCAATACGATACGGTCGGCCGACCGAATATCCGCGACTTCGCCGGTTATGCGCACATCCGCTTCGGGGGCGACATGGCGCAATGCTTGCGCCACCGAGCGCAAATTGCCCATGCCGTAATCAACCACAACAATTTTGTTCATGTTAAGACTCGAACCTCAACGAAGCGAAACATCATTCCGTGTTCCATTCATTGCGATTACAGACTGCCTTTAGTCGAAGGAATTGTATTCGCTGCGCGCGGATCGAATTCCGCAGCCATGCGCAGCGCGCGGCCAAATGCCTTGAACACCGTTTCGCATTGGTGATGCGCATTTTCGCCGCGCAGATTATCGATGTGCAGCGAAACCAGCGCATGATTAACGAAGCCCTGGAAAAATTCATGCGTCAGATCGACGTCGAAGGTGCCGATCATCGAACGCTTGAAGGGCACATGGAATTCCAGCCCCGGACGGCCCGAGAAATCAATCACTACCCGCGACAGCGCCTCATCAAGCGGCACATAAGCATGGCCGTAGCGGCGGATGCCTTTTTTATCGCCGATGGCTTTTGCAAAAGCCTGGCCTAGCGTGATGCCGACGTCTTCGACGGTGTGATGCGCGTCGATGTGCAAATCGCCCTTCGCTTCAATATCCAGATCAATCAGGCCATGACGTGCGATCTGGTCAAGCATATGATCGAGAAACGGCACGCCGGTGTTCAGCTTTTGCTGACCGGTGCCGTCGATGTTGACCGCAACGCGGATTTGCGTTTCGTTGGTATTGCGGGTGACTTCTGCAATTCGTGGCGTAGGCATATTCAAGGGGATACCAAAATTACGATGCAAGCGATGCGGCTAAAGCATCGAGGAACAACTTGTTTTCTTCCGGCGTGCTAACTGTAACCCGCAGGCAATTTTCCAGCAATGCATGCATTTTACCGACATTTTTGATCAAAACCTTGCGCTCCAACAGTCCGGCAAATACATTGCTGCCGTTGCGACCTGCGGTTTGCACCCGGATCAGCAGGAAATTTGCTGCAGACGGGAAAACTTCGACCCCCGGCAGAGCGCTTAACGCTGACACCAGTTTAGCCCTTTCTTCACGCAAGGCGGCGGCTTGCGCATCCAGAATATCGGTGTGTTCAAGCAGGAATTCTGCGGCCGTCTGGGTCAGTACGTTGATATTGTAAGGCGGGCGCACCTTATCGAATTCGGACAGCAATGCACTGCTGGCCGCCATATAGCCGAGCCGGATACCGGCCAGGCCGAGCTTGGACACCGTACGCATCACGATCAGGTTGCCGAATTCGGACAGGCGGGACATGAAGCTGGCTTGTGCGAAAGGCTGGTACGCTTCATCCACGATCACAATACCCGCATTGCCCACCGCGTGCAGAATTTCAGCCATGTCGCCGGCATCGAACAACGTGCCGGTCGGATTGTTCGGATAGGCAAGGTACGTGATGGCCGGTTTGTGCCGCGCAATTGCTGCGAGCATCGCCGTCTTGTCCAACGTGAAATCGGCCTTGAGCGGTACACCGATAAATTCCAGTCCTGCGAATTGCGCCGACATTGCATACATTACAAAACCCGGCACCGGCGCCAGCACCTTGGCGCCGGGCTTGGCGCAAGCGATCGAGATAATCGAAATCAACTCATCCGAACCGTTGCCAAGCACCACATCAAATCCGGCAGGCACGCCGAGCCGGCCGCAAATTTTCGCTTTCAGCGCCGTATAGGACGGCACCGGATAACGGTTCATCGCGACATCCGCCAGCCTGCATCCCAATTCCCGGCGCAGGTCTTCAGGCAGCGTGTACGGATTTTCCATCGCATCGAGCTTCACGAAACCGGTGGAATCCGGTACATGATAAGCCGCAAGCGCGCGGATATCGGGACGAATGATATTTTCAATTAAGGACATGTTCAAACCTGATTTATTCACCGGAGATACAACGATCTTCAGACGATATTTCTTGCACGGCCGACATCTCTGCAGTCAGTTTTTCCAGTCGTGTTTCAATCAATCCGCAATATTCGGCATTCAGCTCGAATCCCGCAAAATTGCGTCCGCAGCGCCTGGCTGCGATTGCCGTCGTGCCGCTGCCCATGAACGGATCGAGCACTATCCCTCCGAACGGGCAGGATGCCTTGACCATGCGCTCGACGATTTCGAGCGGCTTCTGGGTTGGGTGGTCGGCCCGCTCGCGATGCTCTCGGTGCAAGCGCGACACGCTCCATACGTCCTTCGGGTTATAGCCCATTTCCAACCACTTGGCGCCCACGAAAATCGAGCGGGAGCGCGCTTTCTTGGTTTCGGCGTCATACGGAATGCGTATTGCATCCAGATCGAAATGGTAATCCCTCGATTTCACAAAAAACCCGATCGTGTCGTGCACTGACGAAAACTTGCGTGTGCTGCCGCCCATCGACGGCACCCTGCGGTCCCATACAATTTCGTTGACCATTGTCATCCGCTGCTTCAGCATCACGAAAATTTCCGGTGAATAGCGCCATGTTAAAAAAATGTACAGGCTGCCGTTCGGCTTCAGCTTCGGCAACGCGGCATCGATCCACTCTTCCATCCAGCGCAGATACGCGCCTGCATCGAGTTTGTCCGAATCGTTGCCGTAATCCTTGCCGAGACCGTAAGGTGGATCGGCGATGATCAGGTCAATGACGCCATCCGGAACGCGTGCAAATCCCTGCAGCGCATCCTCGCAATAAATGCGATTGAGCCACGTCGTCATTTAGCGATGCCGACCAGGCTCATCATTTCAACCGGTACTCCGCCGATTTGGCATGCGCCTGCAGGCCCTCGCCATGCGCAAGCTCTGCAGCAACCCTGCCCAGGGTTTGCGCGCCTGCTTCGCTCACATGGATGATGCTTGACCGCTTCTGGAAATCGTACACGCCCAGCGGCGATGAAAAACGCGCAGTACGCGATGTCGGCAGTACATGATTCGGCCCGGCACAGTAATCGCCGAGCGGCTCGGATGAGAAGCGTCCGAGGAACATCGCGCCGGCATGCCGCACCTTGTCCGCCCACTGTTGCGGATTTTCCGCGGATATTTCCAGATGTTCAGCCGCGATCATATTGGCGATTTCGCACGCCTCATCCATGTCGCGCACCTTTACCATTGCGCCGCGATTGATCAGCGAAGTACGGATCACATCCTTGCGCGGCATCCCGTCGAGCTGCCGGTTGATGCTGGCTTCCACCTGCGCGATGTAATCCGCATGCGGACATACCAGAATCGATTGCGCCAGTTCATCATGCTCAGCCTGTGAAAACAAGTCCATCGCGACCCAATCCGGAGAGGTGCTGCCATCGCAGATCACCAGAATTTCCGACGGGCCGGCAATCATGTCGATGCCGACTGTGCCGAATACGCGGCGCTTGGCGGCGGCAACATAGGCATTGCCGGGACCGACGATCTTATCGACCTGCGGAATCGCCGCAGTGCCGTAGGCCAGTGCGCCGATCGCTTGCGCGCCGCCGATGGTGAATACGCGATCGACGCCGGCGATTGCAGCCGCGGCCAGCACCAGTTCGTTCTTCACGCCGCCCGGCGTGGGCACGACCATGATGATCTCGCGCACGCCTGCCACTTTGGCCGGAATCGCATTCATCAAAACTGAAGACGGATAGGCCGCCTTGCCGCCCGGAACGTAAATGCCGACGCGGTCGAGCGGTGTGACTTTCTGGCCCAATACCGTGCCATCGGCTTCGGCATACACAAAACCGCTGGAACCGCACTCCTGCTTTTGCCGCTCGTGGTAAACACGTACGCGATCGGCGGCGGTTTGCAACGCGGCGCGACGCGCCGGCGACAGTTGGTTCAATGCCGCCTGCAATTCAGGCTGCATGATTTCCAGGCCCGCAACGCCGGTTGCATCCAGATGATCGAATTGATTGGTGTACTCCAGCACTGCGGCATCGCCGCGCGTCTTCACGTCCGCCAGGATGCGCGCCACAGCACGATCGATCGCATCGTCTTCTCCCGCCTCGAAGGCGAGTACGGCGGTCAGTTTCGCCTTGAAATCCGGACTTGTTGAATCGAGTTTGCGAATTTGAATTGACATTTTTTTCTCAATCAAGCCACGAAGCATCCCCATGGTCTGTGCGGCCGGCTTCAGCGTTTCGACGCTTTTTCAAATGCTTCCAGAATCGGTTGCAAGCGTTCCCGTTTCAATTTCAGCGCGGCCTGATTAACCACCAGCCGGGAAGAAATATCCATGATGTGTTCGACCTCCACCAGGTGGTTGGCGCGCAAGGTGCTGCCGGTACTGACCAGATCAACGATCGCATCCGACAGGCCGACCAACGGCGCCAGTTCCATCGAGCCGTACAACTTGATCAAATCGACGTGCACGCCTTTGGCGGCGAAATGCTCGCGTGCGGTTTGCACATACTTGGTCGCCACGCGCAGGCGCGCGCCCTGTCGCACCGCGCTGGCGTAATCGAAACCGGCCGACACCGCAACCGACATCCGGCATTTGGCGATGTTCAGATCGATCGGCTGATACAAGCCTTCGCCGCCATGCTCCAGCAGCACATCCTTGCCCGCCACACCGAAGTCCGCCGCACCGTATTGCACATAGGTCGGCACATCGGATGCGCGAACGATGATGACACGCACATCGGGATCGTTGGTCGGCAGGATCAGCTTGCGCGAAGTCTCGGGATCTTCGGTGACAGTGAGGCCTGCCGCCTGCAGCAGCGGCAGAGTTTCTTCGAAGATGCGGCCCTTCGATAGCGCAAGAGTCAGTTGTTGATTCATTATTTGATCCGCTGAATATCGGCGCCGACGGCGGACAGCTTTGCCTCCATCCGGTCATAGCCGCGATCCAGATGATAGATGCGGTCGATCAGCGTCTCGCCTTGCGCGGCGAGCGCAGCGATCACCAGCGAGGCCGATGCCCGCAAATCGGTTGCCATTACCGGCGCGCCGACCAGTTTATCGACACCTTCGATGATCGCCGTGTGGCCTTCGATACCGATCGAGGCGCCGAGCCGGTTCATCTCCTGCACATGCATGAAACGGTTTTCGAAAATCGTTTCGGTCACGCGGCTGCTGCCTTCCGCAATACAGTTCAGCGCCATGAACTGTGCCTGCATGTCGGTCGGGAAACCGGGATATTCAGTGGTGCGGAAAGTGACCGCCTTCGGACGCGCCGCCATCTGCACGCGAATCCAGTCATCGCCGGAAGTGATGATCACACCGGCATCCCTCAGCTTGTCGAGCGCGACGTCGAGAATGTCGGTACGGGTATTTTTCAAAGTCACGTCACCGCCTGCGGCAGCGACCGCGCACAGGAAAGTGCCGGTCTCGATCCGGTCGGCGATGACCGCGTGCGACGCGCCATGCAGCCGGTCGACACCCTGGATCACCAGGCGATCGGTGCCGATGCCGTCAATCCGGGCGCCCATCGCAACCAGCAAATTGGCAAGGTCGGTCACTTCCGGCTCGCGCGCGGCATTTTCCAGCACCGTCTCGCCGTCGGCCAGAACTGCAGCCATCAAAAGATTTTCGGTGCCGGTGACTGTGATCATGTCGGTAACGATGCGCGTGCCTTTAAGCTTTTTGGCCTTGGCATGGATATATCCGGCTTCGATCGAAATCTCGGCGCCCATCGACTGCAAGCCCTTGATGTGCTGATCGACCGGACGCGAACCGATCGCGCAACCGCCGGGCAACGAGACTTTGGCTTCGCCGAAGCGGGCGACCAGCGGACCGAGAACGAGTATCGACGCACGCATCGTCTTCACCATCTCGTATGGCGCTTCGAGCTTGTCGATGGCGCGGCCGCTCAGCGTGACCCGATCGCCGTCCTGCTCTGCACGCAGCCCCATCTGGCGTAACAGTTTCAGCATCGTCGCCACATCCTGCAAATGCGGCACATTCGATAGCTGCACGGCATCGGCGGTGAGCAGACCGGCGCATAAAATCGGCAGCGCGGCATTCTTCGCGCCGGAGATGGTGATGTCACCGGAGAGTCGATTGCCGCCGGTAATAAGCAGTTTGTCCATTATTGCTGGAATTCTTCAGGAGTGAGGGTTTTCATCGACAGTGCATGTATTTCTTCGCGCATGCGATCGCCCAGCGCGGCATAGACCAGTTGATGACGCTGGATCAAGCGCTTGCCGGCGAATGCACTCGACACGATCACCGCATTGAAATGCTGGCCGTCGCCTTCGACTTCCAGATGGGTGCAGTCAAGGCCGGCAGCGATATAGTTTTTAACAAGTTCAGGAGTGGGCAACATGATTTTTGCCTTTTAGGATATCTGATTCTGATCAATCATCAACAACGAATTCAATGACGTAATTTATAGCCGCTTTTCAACATTTGAACTGCCAGTCCGGCCAATACGACAAAGAACATGGCCACGATCGAAAAGCTTGTTACCGGATTCACGTCGGACTGACCGAAAAATCCGTAGCGGAAGCCGTCAATCATATAAAAAAACGGGTTGACGTGCGATACCGCCTGCCAAAAAGGCGGCAGCGAGTTGATTGAATAAAACACGCCGGACAAAAAAGTCGCCGGCATGATCAAAAAATTCTGGAACGCAGCCAGCTGATCGAATTTTTCCGCCCAGATGCCGGCAATCAGACCCATCGTGCCCAATATCGCGGCACCCAGCAATGCAAAAACGGCAATCCACCAAGGTGCGACGAACGACAGCTTCGCAAACCACGCGGTAATCAGGAATACCCCTGCGCCGACCGTCAAGCCGCGCACGACCGCAGCCAGCACATAAGCGCCGAACAACTCCCAATGCGACAGCGGCGGCAATAATACGAACACCAGATTGCCGGTAATCTTGGACTGGATCAAAGATGAAGACGAATTGGCAAATGCATTTTGCAGCACACTCATCATCACAAGACCGGGAACCAGGAACGCGGTGTATTTCACACCAGGATACACCTGCACATGCTCTTCCAGTACATGGCCGAAAATCAGCAGATACAGCATCGCCGTGACGATCGGCGCGGTCAATGTCTGCGTCGCCACTTTCCAGAAGCGCAGCACTTCCTTGTAGAACAAAGTCTGGAAGCCGATCATTTTTCGCCTTCCATGATCTGGATGAACACGTCTTCCAGATCCGCTTGATGCAGTTGCATGTCTTCGATCACCGCGCCGGATTCGCGCAGCTTCACTAAAATCGGTTCGACATCCAGATACTCATTGACGCGCAAAGTGTACTTGTTGCCGGACACCAGTTCATCCGGATGCGATACCAGCGGTTTAAGCACATCAGGCAGCGCGCCTTGGGCCAGACGCACCTCCAGTTGCGAACCGGATATCCGCTTGATCAACGCCGAGGTCGAATCGAGCGCAACGACCTTGCCTGCCTTCAGCATCGCGATCCGATTGCACAATGCCTGGGCTTCTTCGAGATAATGCGTGGTCAACACCACGGTATGGCCTTCGCGATTGAGGCGCGAGACGAACTTCCATAACGTCTGACGCAATTCCACATCGACGCCGGCGGTCGGTTCATCCAGCACGATGACCGGCGGCTTGTGCACCAGCGCTTGCGCGACCAGTACACGCCGTTTCATGCCGCCCGATAACGAGCGCATGTTGGCGTCGGCCTTGTTGGTCAGATCGAGATGGTGCATTACTTCGTCGATCCATTTATCGTTGTTCTTCAACCCGAAGTAACCGGATTGCATGCGCAAGGTTTCGCGCACTGTAAAAAACGGATCAAATACCAATTCCTGCGGCACCACACCGAGCCGCTTGCGTGCTTCCCGATATTCGGTGACTACATCATGGCCATGAATCGATACGCTGCCGGAATCGGCCCGACTGAGTCCGGCGATAATTGAAATCAGCGTCGTTTTGCCTGCGCCATTGGGACCCAGAAGCCCGAAGAATTCGCCTTCTTCGATCGACAGCGAGACGCCGCCCAGCGCCCGTAGCGCACCGTAGCGTTTTTCGACATTGGATATCTGGATTGCAGCCATGCGGGCTCGTTGCATACTTTACGAAAAATTAATCAGGGGCGCTGCCAAATCCTTGCAAACCCCTAGGCGGAAAAGCTCTTGATTATATTGGATTTCCGGCCACAGGACCGGATAAAGAAGGAAGCGCGAAGAGTTGACCGAGCGGTCAATGGTGCAGCAGGTCAGCCACTCCATACAACTTGGCGAGGCTCTGCAGGTTGGCCGGCATATTGTGGAACGTGAGCGGAGCGCCGCGTTCAGATGCCACCCGCTGCCATGCAAGCAGCGTGGCAACGGCGGCCGAGTCGACCGCCGTCAGTTGCGCCAGGTCGATCTCCGTCTGTCCGGACTCTATCGCAAGCAATCCTGCGTCCAATGCAGTTTTGGCATTGTTGACGGTCAGCGTTAAAGTAGGCCGGAACATGATGAAACAATCAGCAGGTTATCAGGATGGCTTTGCCACGCCTTTGGCGGCGCTCGCAGCCAACTTCTTGTTTCGCTCGGACAGGGTCTTGATCAAGCCATCGATGCCGCCCTTGCTGATTTCGGAAGCGAAGTTGCCCTTGTAAGTCTCTACCAGCCAGGCGCCGAGCACATTGACATCATAAATCTTCCAGCCGGATGGCAATTTCTCAAGGCGATAATTGAGCTGGAGCGGCTCGCCGCGCGGTTGCACTACTTGAGAACGAACTTCCACTTCGGTATCGGACGGATCCGCGCGCAACGGCTTGAATTCCAGTTTTTGATCCTTGACCTGAGCGATAGCGCCGGAATAGGTGTACACCAGCAAGCTGCGGAATTCATTGATCAATTGTTTTTGCTGCTCAGGCGTCGCTTCACGCCAAAAACGGCCGGCAGCCAGAGCTGTCATGCGCTGAAAATCCACGTTGGGCAAAATTTTGGCTTCGACCACTTCCAGCACGCGTTTTTGATTGCCGCTTTGAATATCCTTGTCTGCTTTCGCGATGTCCAGTACTTCCTGGCTGATGCGCTTTACAAGCGCATCAGGCGCCTCCTGTTGCGCACTGGCAGAGCCGGCAAATGCCAGGACGCCAATGGAAAACGCAGCGATAAGTAATTTCTTTAACATTTTCATAATTTCCTGAATGACTAAGCTGGATCTGATCGCATCGTAAATTACTGTGGGTCAATAATTAACTGTTAATTGATCGAATCGGATGACAAGGATATCCCACATAATGCAACTGTATCTATGGAGACTGCCGGTTAACAGGACTTTTCAACTGAGAAACTGGGCTTGCACCGTCTTTATCAAGGCGATCGTTCGTGTTGTTTAATATTAAGACATCAGGCTTCGATGCCGGTTCCACAGATTGCAAGGATACAACATCGGATGGCGCGGCCGCATCAGGCGATAACGGTATCTGATCCAGACCGGAATTATTGTCGGTTTTCTTTGGTTTCTGGTCTTCTCCGTCATTGATTTTATTTGCACGGCGCTGCAAATACGCATCTCTTACGAACTCATATCGATCGAGTGCAGCATCTTCGATGAGATTGGAGGCATCGAGCACAACGGAACGCTGATCGATGACGCGCACGACCGAACCGGTGTTGCGCACCCAAACCGGATACTGGTAGTGCCATAAATCGCCTTGTATATCGACCGGCAACGCCACAGTGTCGCGCAATGTCGTCGAACCTAGAAACGGCAATACGACATAAGGACCGGACTCGATCCCCCACGTTCCCAAAGTCACACCGAAATCCTGCTTGTGCTTTTGCATTCCGGCCTCGGAACCGATATCGAGCAGACCTCCCAGACCCAACGTGCTGTTGACAGCCACCCGCATGACGTCAGAAAAACCATCGGCGCCTTTGCCTTGCAGCAGATTATTCACTGCGGTCCATACATCGCCGATATTACCGAAAAAATTGCCGATTGCGGTCTGCACGAACGATGGCAGTACATTTCGATAGGCAATTGCAGCCGGTTTCAATGCAGCCTGGTCAAGCTTGTCATTGAAGCTGAACATCGCACGATTGAAATCCTCAAAAGGATCTTGCGGATTATTGGTGGTGGCACAACCGGCAAGTGTCACCGCAATCGCCAGCGCGCCGATGCGACGCGGAATGTAATTCATTTATTATTGCCCTCTTTTCCTTCAGCCGCTTTGCTGAACAGGAATTGACTGATTAAATTTTCCAGCACGATCGCCGATTGCGTCATCTTTATCTTGTCCCCGGCCACCAGGTTATTCGTATCGCCGCCAGGCTCAAGCCCGATGTATTGCTCCCCCAACAAGCCCGAGGTCAGAATCTTGGCCGAAGTATCTTTTGGAAATTTGTAATGCCCTTGTACCTGTAACGTCACCATTGCCTGAAAACTTTTGTCATCGAACCTGATGTCCTCTACCCGGCCAACTACAACGCCCGCGCTTTTTACCGGCGCACGGGGTTTCAGGCCACCGATATTATCAAACCTGGCGATAACCGGATAAGTCTGTTCAAAGGATAACGAGCTCATGTTGCCGGCTTTCATCGCCAGGAAAAGCAGCGCCGCCGCACCCAACAGTACGAACACGCCTACCCATAAGTCTAACGATTTGCGTTGCATAATCCGATACCCTAAATATGGGATGTGAAGCCTTTTCAAGCCAAAAAATCTTAATGAATGAACTATATCTTCAAATATTTCATGTTCTTGATATTAAAAACAACTCTACAATCTTTTTTCGTATTGCGTCGGCTTACTGATTAAACATCAATGCAGTGAGCAAAAAGTCCAGCCACAAGACACTGAGCGATCCGATCACAACGGTACGGGTCGTCGCGCGCGCGACGCCTTCCGGCGTCGGTTGCGCTTGATAGCCTTGAAACAGCGCGATGAAAGTGACCGCAAATCCGAACACCACGCTTTTGATGACTCCGTTGGCGATGTCTTTCCAGATGTCGACGCCGGCTTGCATCTGTGACCAGAATGCGCCTTCATCGACGCCGATCAATTGTACGCCGACAACGTAACCGCCAATGATGCCGACCGCGCTGAAAATCGCAGCCAGCACCGGCATCGCAATCACACCGGCCCAGAAGCGAGGAGCAAGCACGCGTTGCAGCGGATTGATTGCCATCATTTCCATTGCGGACAATTGCTCGCCCGCTTTCATCAGGCCGATTTCGGCAGTCAACGAGGTGCCGGCACGGCCGGCAAATAACAGCGCGGTCACCACCGGCCCCAGTTCACGGGTCAATGACAGTGCGACCAATAAGCCCAACGCTTGTTCCGAACCGTATTTATTCAGTGTGTAATATCCTTGCAGTCCCAGCACGAAACCGACAAACAAACCTGACACCGCGATGATGACCAGCGAGTAATTGCCGATAAAATGAATCTGGTCGGTCACCAGCCGCAGGCGGCGCCATAATCCGCCCGATGCGCGCAACACCTCAAAAAAGGTTCGGGTGGCAAAGCCCAGGTTGGCGATGTATTCGCGGATAAACCGCCCTATCGAAGACAGCAGATTCACCATCATCACTACGCCCTCAAGCCCAAATCGTCGGCCAGCGACCGGCCCGGATAATGGAAAGGCACCGGACCATCGGCCTCGGCATGCACAAACTGCTTTACGTAAGGATCGCTGGAAACGAGCATCTCGTCCGGCGTACCCTGCGCAACGATTTTTCCCTGCGACAGAAAATACACATAGTCTGCAATCGCGAACGATTCATGCACATCGTGCGACACCAGAATCGAAGTCGAGCCGAGCGCATCGTTCAATGTGCGAATCAGGTTGGCGATGACTCCCATCGAAATCGGATCGAGGCCGGCGAACGGCTCGTCATACATGATCAGTTGCGGATCGAGCGCAATCGCGCGCGCCACCGCCACGCGGCGGGCCATGCCGCCGGAAATCTCTGCCGGCTTCAATTGCGCTGCATTGCGCAGACCGACAGCATGCAATTTCATCAACACCAGATCGCGAATCAACAACTCCGGCAAATTCGTGTGTTCACGCAGCGGAAACGCAACGTTTTCAAATACTGTCAGGTCGGTGAAGAGCGCGCCATGCTGGAACAGCATTCCCATCCTGCGCCGCAATGCATACAATTCCTTGGTCTCCAGTGCATGGACCATTTGACCGTCGACGCACACTGTGCCTGATTGCGGCTGCAGCTGACCGCCGATCAGCCGCAAAATAGTGGTCTTTCCCGAACCGGAACCGCCCATTACGGCAATCACTTTGCCCCGAGGGAAATCCATCCGGAGATCCGATAAAATCGGACGCTCTCCATAACCAAAATGTAAATTGCGAATTTCGACGAGATTAGGCACGACAACGCTTATTTATTGCAATAACGTGATTGTAGTGCAGAAAGTACAATCGCTTGTACGGAGGCTCACGGAGTTATCTTAAAACAACAGTTCATGAAGGCTGCACGAGGTAGTCGGTCCGTCTGAAACAACTGTACTTGTCGAAAAATCAAAAAGCCTGCGACTCGCAGGCTTTTTGATTTGCTTGTTCGATCCTGCTTATCGCGGCAGAACCGAGGAGCCCATCAAGAATTCATCAACCGCGCGTGCGCATTGACGTCCTTCACGAATCGCCCATACCACCAGCGACTGGCCGCGACGCATGTCGCCCGCTGCGAATACCTTGCCGGCCGAGGTCTGGTAGCAACCATCACCATCGGTAGACGCCTTCGCATTGCCGCGCACATCCCTGTCGACGCCGAAGGCATCCAGCACTTGCTGTACCGGCGAAACGAAACCCATTGCGAGCAGGACCAGGTCGGCTTTCATTTCAAATTCGGAATTCGGCATTTCCTGCATTTTGCCGTCTTTCCATTCGACGCGCGCCGCTATCAGTTTCTCAACCTTGCCGTTCTTCCCTTCCAGGCGCTTGGTCGCGACTGCCCAGTCACGCTCGCAGCCCTCTTCGTGCGATGACGAGGTGCGCAGCTTGGTCGGCCAATACGGCCACACCATCGGCTTGTTTTCCTGCTCCGGCGGTTGCGGCAGCAATTCGAATTGCGCGACCGACGTTGCCCCATGGCGATTGGAAGTGCCGACACAGTCGGAGCCGGTATCGCCGCCGCCGATCACAACCACGTGCTTGCCGGTGGCCATGATCTGATCCTTGACCTTGTCGCCGGCATTCACCTTGTTTTGCAAAGGCAGAAACTCCATCGCAAAATGGACGCCTTTCAATTCGCGGCCCGGCACTGGCAAGTCGCGCGGCTGCTCTGCGCCGCCGGCGATCACGACGGCATCGAATTCCTTGTTGATCTGCTCGGGCGAGATGGTTTCCCTGGCCCAGTTGGTGACATTGGACGGGAAATCCTTGCCGATCAGCACGCCGGTGCGAAAAGTCACGCCTTCGGCTTGCATCTGTTCGACGCGGCGGTCGATATGTGTCTTTTCCATCTTGAAGTCGGGAATGCCGTAACGCAGCAAGCCGCCGATGCGATCGTTTTTCTCGAACACGGTCACATCGTGGCCGACACGGGCCAATTGCTGTGCAGCAGCCAGACCGGCCGGGCCGGAACCGACTACGGCGACTTTCTTGCCGGTTTTGACAGCCGCCGGCAACGGTACGACCCAGCCGTTTTCCCAACCTTTGTCGATGATGAAATGCTCGATCGATTTGATCCCGACCGGGTCGTCGTTGATGCCGAGCGTACACGCGGTTTCGCACGGCGCCGGACAGATTCGGCCGGTAAATTCAGGAAAATTATTGGTCGAATGCAGCGTGTCCAGCGCTTCCCTGTAGTTGCCGTTATAAACCAGGTCGTTCCAGTCGGGGATGATGTTGTTGACCGGGCAGCCACTATTGCAGAACGGTATGCCGCAATCCATGCAGCGCGCACCCTGGACCTTCGCCTGATCGTCGCTCAGGTGCACCATGAATTCCTTGTAATGCTTCTTGCGCATCTGCGGCGCTTCGCTTGCTTCCTGCAAGCGCTGGAATTCCAGAAAGCCGGTTACTTTTCCCATTTTTTACTCACCCTCTTGACACAAAGTTTACACAGCCCGGATATCCCCCGGCCTGTGCGTCTGCATGGTTTGTTGATCGTTATGCTGCAATTTTTTCTTTTGCCAGCTTGGCAGCCTTGGCCGCATCCATCTCGCCCAGCGCCCGCTTGTACTCGGTCGGGAAGACTTTGACGAACTTGCTGCGCGCGGTGGCCCAGTCGTCCAGCAGACTGCGCGCGCGCGTACTGCCGGTGTACTTGAAATGACGCTCGATCAAGCCTTTCAAAATCTCTTCGTGGGTTTGCGCTTCGCCGCCGCGCACCGTGGTATGCCAGATTGCACGGTCGGTCTTTGCCTCCTGCTCGGCCGATGACAAGACCGGATTGAGATCGACCATCGCCATGTTGCATTTCCTGGCAAAGTCTCCATCCGGGTCATACACGTAAGCGATACCGCCCGACATGCCTGCGGCGAAGTTGCGGCCGGTCGCGCCCAGCACGACGACGGTGCCGCCGGTCATGTATTCGCAACCATGATCGCCGGTACCTTCGACTACTGCGGTTGCGCCGGAATTACGCACTGCGAAACGCTCGCCGGCGACACCATTGATGAATGCCTCACCAGCAATCGCGCCATACAGGACAGTATTGCCGACGATAATGTTGTCGACCGCCCAGCCGCGGAACTCGGTATTGGGGCGCACGATGATGCGGCCGCCCGACAAGCCTTTGCCGACATAATCGTTGCCCTCGCCGACCAGATCGAGCGTGATCCCATGCGCCAGGAATGCACCAACCGATTGGCCGGCGGTTCCATGCAACTGGATATGGATCGTATCGTCGGGCAAACCTTCGTGTCCGTATTTTTTGGCAACTTCGCCGGACAGCATTGTGCCGACAGTCCGATTGACGTTCTTGACCGGCGAAATGAATGAGACTTTCTCGCCTTTGTCGAGCGCCGCCTTCGCCTGTGCGATCAGTTTGTGGTCAAGCGCTTTTTCCAGACCGTGCTCCTGCTCTTCGACCTGATAACGCGGCTCGGAAGCCGGCATGTCCGGCTGATAGAAAATCCTGCTGAAATCGAGACCTTTCGCCTTCCAATGCGAAATCGCCTTTGATTTATCGAGCAGATCGGAACGGCCGATCAATTCGTTGTATGAAGGGATGCCCAGTTGCGCCATGATCTGACGCGCCTCTTCAGCGACGAAGAAGAAGAAGTTGACGACATGCTCGGGCTTGCCCGCAAATTTCGCGCGCAGTACCGGGTCTTGCGTGGCGACGCCGACCGGGCAAGTATTCAAATGGCATTTGCGCATCATGATGCAGCCTTCGACCACCAATGGCGCGGTCGCAAAGCCTACCTCATCGGCACCCAGCAATGCAGCGATCACGACGTCGCGTCCGGTCTTGATCTGGCCGTCGGTCTGCACACGGATACGGCTGCGCAGACGGTTCAGCACCAGCGTCTGCTGCGTTTCGGCCAGGCCCAATTCCCACGGCGTGCCGGCATGTTTGACCGAAGACAGCGGTGATGCGCCGGTACCGCCATCATGACCGGCGATCACGACGTGGTCCGATTTCGCTTTTGCGACACCGGCAGCAACTGTGCCGACGCCGACTTCGGAGACCAGCTTGACGGAAATCGATGCTTTCGGATTGGCGTTTTTCAAATCATGAATCAGCTGCGCCAGATCCTCGATCGAATAAATATCATGATGCGGCGGCGGAGAAATCAGGCCGACACCTGGCACCGAGAAACGCAGCTTGGCGATGTATTCCGACACTTTGTGTCCGGGCAATTGTCCACCTTCGCCGGGCTTTGCGCCTTGCGCCATCTTGATCTGGATTTGATCGGCCGATGTGAGGTATTCGGCGGTCACGCCGAAACGTCCCGACGCAACCTGCTTGATTTTGGATCGCAACGAGTCGCCTGGCAGCAATGGCATATCGACTTCGATACGATCCTTGCCGATTACCGATGCCAGTGTATCGCCTTGCTTGATCGGGATGCCTTTCAATTCCTGGCGATAGCGATTTTCGTCTTCGCCGCCTTCGCCGGTATTGGATTTGCCCCCGATGCGGTTCATCGCAATCGCCAGCGTTGCATGGGCTTCGGTCGAGATCGAGCCGAGCGACATTGCGCCGGTTGCAAAACGCTTGACTATTTCCTTGGCGGGTTCGACTTCGTCAAGCGGAATCGCTTGCGATGGATCCAGCTTGAATTCAAACAAGCCGCGCAACGTCATGTGACGCTTCGATTGATCGTTGATGATCTGCGCGTATTCCTTGTATGTGTTGAAGTTGTTGGCGCGTGCCGAATGCTGCAGTTTTGCAATCGCATCCGGTGTCCACATGTGATCTTCGCCGCGCACACGGAACGCATATTCACCGCCGGCATCCAGGGCATTGGCGAGCACCGGGTCGGTGCCGAATGCCAGTTTGTGCAGATGCAACGCTTCTTCGGCGACTTCGAATACGCCGATCCCTTCGACATTGGACGCGGTGCCTTTGAAGTACTTGTCAACCAGCGCCTTGTTCAAACCGATCGCTTCAAAAATCTGCGCGCCGCAATACGACATGTAAGTGGAGATGCCCATCTTCGACATCACCTTCATCAAGCCCTTGCCGATGGCCTTCTGAAAATTGTAGATTGCTTTTTCCGGCAACAGATCGCCGGGCAGACCCTTGGCCATGTCGATCAGCGTATCCATGGCCAGATATGGATGGATTGCTTCGGCGCCGTAACCGGCGAGCAGCGCGAAATGATGTGTTTCACGCGCGGAACCGGTTTCGACGACGAGTCCGGTCGATGTACGCAAACCCTTGCTGACCAGATGCAGATGAATTGCCGACGTGGCAAGCAGTGCGGGTATTGCGACCTGCTCGGCATCGACTTTGCGATCGGAGATGATCAGGATGTTGTGGCCGGATCTGACCGCATCGACCGCTTTCGCGCACAGCGAAGCCAGGCGCGCCTCGATGCCTTCCTTGCCCCATGCAACCGGGTAGCAGATATTCAGTTCATGCGACTTGAACTTGCCGCCGGTATGTACGCTGATGTTGCGCAGCTTTGCGATGTCGGCATAATCGAGAATCGGCTGCGACACTTCGAGACGCATCGGCGGGTTGATGTTGTTGGTATCGAGCAGATTCGGCTTAGGACCGATGAACGATACCAGCGACATTACCATCGCCTCGCGGATCGGGTCGATCGGCGGATTGGTCACTTGCGCAAACAATTGCTTGAAATAGTGGTACAGCGTCTTGTTCTTGTTGGACATGACGGCCAGCGGCGAATCATTGCCCATCGAACCGGTCGCCTCTTCCGCCAGCACCGCCATTGGCGACATCAGGAATTTCAGATCTTCCTGCGTGTAGCCGAACAATTGCTGGAGGTCGAGCAGCGGCGTGGTCGGCTTGGCTTCTTCCGGCTCCGCCTTGAGTTCGCCGAGCCTGATGCGCACCGACTTGATCCATTGCTTGTACGGCTTGGCGTTGGCGTATGTGTCCTTGAGTTCCTTGTCGTCGATGATGCGGCCCGCATCGAGGTCGATCAGGAACATTTTGCCTGGCTGCAGGCGCCATTTCTTGATGATTTTCGATTCGGGAATCGGCAATACGCCGGATTCCGACGCCATCACGACCAGGTCGTCATCGGTCACGATATAACGCGCCGGACGCAAGCCGTTACGGTCCAGGGTTCCGCCGATATGGCGGCCATCGGTAAAAGCCATTGCGGCAGGGCCATCCCATGGCTCCATCATTGCGGCATGATATTCATAGAAAGCGCGACGGTTGTCATCCATCAGAGTATGGTTTTCCCATGCCTCCGGGATCATCATCATCATCGCTTGTGCGATAGGATAGCCCGCCATCAGCAGCAATTCCAGCGCATTGTCGAAGCATGCGGTATCGGACTGGCCTTCATAAATCAGCGGGAACAGCTTCTTCAGATCGTCGCCCAGCACAGCGGATTTCATCACGCCTTCGCGCGCGCGCATCCAGTTGAAGTTGCCTTTGACGGTATTGATCTCGCCGTTATGCGCGAGCAGGCGGTATGGATGGGCCAGCGGCCACTCAGGAAACGTATTGGTCGAAAACCGTTGATGCACCAGCGCCAGCGCAGATACGCAGCGCGGATCCTGCAAGTCCTTGTAATACACGCCGACCTGGTCCGCCAGCAGCAAACCCTTGTAGACGATCGTGCGGGCCGACATCGACGGCACGAAAAATTCCTTGCCGTGAAGCAGATTGAGCGCCTGAATCGCATGACCAGACGACTTGCGGATTACATACAATTTGCGCTCGAGCGCATCGGTCACCATGATGTCCTGGCCACGGCCGATAAAAATCTGGCGGATCACCGGTTCTTTTTGACGCACGGTAGGCGACATCGGCATATCGATATCGATCGGCACATCACGCCAGCCGAGCACGACTTGGCCTTCGGCATGCGTTGCCCGCTCGATTTCCTGTTCACAAGCAATGCGAGAAGCATTTTCTTTTGGCAAAAAGACCATGCCGACGCCATATTCACCGGGCGGCGGCAACGTCACACCTTGCCTGGCCATTTCTTCCCGGTAATATTGATCGGGAATCTGAATCAGAATACCGGCGCCGTCACCCATCAATTTATCGGCCCCGACCGCACCCCGATGATCGAGATTTTTCAGGATAAGCAAACCCTGCTCGACAATTGAATGGCTCTTTTTGCCTTTGATATGAGCAATGAAACCGACGCCGCAAGCGTCGTGTTCGTTGGATGGGTCGTACAGACCTTGCGCATGCATATGCATTCTCCGCTACTGATGGGATTGAATCAGAAGGATAATGCACTGCAACAGATTATTCAACCCAAAAAAACGGGGTCAGAGTCAATTAAATCCAGAGCATCTTGGCGGCCTAAATAATTAGGGACAGAGTACAAAGATTATTACAAGCACTTGATTCTGCTGCCATTTATGCTGACGGCTTCTTTCATGAATTAGTCGGACCATGTTTTTCTTTCAATGGCCGTCCTCTCTTTGCAGGACTGATACGGCGGCTTGCTTTTTTCTCCAGACTGGCCTTGAACTTTTCCGATCCCAACACCCATCCTTTGAGCGTGGCCTCACTCAAGGCATTAATTTCCTCCAAGGTAAGCGCTTGCTCAATCAAGGCCTTGTATGCTGCTTCACGATCAAAAGGAGTATTGCCCAAAGCCCAATATAACGGATGATCGATGATCAGCGGATCCGGCTTTATGCCGGCGTGATGCGCATAACTCGACCAACGATATTCTGCGGCATTGGCGACGATGCCGGCGCGCACCGGATTGAGTTCGATATAGCGCGAACAAGTCATGAAATAACGTTCCGAATCGATCACCGTTGCTTTGAACCGTCCTTGCCAGAGCGTGCCGACGCGTTCATATTTATGATTGAAATAAGGAACGTAATAACGCCCTATCCACTGCATCATGCGCCCCAAGCCGGTTTCGTCCATCGGCGAAGCCAATAAATGGAAATGATCAGGCAACAAGACATACGCATGAAGCGCGACCTTGAACCGCTTGGCAGCTTCGCGCAACCAGCCCAAAAAGGCGGCATGATCTTCGGTGTCGCGGAAGATCAGTTGACGATCATTGCCGCGCTGGATGATGTGATGGGGCTGATGCGGAATAACAAGTCTGGGGAGCCGGGCCATAACGGAAAAGAACAATAATGATCTTGAGGATTATATTAAATCACTCTGACCCTATTTGCCTCTATTTGTCGTCGCCCGAAAAGAAAAACCCTGAATTAACAGGGCTGTCCAGTCGTTTCAACCACAAAATGCGTTAGAACGGAATATCGTCATCCATATCCGAAAAGTTCGGAGCCGGCTTGGAAGCCGGACGGGAGGCGCCGCCGCCGCCAGTTCCGGCGGTGCCTTGGCGTGAAGCCGGCGCGTTGTTGCCGTAGCCTTCATCCATCGGTGCACCTCCACCCATGCCCTGACGGCTGCCGAGCATTTGCATCGTGTCGGCTCTGATGTCGGTCGCATACTTTTCTACGCCGTCCTTATCTGTGTATTTACGAGTCCGCAGACTGCCCTCGACATATACTTGCGATCCTTTCTTGAGATACTGTCCTGCAATTTCAGCGAGCTTTCCAAAGAAGGTGATGCGGTGCCATTCTGTTTGCTCTTTCTTTTCGCCGGTGGCTTTATCTTTCCATGAATCGGTAGTCGCCACAGCGATGGTAGTCATTGCGTCACCACTCGGCATATAGCGTGTTTCCGGATCGCGCCCGAGATTACCGACGATGATGACTTTGTTAACCGATGCCATAATATTTCTCCTGTTAAACGACTGCGGCCTGCGGTATTGCACCGCGCCGCGGTAAATTTTTCATGTTGGCTGCAATTATAATCCAGACAACAGTGAGTACTGCGCCCAAAATAAACACCGATGGCGCTCCGGCGTGTTGCGTCAACCAGCCTCCCAATGCGCCGCCGCAGAATAAACCCAGCGCCTGCAACGTGTTATAAACGCCGAGCGCCGCGCCTCTGGCAGCAGGCGGCGCGATACGCGAAACCAGTGAAGGCTGGCTCGCCTCCAGAATATTAAATGCAATAAAAAATGCCAACAGCAGCAAAACAAGCATCGTCCCATGCACCACCGGTTGCGACAGCACCGCCCACATGGCGATCTGCACCAGCAACAGCAATCCGATCGCAGCGACAAAAATCTGTTTCATCTTGCCGCGCTTCTCACCGATGAAGATGGGCGGCAGCATCAATATGAACGATGCCAGAACGACCGGCAGATAGATTTTCCAATGCATGGACAGGGGCAGCCCTGCGTATTGCACCAGTGCCGATGGCATGACCACAAACATGGCGACTTGCGTTACATGCAATGCAAATACGCCGTAATTCAACCGCATCAGTTCGGCATTTTTCAGCACTTCGCGGAATGACACGCGCCGCGGCGGCAATGCGGGCGCCGCAGGCACCACGAATACGACGATCAGAATCGCCACTAATGACAGGATGCCGATCAATACAAAAATTCCGCTCATGCCGATCACGTTATACAACAGCGGCGCAGCGACCAGCGATACTGCAAATGTCAGGCCGATCGAACCGCCGACCATCGCCATCGCCTTGGTGCGATGCTCTTCTCTCGTCGCATCTGCAATGAGCGCCGTCACTGCGGCTGAAATCGCGCCGGCGCCTTGCACCGCGCGGCCGACGATTACCCAAACGATATCGGTAGCCGCAGCGGCGATGAATGATCCGAGAGCGAACAGAACCAGACCGATGATAATGATCCGCTTGCGGCCATATTTATCGGATGCGGCGCCGAATGGAATTTGTCCGAATGACTGGGTCAATCCGTAGATTCCCAGCGCCAAGCCGACCAAGGCAGCATTATTCCCTCCATGCAACGATTTTGCATGAACTGAAAATACCGGCAGGATTAAAAAAAGCCCCAGCATCCGTAGCGCAAAAACAGACGCCAGCGATACGCCTGCGCGGATTTCGGTGCGCGACATGCCGGTACTTGATTCGATAGCAATATTGGAAGACATATAAGAGAGGATTGCGGGATAAGCACGCGTATTACGACGAGCATCAAAACCCGCTATAGTATCAGGTTGACCCGTTTTAACCCGCTCGTTGCTTTATAAAAATTCTGTGAGCCCAGGAAAAACTTACGCTGAAAGTAGCTAATGGAAGAAATTCGCATCCGCGGCGCACGCACGCACAATCTTAAAAACATCAATCTCGATTTACCACGCAATCAGCTCATCGTAATCACAGGCTTATCCGGCTCCGGCAAGTCGTCGCTCGCCTTCGACACGCTCTATGCGGAAGGGCAGCGGCGCTACGTCGAATCGCTGTCATCCTATGCGCGCCAGTTTTTGCAGTTGATGGAGAAGCCGGACGTCGATTTGATCGAAGGATTGTCGCCGGCGATTTCGATCGAGCAAAAAGCCACGTCGCACAATCCGCGCTCGACCGTCGGAACCGTTACCGAGATCCATGATTATCTGCGCCTGCTTTACGCGCGCGTCGGCACGCCCTATTGCCCAGATCATCCGGAAAACCCGCTGGCAGCGCAATCGGTTTCGCAAATGGTCGATGCGGTGCTGGCGATGCCGGAAGACACAAAGCTGATGATCCTGGCGCCCGTGGTCGCCGACCGTAAAGGCGAGCATGTCGATCTGTTCGAGCAGATGCAGGCGCAAGGTTTCGTCCGGTTCCGCATCCAGAGCGGCACCGGCAAGGCCAGAATATTCGAAGTCGATGATTTACCGAAGCTGAAGAAAACGGAAAAGCATACGATTGACGTCGTGATCGATCGCTTGAAGGTGAAGGACGACATCAAGCAACGGTTGGCCGAGAGTTTCGAGACCGCATTGCGGCTGGCCGAAGGTCGTGCCATCGCACTGGAAATGGATAGCGGCAACGAGCATCTTTTTTCCAACAAATTCGCGTGCCCGATTTGCGGCTATTCGCTGCAGGAGCTGGAGCCGCGGCTGTTTTCGTTCAACAATCCGATGGGCGCATGCCCGGAATGCGACGGCCTGGGGCATATCGAGTTCTTCGATCCGAAACGCATCGTCGCTTTTCCCAATCTGTCGCTGGCATCCGGCGCAGTCAAAGGCTGGGATCGGCGCAACCAGTTTTATTTCCAGATGCTGTCGAACCTCGCCGAGCATTATGCGTTCGACGTCGATGTGCCATTCGAGAAATTGCCGGAAAAGGCGCAGCAGGTAGTGCTGTACGGTTCCGGCCGCCAGACGGTTCCGTTCACTTACATCAACGAGCGCGGCCGCGCGGTGGTGCGCGCGCATACGTTTGAAGGAGTGGTCAATAATCTGCAGCGGCGCTATCGGGAAACCGATTCGATGGCGGTCAAGGAAGAACTGGCCAAATTCATCAATGAAAAGGAATGCCCGTCTTGCCACGGCGCGCGGTTGCGCATCGAGGCGCGCTTCGTCAAGGTCGGCAACGGCGCACAGCAGCGCGCAATTTACGAGGTGGCTGCAACGCCTTTGCGTGAAACCCTCGCCTTCTTTGAAAACCTCAAGTTGAAAGGCGCGAAAAAAGAAATCGCCGACCGGATCACCAAGGAAATCATTTCGCGCCTGAAATTCCTGAATAACGTCGGCCTCGATTACCTGTCGCTGGAACGCAGTGCGGACACATTGTCCGGCGGCGAAGCGCAGCGCATCCGGCTGGCATCCCAAATCGGATCGGGTCTGACCGGTGTTATGTACGTACTGGATGAGCCATCGATCGGCCTGCATCAGCGCGACAATGACCGGCTGATCACGACATTGAAGCACCTGCGCGATATCGGCAACAGCGTGCTGGTGGTCGAGCACGACGAAGATGCGATACGCTGCGCCGATTTTATCGTCGATATGGGACTGGGCGCCGGTGTCCATGGCGGCGAAATCATCGCGCAAGGCACGTTGGCGCAAATATTGAAAAATAAAAAATCGCTGACTGCGCAATACCTGAACGGCACCTTTGAAATCAAGGTGCCCAAAAAACGTACACCGATGGATCCGAAGAGACTGTTCACCATCACCGGCGCAACCGGCAACAATCTTAAAAACGTCACATTAAGCTTGCCGGTGGGTCTATTGACCTGCGTGACGGGGGTATCCGGCTCGGGCAAGTCGACTTTGGTCAACGACACGCTCTACCATGCGGCAGCAAGACATTTGTATGGTTCCCATACCGAGCCGGCGGCGCATGAGTCGATCAGCGGCATGGAACATTTCGATAAAGTGATTTCAGTCGATCAGGCGCCGATCGGACGCACGCCGCGCTCGAATCCGGCAACCTACACGGGCTTGTTCACACCGATCCGCGACCTGTTTTCGACCGTGCCTGCCTCCAAGGAGCGCGGTTACAGCGCAGGGCGTTTTTCGTTCAACGTCAAGGGCGGACGCTGCGAAGCATGCCAGGGCGACGGCGTGATCAAGGTTGAAATGCATTTTCTGCCTGATGTCTATGTACCGTGCGATGTCTGCCATGGCAAGCGTTACAACCGCGAAACGCTGGAAGTGCAATACAAGGGCAAGAACATCACCGAAGTGCTGGATATGACGGTTGAAGAAGCGCATGTATTTTTCAAGCCTGTGCCGGTGATTGCACGCAAGCTGCAAACGCTGCTCGATGTCGGCCTCGGCTACATCCGGCTGGGACAGAGCGCCACCACGCTGTCGGGCGGCGAAGCGCAGCGGGTGAAGCTGTCGCTGGAATTATCGAAGCGCGATACCGGCCGAACGCTCTATATTCTGGATGAACCGACCACCGGCTTGCATTTTCACGACATCGACTTGCTGCTGAAAGTCATTCACCGGCTGCGCGATCAAGGCAATACGGTGGTAATCATCGAGCACAATCTCGATGTAATCAAAACGGCCGATTGGCTGGTCGATCTGGGGCCTGAAGGCGGCGCAGGCGGCGGGCAGATTATCGCAACAGGCACGCCGGAGGATGTCGCGAAGAGCCCGCGCAGCTTTACCGGAAAATATCTGGCGCCGATATTGAACAAGAAATGATCGGGTTCGCTGCGCATGCACGACACCGGCTACCTGGCCATCCAATGACGGCACTGGTTAAATAGAATAGAAGCAAGAGAAGAAAAATTGGCAAAACATCTGCGCATCGCCGGTATCGTCCAGGGCGTCGGGTATCGCGCCGCTTTTGCGGCGAAAGCGCGCGCATTGCAGCTTTCAGGCTGGGTGAGAAACCGCCGCGATGGTTCAGTCGAGGTAACCGTTTCCGGTTCGACGGGGGCGCTCGACAGTATCATCGATTGGGCTCGGCGCGGCCCGCCCGGTGCACAGGTACGGGAAATATCGATTGCCGAAGCGGACGATCCGCTTGCAGAGAGAAAGTTCGAGATATTGCCGACCGAATAGAACAGGCTGTCTTGTTTCTAACGCAATCCGAACCACAGTCCGGCCGGCACAAACACCAATGCCGCCAGATTGCCGATTAACACAATCGATGCAACCTTTTCCGGTTCCTGCTGGTACTGTTCCGCCACCATGAAGCAGAATACAGCCGGCGGCAATGATGCGAACAGATACATCTGTCCGCGTTGAACCGCCGTCAAAGTCATCATGCCGTCAAGCATCCAGGCCACAGCCAGCCCGGCAATCGGGCAGATAATCGCGCCGACCAGTCCGATATGCCAGCTCTTGAAATTGATGTCGAGCATGCGCACTCCAAGCGCAAACAGCATGATCGGTATGCAGGCTTCCCCGAGCATCTTCAATGCCTGGAACAAAGGTGCGGGCAGACCGATGTGCGCAACGGCAAACACCATGCCGCCCATCATCGACAGCATCATCGGGCTGGCGAGGAATTTCAGAAAAGCGGTGCGCCGCCCGCCTCTGCCGGTTTCGATGATCTTGATGCCGACCGAAAAATAAACCAGATTGCATGCCATGAACAAAGCGACTGCCGCCGACAAGCCGGTCGTACCGAATGCCAATACCGCAAGCGGCAAGCCCATATTGCCGCAATTGTTGTACATCATCGGCGGCACAAAACTGCGCACATCGTAACCGAGCAGGCGCGCAACCGGCCATGCCAGCAGTCCGGAACCGAGAGAAATCAGCACGCCGGCGAGAATCAACATGCCGTTATGTGCGACATCGAAATCCCTGGCTGCCAGCGCGGTAAACACCAGCAACGGACAGAGCACTTCCATGCTGACGCGATTAACGGCAGCCATATCGGACTTCACGGTTTCACCGCGCAGGCGCGCATACACATAGCCGACGCCGATGATGGCAAATACCGGCAGGATAATACTGGCGATGTGTTCCAACATTTCCATCAACGATTCATTTCTTCAGAAGGGACGTCTGCGCTGCATTGCGACGGGCATCGACATTCTAACGATATCCGGCGCACTTCGTGTCGCAGAGTCACATCGCTACGGACAAGAAAAGCCTGGCCGGAAACAACCGATGCAGAATTTGCAGCGGAAGACCGGCCGCCGTCTGTTTACCTCTTTCATTTATTTTTTGAGTGCTGCCAGCGCCATGTCATCCACCTTCTTCGGTGCAATCAATTTCAGCCATAATCCGATCCTGGCTTTGACGGTCATCACCAGTTCCCGCTTGCGGGATGTCATCGCTTCCAGCATCCGTTCGACACATTCTTCAGTCGACATCGCCCCTTTTTCTTCCAACCCGCTCTTGCCTGCCGCTTTGCCGTCCGGACCGTAGCCGTGATATCGGATCTGCGTGGCGACTACTCCCGGATAAATCATCGTGACATCGACGCCTGTGCCGCGCAATTCGATACGCAACGCATCGAAAAATCCCGCCATCGCGAATTTGCTCGGACTGTAAGCTGTACGGCCCGGCACGCCGATCTTGCCGGCCAGGCTGGAAACGCCGACGATCAGGCCGCGGGTTTTCTTCAAGTGCGGCAGCGCATGGCGAGTACACCACAGGCTGCCGAAAAAATTGACGCGCATCATGTCTTCGTACCATGTGAAATCGGTGACCTCTTCAAACATCGCATGGCCCGATACGCCGGCATTGTTGACCAGCGCATCGATGCAACCAAAACGGTCAAGCGTTTGCCCGATCAGATTCCTGCAATCCGTTTCGACGCCGACATCGGTACGCACCGCGAGCACCTGCGCTCCGGCCGCCACACAGTCGGCAGCGACCTGGTTGAGCGCATCGATCCCGCGTGCGGCAATGACGAGCCTGGCGCGCTGCCTTGCCAGCGTGCGCGCCAATTCCGCGCCGATGCCATCGGAAGCGCCGGTGATGACGACGACCTTGTCATGAAAGGATTTCATGTTTTCTCCGTTTTATATGGCTGTCATTCAATAAAACATGCGAATTCTTTTTGTTGCCATGCAAACAGTGCGGAACGCCCATCCGGCTCATCTACTATTATTCATCACGATTTCAACAGCCGCGCTTCGGCCCGCGCGATGCCTTCGGTTGAGCCGCGCAGCACAACGATATCGCCGGCCTGCAGGATCGTTTCGGGCGCGATGTCGATACGAAGCTTGCCGCGGCGAATCGCGGTGACTTCGGCGCCGGCCTCCGCCAGATTGAGTTTCGCGAGCGATTTTCCGATACCTTTGGCATTGTCGGTCATTCCGACCGAATGCAGCCGCACCTGCAAATGTTCTGCATCATCCGCCGCATCGCCTGCGCCGTGGAAATAGCCGCGCAGCGACGCATAACGCTCGCCACGCGCCGCCTGTACCCGGTGCACGACACGTCTTAACGGCACACCGAGCATCAACAAAGCATGCGAGGCCAGCATCAGACTTCCTTCAATCGCTTCCGGCACCACTTCGGCCGCGCCGGCGGCCCGCAATTTGTCGAGATCGGTATCGTCGTAACTGCGTACGATGACCGGCAGCGCAGGCGCCAGTTCATGTGCAAAATGGAGTGTTTTAAGAGCCGACGGCGTGCTGGCATAGGTAATGACTAGCGCAGCGGCACGGTGGATGCCGGCAGCGACCAGGCTCTCGCGCCGCGCCGCATCGCCATAGGACACGTTTGCGCCTGCGGCCTGCGCTTCATGCACCCGCTCCGGATCGAGGTCCAACGCATGGTAGATAATTTTTTCTTCTTCCAAAAGCTTGGCCAGGCTTTGTCCGCTGCGACCGAAACCCGCAATGATCACATGCTTCTGCGTCGTCATCGTGCGGGTCGCAATCTGGGTCAATGTCAGCGATTGCATCATCCACTCATTGGCGGACAGCTTCATCACGATCGCATCGGCATTGGCCAGGATAAAAGGGGCAAGCAGCATCGACAGCACCATCGACGCCAGGATCAACTGGATGATCAGCGGATCCATCAATTGCAATCCGCCTGCCTGATTCAGCAGCACAAAACCGAATTCACCGGCCTGCGCCAGGGCCAGGCCGGTACGCAAGGCGACACCGGTCGAAGCGCCGAACAACCTGGCCAGCGCCGCAATCAGGCCGAATTTCAACAGTATTGGCCCGGTCAGCAGCAGCAATACCAGCCACCAGTTTTGCAACACCAGCGGCACATTGAGCAGCATGCCGATCGTGATGAAAAACAAACCCAGCAGTACATCGCGGAACGGCTTTATATCTTCCTCGACCTGATGCTTGTATTCGGTTTCCGAAATCAGCATGCCGGCGATAAACGCGCCGAGCGCAAGCGATAGCCCGGCGCGTTCGGTAATCCACGCAGCACCCAGCGTGATTAACAACAGGTTGAGCATGAACAACTCTTGCGAACGCCGTTTGACGACCACATGGAACCAGCTTCTTATCAATTTCTGGCCAATGAACAATAGCAAGACCAGCACGAAGACGGCCTTAAGCGCAGCCCAGGCAAGCGTGGCGGCCACATCCCCCAGCGGATGCGCCAATGCAGGCACCAGAATCAGCAGCGGCACCAGGGCCAGGTCCTGGAACAACAGGATGCTGATGATGCGCCGCCCATGTTCGCTTTCCAGCTCAAGCCGTTCAGTGAGCAGCTTGGATACGATTGCGGTGGATGACATCGCCAGCGCGCCGCCAAGGGCGAACGCGGCGCGCCAGCTGATATTGACCAGTTGCGGCAACAGGTAAGCGATCAGCCAGCCGAATACCATGGTGGCGCCGATGGTCAATATAACCTGTGCCATGCCCAGCCCGAACACCGTGCGCCGCATCGATGACAGTTTGGGCAGCGAGAATTCGAGCCCGATCGAAAACATCAGGAATACGACCCCGAATTCAGCCAGCGTATGCATGGTCGCGTTGTCCTCGACCAAGCCGAGCGCATGCGGCCCGATCAGGATGCCGACCGCCAGGTAGCCCAGCATCGGCGGCAAATGCAGCATGCGGAAAGCCACGACGCCAAGTACGGCGACGGCGAGCAAAAGAAGGGTCAGTTCAAGAGCAGAAAACATGTTCGGAAGTTATCATAACGGTTGGTCGGGCCTGCAGGCCCTTAATTTGACTCTTATCAAGGCCGGATTTTTTGTTATGTCTGGCAGGTTTTTTGCTTTGGTAATTCGTTTATACTTTCGGCATGAGTGTAACCCATGGAAAAACCTTGTCGAAAGCTTTTGATATCCAAAATGCACAGCGCGCGCTGGAACTAGCGCGGGAGACGCTGCAAATCGAAGCCGATGCGATTATCGCGCTGAAAAATCGGATATCAACCCGTTCCGACGATCCCTTTGCGCAAGCCGTTGCCTTGTTGCTTGGCTGCACCGGCCGTGTAGTCGTATCAGGCATCGGAAAATCCGGCCATATCGCGCGCAAAATTGCCGCTACGCTGGCATCGACCGGCACTCCCGCATTGTTCATGCATCCGGCCGAAGCAGCGCATGGCGACTTGGGCATGGTCACGGAAAACGATGCATTCGTCGCGATTTCCAACTCGGGCGAAACAAGCGAACTGATGGCGATCGTGCCGATCATCAAGCGCATGGGCGCCAAGCTGATTGCGATGACCGGCAACGACGCGTCGAGCCTCGCGCTGCTGGCAAATGTCCATTTGAATGTCGGAGTAGCCAAGGAAGCCTGTCCGTTGAATCTGGCGCCGACTGCGAGCACAACCGCAACGCTGGCAATGGGCGATGCGCTGGCGGTGGCGCTGCTCGATGCACATGGTTTCCGAGAAGAGGATTTTGCGCGCTCGCATCCTGGAGGCGCACTCGGGCGACGGCTATTGACGCACGTGTACGACGTAATGCGCAGCGGCGACGCTGTTCCGGCGGTGACTGCAGACGTTTCCTTGACTACCGCATTGCTTGAGATCACGAAAAAAGGAATTGCGATGACTGCGATAGTCGATGCCGGCTATCGCCCGATTGGCGTTTTCACCGACGGCGATCTGCGCCGCCTGCTCGAAAAAGTCCAGGATTTCACAAAACTGTCAATTGCCGAGGTAATGCATGCCAATCCGCAGGTGATCGGCCCGAATCAATTGGCAGTGGAAGCGGTTGAACTGATGGAACATTTCCGCATCAACCAATTGCTGGTGGCGGACGCGGACGGCACACTGGTCGGCGCGCTTCACATTCACGATCTGACACGCGCGAAGGTGATTTGATGCAAACCGATCCTCATGCTGAAAGCAACGCCGGCGCACGCGCGGCGCGCATCCGGCTGATGATTTTCGATGTCGACGGCGTCCTGACCGACGGAAGCCTGCACTACGGGCCGGAAGGCGAAGTCATCAAGACTTTCAATGTTATCGACGGTCACGGCATCAAATTGCTGCAGCAATCCGGTGTCGCCGCTGCGATCATCAGCGCACGCCAGTCGGCCATCGTCGCACGGCGTGCGGAAGACCTGGGCATCGCCCATGTATATCAAGGCATGCACGACAAGCGCACGGCATTCGAACAGTTATTGGCACAGGTCGGCATCGGTCCGGAAGCATGCGGCTTCGTCGGCGACGATGTGATTGATTTGCCGATTCTCGCACGCGTGGGTTTTGCGGCCAGCGTTCCCAACGGACATCCGGACGTGCGGGCGCGCGTGCATTATGTAACGCAGGCGCGAGGTGGCTGTGGCGCGGCCCGCGAAATTTGCGATTTCATTTTGCGCGCTCAAGGCAATTACGAGACGGCACTGGCGCCGTATCTGGCATGAACGATGTGCGCTCCGCGAACCGGTTCCGGCTGGCCGTGATTCTTGCGCTCGGCGCGGCACTGGCGCTGGGCAGTTTCTGGATGGTCGAGGTCATGCGCCAGGCAATCAAGGACAGCACACCGGACCTCCCCAGAAACGAACCGGATTACTATGTCGAAAAATTCAACTTCGTCCGAATGTCGATGACCGGCGAGGCGCAGTACAACATTTCCGGCAAGAAGCTCACCCACAATCCAATAGACGATTCCCATGCGATCGATTTACCCGTCGTCAACGGCTTGAG
Source organism: Herminiimonas sp. (assembly GCA_028292665.1). Lineage (GTDB taxonomy): Bacteria > Pseudomonadota > Gammaproteobacteria > Burkholderiales > Burkholderiaceae_D > JAQGLW01. The sequence goes on from JAQGLW010000083.1 coordinate 44,429, forward strand.
CAAGGATCGCCCGCCGATGAAGATCTATTCAGAGCGCGCAATGGTCGATAGCGAAAGCAGAAAAGTACATATGTACAACAACGCGCAGATCGATCGGCCGGCAACTGCGACCAGTGAACATTTCCATCTCAAATCCGATTATCTGTTGATATTGCCGGACGACGACGTGATAAAAACGGACAAGCCGGTTGAAATCACACTCGGCACATCGAGATTGAACGGCACCGGAATGTATGCCAACAACGCAACGCGCGAACTTCAGCTGTCGAGCAATGTTCATGCTACATATCAACCACCGTTACCGACCGCGTCGCGCTGATCGACCACTTCATGTATAAACGAATGCACCATCCTAGAGACTTCTCATGAAACGATTTTATTTTCTGGTGTTATTCCTGTTCGGCGTTTCCATCAACAATGGTGCGCATGCCGAAAAGGCGGATTCGGACAAGCCGACCAATGTCGAGGCCAACCAGATGTCTTATAACGACGTGAAGCAGATCAATACCTTCACCGGCAACGTGATTCTCACGCGCGGCACACTAATCATGAAGGCAGACAAGATGGTCGTCACGCAGGATCCCGCCGGGTATCAATTTGCCACCTTGTTTGCAGCGCCCGGCGGAACGGCAACATTCCGGCAAAAACGCGACGGCGGCCCCAATCTCTGGATTGAAGGCCAGGCTGCCGACCGGATCGAGTACGACTCCAAGACCGAGGTCGCCAAATTTTTCGTCAAGGCAAAAGTAAAACTCCTGGATGGTCCAAAACCCACCGACGAAGTGGAAGGCGAATTCATCTCCTACGATAGCAAAGCCGAATTCTATTCGGTCAATAACACGCCAACCGCCGAGAGCAAGCCGGGCGCCGGACGCATCAAGGCGGTGATTCAACCGCGCAATGACAACAAAGGCAAGTGAAATGACGAGTACGTTGATTGTTCGCGGCTTGCAGAAAAGTTATGGCGCACGACAAGTCGTACGCGACGTATCGCTGCAAGTCGAAAGCGGCGAAGTAATCGGCTTGCTGGGTCCGAATGGCGCCGGCAAGACGACATCGTTCTACATGATTGTCGGACTGGTGCCGTCGGATGCGGGCGCAATCGATCTCAACGGCGTCGATATTTCGCGCCTGCCGATCCATCGCCGCGCGGCGCTGGGTTTGTCGTATCTGCCGCAGGAAGCATCGGTCTTTCGCAAGCTGACGGTGGAAGACAATATTCGCGCCGTACTGGAACTGCAGCGCAAAGACGGCAAACCACTGTCGAAGGCAGCGCTTGAAAAACGCCTTGATACGCTGCTGTCCGAATTGCAGATTGAAAAACTGCGCGAAAACCAGGCACTGTCGTTATCCGGCGGCGAACGGCGCCGGGTTGAAATCGCCCGTGCATTGGCAACCAATCCGCGCTTCGTATTGCTCGATGAACCGTTTGCCGGCGTCGATCCGATTGCCGTCATCGAAATTCAACGCATTGTGCGATTCCTGAAAGAACGGGGCATCGGCGTGTTGATCACAGATCACAATGTACGTGAAACGCTCGGTATCTGCGACCGCGCCTACATCATCAATCAAGGCGCCGTTCTGGCAAGCGGCCGGCCCGATGACATCATCGCCAACGAGTCGGTACGCCGCGTCTATCTTGGCGAACATTTCCGGATGTGACGGAAACGGATCAGCATGAAGCAAACTCTCCAGCTCCGCATTTCGCAGCATCTTGCGCTGACACCGCAACTGCAGCAATCGATTCGCCTGCTGCAGTTGTCGACGCTGGAGCTGCATCAGGAACTGGAACAGATTCTCGCCGATAATCCATTGCTTGAGCGTCTGGATGATCCTCTCGATCATTCGATACGGCTGCTGGCCGACGGCGCGATCAGTCCGGTCGTAAGCCCCTCTTCCGCGAATGACATCAATACCGATAACGGCGCCGCGGCGGCAGATCCTGAAGGCGCATTCGAAGCGCCTGATGCACAGGATGCAGCGCCGGCCGGCGAGACCGACTGGAGCTTCGACGATGTCGCCCGTACTTCGAAGGCCCCCGAGGATGACGATTCGCGGCCGCAACTGGAAGCGAATGAATTAACATTGCGCGAACATTTGCTGGAACAGATGCGTGTGACTGCGGCCAACCTGCGTGACCGGGCGCTGATTGAATTGATGATCGACGCATTGAATGACAACGGTTATCTGGAAGAGCCGCTTGAAGAAATCCATGCCAGGCTGCCGGCCGAACTCGAAATTGAAATCGAGGAATTATCAATCGCGCTCAAAATGCTGCAAAGTTTTGATCCGTCCGGTGTCGGCGCACGCAACGCCGCGGAATGTCTGGCGCTTCAAATACGACGTTTCCCCAAAGTGCCGATGGTCACCCGGCGCATGGCGCTTGCCATCGTCGAAAATCATTTGAATCTGTTTGCGCAGCGCGATTTCAACAAGTTGAAAAAAGCGCTCGATTGCGATGATGAAGATTTACGCGAAGCCCAGGCAGTTATCCGGCAATGCAATCCGCATCCCGGTGCGATCTTCGCCACCGACGCATCCGATTATGTCGTCCCTGATGTCATCGTCAAGCGCACAAAAAACGGATGGCAGGTTACCCTCAATCATGAAGTCATGCCGCGACTTCGTGTGAATGCGATGTATGCCAATATCTTGAAGCAAAGCAAGGGTGAGGGATCGCTCACTTCCCAGCTTCAGGAAGCCAAATGGTTGATCAAGAATATGCGGCAACGTTTTGACACAATCCTTAGGGTGGCGCAAGCAATTGTCGATCGGCAACGGAACTTTTTTTCGCATGGAGCTGTCGCGATGCGGCCCCTTGTCTTGCGCGAAATAGCTGATACACTGGGTTTACACGAAAGTACTATTTCTCGCGTAACAACCCAGAAATACATGCTTACTCCACATGGGATGTTCGAATTAAAATATTTTTTCGGCAGCCATGTCGCCACTGAAGCGGGAGGTGAAGCTTCATCGACGGCGATACGTGCACTCATCAAACAACTGATAGGAGCTGAAGACCCAAAGAACCCATTCTCCGACAGCAAAATTGCAGACATGCTGGCGGAACAAGGCATGGTGGTGGCACGCCGTACTGTTGCAAAATACCGTGAAGCCCTGAAGATTCCCCCAGTTAATCTGCGCAAGTCCTTGTAGTTTTTGTAGTTTCCGACATGTTGCTGTGTTCCGTCGTGCCAGCCTGCGCGGGCACGTTCAGAACCGCCAGCGACAACATCCATAGGAGCATTGTATGAATCTCACCATCAGTGGACATCATCTCGAATTGACACCCGCCATCCGTGAATACGTGCAAAGCAAGCTGGAACGCATAAAACGCCATTTCGATAATGTCATTGATATTGCAGTCATTCTGACCGTCGATAATCTTCCCGAAAAAGAAAAGCGGCAAAAAGCGGAAATCAATCTGCATATGAGAGGAAAGGATCTGCATGTGGAAAGTATCGCGCACGATCTATATGCGGCCATTGACATGCTGATCGACAAGCTCGACCGTCAGGTCATCAAATACAAAACCAAAATACAGGATCATCAGCATGCAGCAATCAAGCGCTTGCCTGAAGATTCCCAAATCGACGCGACGGCCAGCGCTTCCTGATTGCGGCCGACTCTGCCGACCAGTTTGGCAAATCAATCAAGGGCGCATTTACTGCGTCCTTTTTAATTTCCGGCAAATTGCATTACACGGGAATATGTCGCGGATGCCGTTATTACCCCTTTCTTTTTAATGTCAGTTATCTGACTGTGGAAATCAACGGATGCCGATACACTATCGGCATCTTTACTGCCTGCTTATCACGTCATGGCCGAACACGTTCAAACCATCATTAAAAACAGGATCGGTTTTGTCTTGCTCAACCGGCCCAAAGCATTGAATTCATTGTCGCTCGATATGATCCGCGCAATAACGCAGGCTCTGTCAGCCTGGCGTGGCGATCCGGACGTGAACGCAGTTGTCATCCGCAGCACCAGCGAAAAAGCGTTTTGCGCGGGAGGCGATATCCGTTTTCTCCACGAAGCCGGCCACGCCACACCCAAAGGCGGCAGCGCACTGCTGGAAGATTTTTTCACTGAAGAATATGCACTGAATCATTTGATCCATCATTATCCGAAACCGACTATCGCCCTCATGGACGGCATCATCATGGGCGGCGGCATGGGCATTGCGCAAGGAGGTCCGTCATACCGGATGCGGATCGTGACGGAGCGTACCAGCATGGCGATGCCGGAAGTCAGTATTGGTCTGTTCCCGGACGTCGGCGGCAGCTATTTCCTGTCGCGGACACCGGGTGAAATCGGCACCTACCTCGGCGTCACAGGCGGAACGATCGATGCGGCCGATGCGTTATATGCAAGCCTGGCTGATGTATTCGTACCGGCAGCACAGTTGCCGGCACTCTCGGCGATGCTGGAGTCGACTGCTGCCATCGATATACGCGACGCTGTCCGCACATTTGCGGCGCCGTTTCAGATGAAGCCGGATTCGGCCAGCATCCTGGCATCGCAACGCACGCTGATCGATCGCCATTTCAGACACAACGATGTGCCGACCATCAGGTTGTCGCTGGCGGACGATGGCGGCCCATTCGCGCAAAAGATCCTGGCTCTGATGCAGCAACGTTCACCGTTGATGATGTGTGTGACTCTGGCGCAGATACGGCGCGGTGCGACGATGAGCCTGGCGGAATGTTTGCGAATGGAACGCACGATGGTGCGCCGCTGTTTTGAATACGGCGAAGTACTGGAAGGAGTGCGCGCACGGGTGATCGACAAGGATAATTCACCGCGATGGTCGCCGGCCATGCTGGAAGAAGTGACGCCGGAAATGGTTGCACGCTTTTTTAATCCGGCATGGCCGGTTCACGCACATCCATTGCGGACGCTGGATCAGCCCCGTCAGGATCATTGATGGTAAAACCAGTAGCCGCCAACGGGCCGGATGCGATTTCCGCTCAGATTTCATCCACCATGAACAAGCGGCGATGCTCACGCATTGCATAACGATCCGTCATGCCTGCGATGTAATCGGCGACATGACGGGCTTGCACCGGCAATCTGTCTGCCCGATGGTCGTTCGCCACTTGATAGTCAGGCGGCAGCAAGGCCGGCTCGTGCATGAACGCATCGAACAATTCATTGACGATGCGGCGCGCCTTGCTGGTCATCCGATTGACCTGATAGTGCTGATAAAGATTTTCATGCAGAAAACGCTTCAGGAGCACTGCTTCCTTGTTCATGTTTTCAGAAAATGTAATCAATGCCGGCGCATTGCGCACGTCGTCGACTGTCTTTAATCGAGCTTCATTGATCCTGGTTTCGGATGCATTGATCAAATCGACGATCAGCGCATTGATCATGCGACGGACTGTTTCATTGATCGCGCGGCGTCCGCTGATACCGGGAAATACCGTCTCAACCTCACGCCGATGCCGTGCATAGAAGCCGATTTCATCCAGCTGCGACGTCGTCAGCAGACCGGAGCGCAAGCCGTCATCGATATCGTGATTGTTGTAGGCGATTTCATCCGCCAGGTTCGCCAATTGCGCTTCCAGAGTCGGCTGCTTCCTGTCTATAAAACGCTGGCCGATCTCGCCAAGCTTTTTTGCATTGGCAAGCGAACAGTGTTTAAGAACGCCTTCACGGGTTTCGAACATCAGGTTCAAGCCGTCAAACGCGCCGTAGCGTTCTTCCAGCGCATCGACTACCCGCAGGCTTTGCAGGTTATGCTCAAAACCACCGTAATCTTTCATGCAAGCGTTGAGCGCGTCCTGTCCGGCATGACCGAATGGCGTGTGGCCCAGATCGTGCGCCAGGGAAATCGCCTCGACCAGATCTTCATTCAATCTCAGATTGCGTGCGATCGAACGCGCAATCTGCGCCACTTCGATGCTATGCGTCAGCCGGGTGCGGAACAGGTCTCCTTCATGATTGACGAACACCTGGGTCTTGTATTCGAGCCGGCGGAACGCGGTCGAATGGATGATGCGGTCGCGGTCGCGCTGGAATTCGGTGCGCGACGGGGATGCTGTCTCAGGAAAGCGACGGCCTCGCGATTGCGCCGAATGGGCTGCATAGGAGGCGAGGTGCGCTTCGACGCTCATGCGGTTACCCGATGCAAGCCCTGATTGTTTCCAGCAAGGCGTCATCCGGTACCGTTGTGATAATCGGCGTGCCAAGCGGCTTCAGCAGGATGAACTTGATCCGGCCGCCTTCGTTTTTTTTATCGACCTGCATCAGTTCCAGCCAGCGTTCGGTTCCGAGATCCGGCGCAACGGTGGGCAAACCGGCTGCCTGCACCAGTGCAACGATGCGTGCCTTTGCATCTGCATCGATGAATCCCGACCGATACGACAAATCGGCGGCCATCACCATGCCGCATCCGACCGCCTCGCCATGCAGCCATTCGCCATAGCCAAGTCCTGCTTCAATCGCATGGCCGAAGGTATGGCCGAAATTGAGAACGGCGCGCAGCCCTTCTTCGCGTTCATCCTGTCGCACCACCTCGGCCTTGATTTCGCATGAACGTTGAATCGCATAAGCCAGCGCCGCGGCATCCTGGCCGACCAGTTTCGCAATATTGGCTTCGATCCAGTCGAAAAATTTTGCGTCGATGATCGCGCCATGCTTGATCACTTCCGCCAGTCCGGCTGACAGTTCGCGTGTCGGCAAGGTATCGAGCGTAGCGGTATCGGCTATTACCGCCTGCGGCTGATAAAACGCCCCGATCATGTTCTTGCCGAGCGGATGATTGATGCCGGTCTTGCCGCCGACCGAGGAATCGACCTGTGCCAGCAATGTGGTGGGCACCTGAACGAATGGCACGCCGCGCATATAGGTTGCGGCGGCAAAACCGGTCATGTCGCCAATGACGCCGCCGCCCAGCGCGATCAGGGTGGTTTTCCGATCGCATTTTTCCGCCAGCAGAATATTGAATATCTGCATCAGGTTTTCCCAGTTTTTCTCTTCCTCGCCGTCGGGCAACACGATCGTGGTTACCTGCTTGCCTGCGGAAATCAACGTCCGGGCAAGCTGGTCGAGATACAGCGGACCTACGATCGTATTGGTCACGATCGCGGCCCTTGGTCCGGCCACATGCCGGCTAATGCCTTCGATATCGGAAAGAAGCGACTGCCCGATCGTTATCGGGTAGCTTCTGTCGCCCAGATCGACTGACAAGGTAACAGGAGTTGGTTGCTGCATCGTCATGTCGGATTCGAATGAAGTGTCTTTATCGCGCTGAGTCGCGGATGCGGTTTTGGCAAGCGGATTTGCGGCGAGTTCGAGCCGGGACAGAATTGTTTGCATCAGCCATTGTACGTTAGGCCGGCCGGTATCGATGGTGATGTGCGCTACCTCGCGGTAAAACGGCTCGCGCTGGCGTGAAAGGTCTTCAATGCATTTGCGCGGGTCGGCGGTTTGCAGCAAAGGGCGATTTTTGTCGTGGCTGGTGCGTTGCAGGATGCTGTTGACGCTGGCGCGCAGATAAATGACTGTACCGCGGGACTTGAGATAGGCACGGCTGTCGGAATTGAGGATGGCTCCCCCGCCGGTAGCCAAGACGATATCCTGCTGTGCCGTGAGATCGCGGATTACTTCCGCCTCGCGCTGACGAAAACTTTCCTCACCCTCAATCTCGAAAATCAAAGGAATCGAGGCGCCGGTACGCGCCTCGATTTCATGATCGGAATCGATAAATCGCTTATTGAGTTTTTTGGCAAGCGCGCGACCAACCGTGGTCTTGCCCGAACCCATCAAACCAACCAAAAAAATATTCCGAGACACGTTTACGAAATTTCCCACAAGTCCTGAATAAATTATAAGGCCCCAATATGCGGATTCAACCGATTTACCTCACAACGACTTTGTCATTGATGATTTTGGGTGTAAGGAAAATCAACAGCTCGGTTTTATCGTTCGTACGGGAAGTTGTTTTAAACAGATTCCCGACTACCGGAATGTCGCCAAAGAACGGGACTTTAGTCACTGTATCCCGATCTTGTTGTATATAGATACCGCCAATTACGACCGTACCGCCGTTCTCGATAAGGACCTGGGTTTTCACATGTTTCGTATCGATTGCAAATCCTTGCAACGTCGCTTGACCGACACTGTCCTTGTTTACATCGACATCCAGAACCACGTTTCCGTCGGGCGTAATTTGCGGCGTCACTTCCAGCTTCAGATTGGCTTTGCGAAAAGCCAAAGATGTCGCACCACTGCTCGTTGCCGTCTGATACGGCAGTTCCGTACCCTGCTCGATAGTGGCTTTGAGCTGGTCCGCAGTAATTACCCTTGGACTGGAAAGAATTTTTCCTTTGCCGTCCGATTCCAGCGCGGACAATTCCAGACTGATAAATCGTGTCGCCGCAGCATTAAATAGAGTTAATGCAACTGATCCTGCGGAAGCTCCATTAAGGCCTGACGCTGGCAAATTTACTGCATTGCCATTAACGGTCTGCAATGCTGCTGAATTCAAACCCGGTACAGTAGCGCCGGCTCCGACAGCTCCTGCCTGTTGTTGACCGCCCAATTCAATAATACCCGGCTGATTGGTGTTGCTTGTCCTCTGGACGCCAAAACCAAGCTTTGCACCTAAATTTTTGCTGAATGTATCATTTGCTTCGACAATGCGGGCTTCGATCAACACTTGACGGCTCGGTATGTCGGTTTTTTGCACCAGCTTACGAATCTCTTCCAGTTTCGACACAATATCGGTAACAAAAAGCTGATTTGTCCTTGGGTCGATTACCGCACTGCCGCGCTTCGACAGAATGCTGCGGCCGCTGCCGCCTGCATTGTCCAGGAGCTGCTTGAACGCATCCGCCTTCTGATAATTCAGTTGAAATGTTTCAGTCCTTACCGGCTCAAGTTCCGCTATCTGCGAACGCTGCTCGAGTTCGAGCTTCTCTTTGGTCAGCAATTCGTCCTTTGGCGCGATCCACAATACCGTGCCGTTCTTGCGCATATCGAGGCCCTTGGCCTGCATCACGATATCCAGCGCCTGATCCCACGGTACGTCCTTCAAACGCAATGTCAGGTTGCCGTTGACGGTGTCGCTCGTGATAATGTTCAAACCGGTGAAATCTGCAATGACCTGCAGCACCGCCCTGACTTCCACATTCTGGAAATTCAGCGACAATTTCTCGCCGCGGTAGCCTTGCGTGCCCTGAGTCAGTTTATTCGGCTCTTCCTTGATCGGCTTGACTTCAATCACCAATTGAGAATCGCTTTGATAAGCACTGTGTTCCCATAAGCCTTTCGGTTCGATGACCATCCGAACGTTTTCACCTTGCGGCGTGGTAGTGATCGTTTGCACCGGCGTGCCGAAGTCAGTGACATCCAGACGGCGACGCAAAACTTGAGGCAACGCCGCCTTCATAAAATCAACCACGATGGTCTGGCCTTGCTGACGCACATCGACTCCGATCTGGTTGTCGGGCAAATCCACCACGATACGCCCTTCGCCTGCCACGCCACGCCGAAAATCAATGTCGCGAATATTCTGCTTGCCTGTTGCAACAGGTGCGGAAGACACGGGAAGACCGGCTGAATTGACTGCAGTGGCAATGCCGCCGGAACCATCGATCGTCACGATAACGCTATTACCCTCGATCGCAGTTGCGTAATTCAATGGCCGCTTCAGATTGAACACCAGGCGCGAACGCTCACCGGCTTGCACCACGTTCACATTCCGGACGTCACCCAGAGCTATCTCCTGGACTGCGGCACCGGTTTCATTACTGGTGGCGGAAAAATCAAGCGCAATGCGTGCCGGACTGTTGATGGAAAATCCGACCGGTGGTTTAGCGACGGGTTTTTTAAGAGATATCTTCACGATGACGTTTGAACCTTGCTGGTTCGCACTGATCGATTCGATTGCATTTTCCTGTGCGGCCGCCAAGCTGCCGATACTCGCAAGGCAGACAAAAACGCACTGTTGAAATCTTTGGCGAGTGAGCACGTTCAGGCTTGTATTTTTAAGCATCATCATTTCTTGTTCTCCTGCAACTCTAACTTCGCTTTACGTTCGACCCAATCGCCGGACGCATCTTGTACGATTTCCTTCAGTTCGACTTCGGTATCGGTTACCTTGGTGATCATGCCGAAATTCTGCCCGATATAGTTGCCGGCCTTGACTTGATAGACTGTCTTGTCGGCTTGCAGCAACGCATAGCTCAAACCAGGTTTTTCCAGCGTGCCGACCATTTTCAGCGTGTCAAGCGGATAACTCTCCAGCGGTTCCCGACGACGATCAAGGTCCGGTTTGAAAGCACTGCTTGAACTGGATTGCAGCTTGGCGAATGCCACAGCAAGCTTTCCCGGATTATAGGGATCGACGGCATTTTTACCATCATAGATAAAAGGAATGAATTTTTTGGGCTCCGACAATTTCGGAATAGCCACTTTAGTTTGGCGTTTGGTTTCGTCCATCCACTGCCTGAGTTCCTGAATGCCGCCATCACCGCACCCTGCCAAGCCGGACAATAGCGCGATTGTCATCACAATGCGTTCATTACGGGAGATCATCATTTCTTGGCTCCCTTTTTATCACCTGCAGCTTTGCGTTGTGCCGATACTTCGTCCTTATCGAGATAACGGAATGTCTTGGCTACCGCATCCAATGTCAATACACCGCCGTCCTTGGCCGCAACAAGGCTCATGTTGTTTAACGTTACGATACGCGGCAAATTGGCGATATCGCTCGTGAAGGCCCCAACGTCGTGATAATTGCCTGTCACCTTGATGTCAATGGGCAATTCTGCGTAATAGTCTTTTACGACTACCTGCCCCGGCCTGAACAATTCAAATTGCAAACCACGACCCAAGCCTGCCTGGTTGATGTCGGACAGAAGCGCATCCATTTCCGCCTTGCTCGGCAACTGTTTTTCCAGTGAGGCGACATATTCGCCTACCTGTTCTTTTTGTTTACGCAAACCATCTAGATTGATCGCTTGTTGTACCTTGGTCTTGTAAGATTCTTTCAGCTTTACTTCTTCCTGCTCGCCAAGGTTAAGCGTTTCCAACTGGCTATCCCAATAAAGAAACCATCCTAATCCGATGGCGGCAACCAGTACGCCCACGCCGCATAATGCCCGCGGGATGAGCGGCCATTGGCCTGGATGCCGGCCGTTCAGACCGCGAAACTGCGCACTGACCAGCTCTCCCAAATTTTTCAAATCTGCCATGGTGCGTCTCTCGTATCAGGGTTTCTTTGACGCGGCACCGGCCGCCGCACCAGCAGCACCAGCTTTGACCGGGCCTGAAGCAGCTTGCTCCTTGTCTCGCGGACGCTTGATGCCGACGTTGATGGTGAAATCGAAGACCTTTTTCGCGTCTTTCCCTTGACCCACGCCGGTCGAGCGTATTTCGATCAAGTCCGGACGTTCGAGCCAAGGCGAGTTATTGCTTAAATTGCGCAGCAATTCGGATACACGCTCGTTGGATTGCGCATAACCATTGAGGGCTACGCGCTGACCAGTCTGCTTGAATGTACGGAGGTAGACCCCTTCAGGAACCTGCTTGACCAGTTCATCCATCAAATACACGGGCTGATTGCGGTCGCTCTGCAAATCTTCCACCGCTTGCTGACGCGCTTTGAGCGCTTCAATTTCCTGCTTGAGCGTTGCGATTTCCGCGATTTGGGCATCCAGTCTGGTATTTTCCGCCTTGATAAAATCATTTCGTTGATTCTGGTTCGAAATCTTGGTCGCAATAAACCCGCCGACCACCAGCACGATTAAACCGCCGAAAACAAGAGAAACCAGCAACATTGCATAAAACGCATTTTTACGTTCCTTGCGTTTTGCTTCACGATGCGGAAGTAAGTTGATTTTGATCATCAGTCAAATCTCCGCATCGCCAATCCGCACGCGACCAGATATGCCGGCGCTTCATTCCGCAATTGCTTTTCCCGTATGGCAGGCGACAATTGCATGCCTTTGAAGGGACTCACTACCGAGGTCGAGATCTTGGTGCGGCTTGCTATGATTTCCACCAGGCCGGGAATAACCGCACAGCCTCCCGCCATGAAAATCTGATCGATCCGCGTGTATGGTGTAGAGGTAAAGAAAAACTGGATCGCGCGCGTCACTTCCAGTGCCGCGCTTTCCAGAAATGGCTCAAGCAGCTCACTTTCGTAACCTTGCGGCAGGTCACCGGTTTTTTTCTTCGTTTCGGCTTCTTCCTGAGATATTCCGTAAGCACGCACAATATCCTGTGTTAATTGATTGCCGCCGAACGGCTGCTCGCGCTCGTAAAGCGGTTGTCCATCCAGTAGTACTGAAATGTGCGTAATCTGGGCGCCAATCTGGAACAATGCGACGATTTGACCTTGCCCGGCCTGAGGCAACTGATCGGTAATACGTTCAATGGCAGCTCGGGCGGCATAGGATTCGATATCCATTACAGTCGGTTTCAGGCCGGCAGCTTCTGCAACAGCCACGCGGTCTTCGACTTTCTCCTTGCGGGTTGCCGCGAGCAATACCTCGACATCCTCCGGAGAGTTTTGCGCCTGCCCGATGACATCGAAATCGAGACTCACTTCATCGAGCGCAAATGGAATATATTGATTTGCCTCCGTTTCCACCTGAAGCTCCAGCTCATCTTCAGAGAGGCCGCCCGGCAGAATGATTTTTTTGGTGATGACGGACGCAGGAGGCAGTCCCAATGCAACCAGCTTGGCACGCGTGCCGCTTTTTTTCCAAACCCGGCGCACCGCTTCCGACACTTGTTCGATGTTTTCGATGTTGCCATCCACAACCGCACCGCGCGGCAGCGGTTCTGTTGCATAGCGTTCGAGGCGCAATTCGTTTTTGCCGATTTCCGACAGTTCAACCAGCTTGACGCCTGACGTGCTGATGTCCAGACCAATTAGCGGAACATTCTTTTTGCCTAGTAAAAATCCAAGATCTAAAGCCAAGAGCGTTTCTCCCCGAAAACGTGGTTTTCCATGTGAACGTATCTTCCAGGCATTGGTCTAATTTCGAAATAGGAAGCTAGCATTCAAAAAATCCGTTTAAAAACCAGTGTTTAGGCGACATTTATCAAACGTTACATTAAATCGTAGCAATAAGGTTCCGAAAGTGTAAAGCACTTTCCGTAAAGTAATTTGCAAATCCGTTGTCAAAACCCCACGCTAGGATATATTAGCCGCCACGTTATGTTAGCAATCAGTTATTACTGTTTCTAAAGGACTATCGCTTAGTCCTGTTACGTGCCGTTATAATGAGGCCAAGCAAGATTTTCCACTCGATTTTCATCTCATCCTTTCCGCATGACCTCTTCCAATACCAACGGTAACACCCCACAGAAACTGCCCAAGCGTCAATTCAGCATGTTCACGCGCGTTGCCGTCGGCGTCGCCGGAGTTCTTGCCGGACTGGCTTTAATCAGCGTACTGCTGGTCGGCTTCATGCTGGCAATGGCTTATCCGAATCTGCCTGCGCTTGATTCACTGACCGATTACCGGCCTAAAATCCCCCTCCGAATTTTCTCCGCAGATAATGTGTTGATTGGCGAATTTGGCGAAGAGCGCCGCAATGTGGTGCACTTCAAGGAAATTCCCGATGTGATGAAGAAAGCGGTACTCGCTATTGAGGATGACCGTTTTTATGAGCATGGCGGCGTTGACTACCTGGGCATCGCGCGTGCGGCCATACATAATCTGACTGGCGGCACCAAACAGGGTGCTTCTACCATTACGCAGCAAGTCGCGCGCAACTTCTTTCTGTCCAGTGAGCAAACCCTCAGACGCAAGCTGTATGAAGTTTTGCTGGCTTGGAAAATCGAGCAAAACCTGTCGAAAGACCAGATTCTTGAAGTTTACATGAACCAGATTTATCTGGGGCAACGCGCCTATGGATTCTCGTCTGCGGCACAAATTTATTTCGGCAAGAAATTGTCCGAAATCACGATTGCGGAAGCAGCGATGCTGGCAGGCTTGCCGAAAGCGCCGTCTGCCAATAATCCGGTGGTGAATCCGAAGCGGGCCAAGGCTCGTCAGCAATACATCCTGCTTCGCATGCAAGAGCTCGGCTACATCACCGACGCGCAATATGCGAAAGCCAAGGAAGAAGAACTCAAGATCAAGATGGACAGCAACGAATTTGGCATCCATGCCGAGTATGTGGCTGAAATGACGCGGCAATTGGTGTATGAACAATTCAAGGAAGAAACATATACGCGCGGTCTGAGTGTCTTCACCACCATCACCAAAACCGATCAGGATGCCGCCTATATTGCATTGCGCCGAGGCGTCATGGACTATGAAAAACGCCATGGTTATCGCGGGCCGGAAGGTTATATGGAAATTCCGTCCGCCAAAAATGAAGCCGAAGATGCGATTGAAACCGAGCTTGCCGATCATCCGGACAGTGACGATCTGGTTGCCGCTGTCGTACTGGAAGCATCACCGAAAAACGTGCTTGCGGTGTTGGCATCCGGAGAAGAAATCACCATCAGCGGATCCGGCCTGAGTTTCGCCGCCAACCTGTTAAGCGACAAGGCAGCGCCGAACCGCCGCGTCAAGCGCGGCGCCATCATCCGCGTCGTTCAGGAGGGCAAAGCCTGGAACATCACACAGATGCCGGAAGTCGAATCGGCGTTCGTCTCCGCCAATACCGAAGATGGCTCGATCCGCGCACTGGTCGGCGGGTTTGACTACAACCGCAATAAATTCAATCATGTCACCCAGGCTTGGCGTCAGCCGGGCTCGTCGTTCAAGCCCTTCATATATTCTGCGTCGCTTGAAAAGGGCCTGTCGCCTTCGACCGTCATCAACGACTCGCCCATTTCCTTCGACGCCGGACAGACCGGCGGCCAGGCATGGGAGCCCAAGAACTACGACGGCAAGTATGAGGGCCCGATGACGATGCGCAAAGGTCTGACCAAATCGAAGAACATGATCTCGATTCGCATCCTTAATAAAATCGGTGCAAAGTACGGCCAGGAATATGCGACACGTTTCGGTTTCGATGCGGACAAGAATCCTCCGTATCTGACACTGGCGCTCGGTTCAGGCGCAGTCACTCCGCTGCAGATGGCGGGAGCGTACGCAGTCTTTGCGAATGGCGGTTATAAAGTCAATCCTTATCTGATTTCAAAGATTACCGATGCAAGCGGCAAGATATTGTCTCAAGTCAATCCCGACCGAGCCGGCAATGAAACAAATCGCGTCATCGACGTACGCAATGCCTTTCTAATGGATAGCATGTTGAAAGACGTGGTCAAGTATGGAACTGCAGCCAAAGCGGGCCAGGCCTTGAAGCGCCCTGACCTTGCCGGTAAAACCGGCACTACCAACGATTCGATCGATGCGTGGTTTGCAGGCTATCAACCGAAAATAGTCGGCATTGCATGGATAGGTTTCGATCAGCCAAAAAACCTGGGCAACAGAGAAACCGGCGGCGGCCTCGCATTGCCGATCTGGATCGGCTATATGCAGAAAATATTGAAAAACATGCCGGTCGAAGAACGTCCGGTGCCGGATGGCTTGATACAGGCCGGCAACGATTACTTCTATGCCGAATACCCGCCAGGCGCGGGAGTGCGCAATCTCGGCCTGGGCGAGCGTGCGCCCGGCGAAACTCCTTCTGCAACGGAAAAGACGAAGGACGAGGTCAAGAACGAATTGTTCTGATATGCACGTTCGTTGCGACAAGCGGCGTCGGAAATAGCTGGCTCGCCAGCCGCTCGGGAAACCCGCTTCATCACATCGGACGTGCCGGCCCCATATTTATCTAATCGTCGGCACTGAGGATCAGCGCAATGCCGGCTTGCGCGCTGACCATTGCCGATAGCGCGGCAAACAACTCCGATCCGTCACGCGAGTCGATCCAGTACCGCCCGTCACGCTTATAGTGGAATCCGCCCGATTTGGCGGCAATCCACATTTCCTGCATCGGCGCCTGGCTGTTGATAATGATTTTTGTACCGTTATCGACAAACTCGATTTCCAGCACATTGCCGGCGCGGCTGGATTCGACATCCAACCCGCGGGTATCCGCTGCCCGTTCCAGCGCTGCTTCGATTTCATCGAGCGTGGTCTCGGCCAATGCCAAAAATTCTGATTCTGTCATGCTACACTCCATTAGTTTCCCAAACCGTGATTCTAATCGTGAAGTCCACTTTTAATTTGCCGCGCCTCGCCGCTATTTCAATCGCTATTGCGCTGACAAATCTGCTGACCGCATGCGGTCAGATGGGCCCGCTCTATATGCCGGCCAAACCCGCGCCTGCCGCTACGCCTGCCAATACCGCGATTCCGGCACCCGCCGTCACTCCCGTTCCCGCTTCCAGATAACTCCATTCAACGATGTCGCACTTTTCCTATCGAGACGGCGTGCTATGCGCCGAAAACATGCCGTTGACTGCGATTGCCAGTCAATTCGGCACGCCCGCCTATGTGTACTCCCGAAAAGCGCTGGTGGAAAATTTTTCTGCCTATGCGGACATGTGCAAGGGACGCGATGCGCTGGTTTGCTATGCGATGAAAGCCAACTCCAACCTTGCCATTTTGAACCTGCTGGCAAAACACGGCGCCGGTTTCGATCTGGTTTCGGGTGGCGAATTGCTGCGCGTGATCGCGGCAGGCGGCGATCCGAAAAAATGCCTGTTTTCCGGCGTCGGCAAATCACGCGACGAGATGGCGCTTGCACTGTCGCACGATATCCTGTGCTTCAATGTCGAATCGATTCCGGAGCTGCATCGACTCAACCAAGTTGCCGGAGAACTCGGCAAGACTGCACCTGTCAGCCTGCGCGTCAATCCGAACGTCGATGCAAAAACACATCCTTACATAGCCACCGGCCTCAAGGCAAACAAATTCGGCGTTGCATTCGACGATGCGCTCGCAACTTACCGCACCGCATCGCAGCTGCCTCACATCAACGTGATCGGCATCGATTGCCATATCGGTTCCCAATTGCTGGACGATGCGCCGCTGCTGGAAGCGCTCGATAAACTGATCGAGCTGATCGACACATTGGCGCAACAAGGCATTGTCCTGCACCACCTCGATCTCGGCGGCGGCATCGGCATCACATACGACGACGAAAAACCGGTCGCCGTGCGTGATTATCTGGAACGCGTGTTCGCCAGAATCGATCAATGGCGCAGCACCAGGCATGACGGCGCGCCGATCAAAATCATTTTCGAACCGGGCCGGTCCGTTGTAGGGAATGCAGGCGTGCTGCTGACGAAAGTGGAATACATCAAGCCCGGCGCAGAAAAGAACTTTTGCATTGTCGATGCCGCGATGAATGATCTGATGCGTCCCGCGATGTACCAGGCGTGGATGGGCGTGCAGGAAGTCAGGAAACGAAACGATGCCGCCGTCACCTATGACGTGGTCGGTCCGATATGCGAATCCGGTGACTGGCTGGCCCGCGATCGTCAATTGGCAGTGGTGCAGGATGATTTATTGGCGATTGCCAGTGCCGGCGCCTATGGAATGACAATGGCATCCAACTACAATACGCGCGGCCGGGCAGTGGAAGTGATGGTCGATGGCGACCGCGCCCATTTGATTCGCAAGCGCGAAGAACCGGGCGATTTATTCGCGCTGGAATCGATTCCGGCATAACGCCCGGATTGCCGGATAGTGACTGACGTAGCCTGAGCCCGGCAATCATTTCTTCGAATCCTGGTCAACCATGACCGTTGTGCAGACTCGCACTTCCGGGATAGGCGCTTAACCGATATTCCATGGATATATTCATCTTTGGATGTAATATTCGGCATTCGCTTCATGCCGAAGCGGCATCGAATTCAATGTGAAAATCATGCGCCGAATTACTATTTCTGTTGAAGATTCCCTTGCCCAGCAATTCGACGATTTGATTGAACGCCATGGCTATCAAAACCGGTCGGAAGCATTCCGGGACCTGGTGCGCGGACGGCTTGAGCAGGAGCGCAAAATCACCTACCAGGTGCGCTATTGCATCGCCAGCCTGAGTTATGTCTATAACCATCATGAACGCGAGCTGGCCAGTCGGCTGGCGGCACTTCAGCATGAACATCACGACATCTGCGTGTCGAGCATGCATGTGCATCTGGATCATGACAACTGCCTCGAAACCATCGTCCTGCGCGGTTTATACAGGCAGGTGAGCGCATTCGCCGACAGCGTGATCGCGCAAAGCGGCGTACGCCACGGCAACGTCAATGTCGTGCCGGTTGATATGGCCACGCCATCGCTGGCGCAGCATCGTCATCCTCACTTTCATCCCAAGACTTAGAAAAACCTAGAAATTCGCCGTAAGGGTCAGGCGGAACGAGCGTGACTCGATCGGGTGGAAATGAATGTCTTGCGTCGACGACCCTGGCGGCTCGCTTGCCAGGCGAGAAGCATAATAGTAATCAATCGCCGAATCGCTCCTGTTGGTCAGGTTGAAGCCTTCCAGCTCGATGCGCATTTTCGGATTGATCTTGTAGCCGATGCGGCCGTTCAGCGTCGCGGTCGGCCTGGAACGCACGCTGTTGTCCTCTATCAGCGGGCGCGGACCGAAATATCGCAGCTGCAAGGCGCCGAAATACGGTCCGACGTTATCCACGGCCAGCGCGACCGAGGCTACGCCTTCGACTGCACCCGGAATGCGGTCACCGACAAGATCGAATTCACGGAAACGCGCCCGCGCAAAAGCCAGATCGGCATCGATCGTCAGCCATTTGGCGGCCTTGTAATAGTTGTTGAACTCGAAGCCGTAACGGCGGCTGGGCCGGCTGGGCTCGGTGGTGCCCGCATCGCCGGTAAATAGCAATTCCGAATCGAAGTCCAGCCGGTAGAGCGCAAAGGAGCTCTGCAGGCCGGGAATGATTTCCGTGCGCACGCCCACTTCAAGGCCCTTGGACCGCACCAGCGGCGTTACCCTGTCAACCGGGCTGCCGGATTTTGGATCAACCGTAATCGTCGTACCGCGTGCATCGTTGCTGTGGAAGCCGCTGCCGATGTTGAAGTAATACTCCGTCTTGGCCCAGGGGCCGAAGATGAGGCTCAGCTTGGGGCTGATGATATTGTCGCTGGCTTTGCCCGAGTTGGCCGGGTTGTCGCTGTTGACGTCAAACCGGTAGTAGTCGCCGCGCACACCGGCGACGGTCCTGAACTTGTCCGTCCATTCGGTCCTGTTTTCGAAATACGCGCCCGCGCTGCTTTCGACGATGTGGTCTTCACGAGTGGTCGAGAGTATTTGCCGCGCCGCGGTGCTGAACAGGCCGTTGAAGATATTGTCATTCTGAAGTTGCAGGCCGACCGTGTTTTCCGACTGCCGGCCCAACCAAGGCCCGCGCCAGCTGTGGCTCATGTTGATGCCGGTGGTGGTGCGCCTGTCGGGCTGGGCAAACTGGTCGCCATTGACCGGATCGTTCAGAAAGTAGGTGAAATTGGAAAACAGGTCCAGCTTGTTGTGGATGACGTAGGCATTGATATCGCTGGAGGACTCCGCCGTGCTCTTGTGCCATGCCGCCGACAGGCTGTAACGATGCGACTGGCCGCCATCGGTGGGATCGATCGCATCGAAACGGCCCAGCAAGCCGCTGTCCACCGCCCGCTGTGGAATCTGGTCAGTGGCATTCCACTTGGCGCGATACGCCATGGCCGTGACATTGAAGCCGTTGGCGGCGTTGCCTTCGCTATAACGCAAGACGCCATTGAGTTTGCTATAGTCGTCCGGATGCGTGAACGGCCCGTCGTTATGGAACAGTTCCAGCGCATACAGGAGGTTGCCATTGCCCACCTTGGGTGAATCGGCCAGCAGGGTGCGCAGGAAGCCGTTCTGTCCGAAACCGACACTGGCAATGCCCTGCTCCAGTTTGTCCGCATACAGCACACTCGCTGTTCCTGCGGATGCAAAATCGCCTTCAGCGGCATAATACGGGCCTTTTTTGTATTCGAGTCTCGCAGCCAATTCCGGAATGAGGAAATTGAGATCGGTCCAGCCCTGCCCATGTCCGTGGCTTCGCTGGTTAACCAGCATGCCGTCGACAGTCGTTCGCAAGTCGGTGCCGTGATCGAGGTTAAATCCGCGCAAGTAAAACTGATTGGCCTTTCCTTCGCCGCTATGCTGGCTGACGATCAGGCCGGGTGTTGCTTCCAGCAGTTCGCCGGCGCGGTAGACGGTGCGTGCCTCGAGCTGCTTTTGCGTCACGACTCCGGCATTGGCGGAATCGGCGATGCCCATTTGACTGTTGCGGGAAGTCTCGACAACGACGGCATCGAGCGATTTTTCTTCGTCCGCCGCCCAGGCCGACGGGTTGGCGATGGATAAACCGAGAAGCGAGGCTACCAGTGTTTTAAGTCTTGATTTTTGCTGTGTTGCCTTTGTTGCCTGTCTCATCGAGTTTTAATAATGAAGGCCATAGCGGCATGGATTTTTTTGAAAGCGGGAATCCATAAAAATTACTGAACATTGAGTATGAATAATAATATATTCTTCATACAAAGGCAACGGTACTCCACCCAAAAGCATCCAATGCCCGACTGCAGATTGCGATCTACCGAAAGGCGGATCGCAATCTGCAGTCAAGCATCAACACGATGGGGATAATCAAGCGTGGCTGTCAGCCAAGCCTCGGGCTGGCTTGCCGCCGTTGAGTCCGTTGCGCCAGTCGCCAATAAACGCGCGTCAATAACAGGATCGCACGATTGTTCCGAACAGGATCGGCTGCGAAAAGTTGTGCTTGCCCGCCTTCATCCACCAGAAGTGCAATATGCCGAGCGGCGCGATAATGTAAATCGCACGATGCAGCCACTGCCAGCGCCTGCCGCCCAATCGCCTTACCATGCCATTGGTACTCGTCGCTGCGAGTGGGATCAATAGAATGAATGCGATGAAACCGACCGTGATGAAGGGACGTTTGACGACGTCTTTCCACATCTCCTGCAGATCAAAAAAATGATCGAACCAAAGGAAGGTCGTGAAATGCAGCGTGGCGTAAAAGAAAGCGAATAATCCGATCATGCGGCGCAGCTTGAGCAGCCAGTTCCATTTGCTCAGCCGACGCAATGGGGTCACCGCCAACGTAATGCACAGAAAATAAAGCGTCCAGTCGCCGGTATTGCGCGTGATGAACTCGATCGGATTGGCGCCCAGCCGGTCGGTGAAAGTAAAAAGCACCAAGCGGGCAAAAGGCAGCAAGGCTGCGGCAAATAGCGCAGCTTTGAGAAGGGCGAACTGTTTTGGAGCAGGATTGAACATGCCGACATTGCCGAGAACGTGAGACGAAATTCCGGCCTTCGCATTCATCTGGATTCGAAGACCGGAATGACGGTTGATCGATACGGCCCTTAACCAGTGCCAGAGCCGACAGCGCTTTTAATCGTTAGAAAAACTTTTTCATGTCCATACCCTTGTATAACGATGCAACGTCGTTATAGCCATTGAACATCAGGGTCTTGCGCTTTTTCGTGAACAGGCCGTCTTCGCCGATGCGGCGTTCGCTTGCCTGCGACCAGCGCGGATGATCGACTGCAGGATTCACATTGGAATAAAACCCGTATTCCTGCGGCGCCGCGATGTTCCATGCCGTTCTGGGCTGATCTTTGGTGAAGCGGATTTTGACGATTGACTTGGCGGATTTGAAACCGTATTTCCACGGCACCACGATCCGTACCGGCGCACCATTCTGGTTTGGCAGCACTTCGCCATACATGCCTACGCTCAACAGCGTCAGCGGATGATTTGCTTCATCGAGCCGCAAGCCTTCCACATACGGCCATTCCAGCACAGGACTGCCGATGCCCGGCATCTGCTTCTTGTCCGCCAGCGAAATGAATTCGACATATTTCGCATTGCCGGTCGGTTCGACTTTTTTGATCAGCTCGGCCAGCGAATAGCCGATCCACGGAATGACCATCGACCAGCCTTCGACGCAACGCAGCCGGTAGATACGCTCTTCCAGCGGCGCCAGTTTCAACAGGCTGTCGATGTCGAGCGTCATTGGTTTTTTGACTTCGCCTTCGATTGCCACCGTCCATGGACGGGGCTTCAGCGTGCCGGCATATTCAGCCGGATCGGCTTTATCGGTGCCGAATTCATAGAAATTATTGTAGGTCGTCGCATCCTTGTATGCCGTCGTTTTATCCATCACCACATAGGCAGGATTGGCTTTGGCGGCCAACTTGTGCGCGGAGGCCGATTGGGCGAATGCCTGCCGGGAAGCCATGTCGAACAATGCGCCGCCGGCAATCGAACCGACTGCCAATTGCCTGATGAAGGTACGGCGCGATTCGAATATTTCGCGCGGAGTGATTTCCGACGCGAAGGGAAGATCTATCCCGTTTGGATTACGTTTAATCAGCATGAATACTCCGTAATGTGAACTGCATGAATCCTTTGTCTTTTGGACTACGGGAACCTTACACCAATCTGATTAGCGCCGCAGTTGGCCGTCGACTGCATGCGCCACCGCCAGCAGCCGTGCCCGATCCATGCCGCCGGACAACGCATAGCCATAATCGCGGTCTATCCAGTAAAACACGCGCGTCCCATTCTGCTCCAGCACCTTGAACCCGGTATTGGACTGCTGTTGCGCCGCATGTTTAACGGTCAGCGTCAATCGCTCGCCGTCCGGCGACTGGTACATCAATTGCGCCAACGGCCCGTCATTGCCCGGCAACAGGCGTCCGCCCAGCAGCGAAAAACCTTGCGGCTGGAGGTCGGGAGCGTGGATCGGGACATCGAGCCGTTTGGATAACCATGCGACCAGGTGCGCTTCCTGCTCCGCCGGAACTTCGACCGGATGCCGCTGATCGGCCGCGTACAGCACATAGGCGGCCAGCGCGTCTTTTGCGAAAACAGCCGCGGCAGGCGCCGGTAATGGCGCCGGCATGTGCGCAAACCAGCCCGCCACCAAGCCGCATGTCAGCCAGGCCAGACCGGCGGCGAGTCCGCGCGGCCATGGCCGCGTCTGCAGCGTATTCGTCAATCGAAGCGGCACCGGTTCATTCAACACAGCGTCATAACTGCCGTGCAGCGCATGCATTTGCGCACGCAAGTCATGAACCTGTGCGGCGGCTTCGGGGTGAGCGGCCAGATGTGCTTCGACTTCAGCCCGGCGCGCTGCATCGAGCTGCCCATCGACATAAGCATGCAAGTCCAGTTCGCTTATCGAAGAAATCGTCATCTCACTTGATCCGGGTTAAATGCGCAGACGTTGCAGTCGCAGCCGATGCCGCCGAAGGCGAATCCGACAGCAAGGTCCTTAATTGTTCGCGCGCACGCGCCAATCGCGACATCACGGTGCCGAGCGGAACATTGAGCACGTCGGCAGCTTCCTTATAGCTTAATTGCTCCAGGCCGATCAGCACGATGACGGCGCGATGCTCGGGACTGAGTCTGGCCAGCGCGCGCTTCATGTCTATCTGCAGCGCCATATCGCCTGACGCGACAGGCTCCGGCGCATCGTCTTCAGCCACGGCCAACGCGACATGATGGCGCGATGCGTCATTCAGATACAGGCGGTACAGCATGGTAAACAACCACGCCGTCAGATTGCCGTACCGGAACAGCCAGCGACGCTGGAGCGCGCGCTCCAGCGTATCCTGCACCAGATCATCCGCCCAGGCGGCATTGTGTGCGAGCGCACGTGCGTAACGTCGCAAGCGCGGAATCTGCAAGGCCAATGCCTGAGCGAAATCGGACATGACCGGCTATGCGGACGTCAAGGCTTGGCGACGTGCCAGATATTATTGAAACCGTCCCCGGTCTTGTCGCCGGGCTTCTGGTCTTTGACCCACGTATAAAGCGGCTTGCCCTTGTAGGCCCACTGCTTTTTACCGTCGTCACGGGTGACAATGCTGTAGTCTCCGGTTGCCTGATCGGTATCTGTTGCCGTCAGCGCCGGCCAGTTCGTTGCGCAAGGGCCATTGCAAGTGCTTTTGCCATCGCCCGGCATATCACGGTCAAAAATATAGAGAGTCATGCCGGCCGGGCTGGTCAAGATGCCATTGGTCACGTTGACCGGAGCGGATGCGGCCATGACAACAGTGCCGGCCATCATCAATGCTGCAAAAGCAAAAGCGGGAAAAATTTTCATGAGATCCTCACTAGGCTGGTTGATCGAGAATGCCGCCAAAGCAGCACAACCGGTAAACAGCCGGACCCTGCGATTTATTCCATCGGCACCGAAATAATTTTAGAGTTGTCCGTAAGAATGCAAACCGGACAAGAACATGTTGACGCCCAGGAATGCAAACGTCGTCACCAGCAAGCCGACCAGCGCCCACCATGCGGCGACTTGTCCGCGCAAGCCTTTCATCAGCCGCATATGGAGCCATGCAGCGTAATTGAGCCAGACAATCAATGCCCAGGTTTCTTTCGGATCCCACGACCAGTAGCCGCCCCATGCTTCGGCTGCCCACAATCCGCCCAGTATCGTTGCGATGGTAAAGAACGTGAATCCGACTGCGATTGCCTTGTACATGATGTCGTCGAGCACTTCGAGCGCCGGCAAGCGATCGGACAGCATGCCGTTGGATTTGAGCAAATACGCCACGGAAACCATTGCCGCCAGTGCGAATGTTCCATAACCGATGAAATTGGCCGGCACATGAATTTTCATCCACCAGCTTTGCAGTGCGGGAACCAGCGGTTGAATTTCCGATGCGTCACGGCTGATCGTATACCACAGCAAAAATCCGACGGCGGCCGAAATCACCAACAGCACAAACGGGCCCAATTGACGCGTCGCGTAATGCTGTTCGTAATACAGATAAAACAGCGAGGTGATCATGCAAAACAGGATGAACACTTCATACAGATTCGATACCGGAATATGACCGACATCCATTCCAACCAGATACGACTCATACCAGCGCACCAGCATGCCGGTAAATCCGAGCACGACCGCCGCCCAGCATAGTTTGCTCCCGACCGAACCGCCGAAATCCGACTTTGCAATCAACCCGCCCCAGTAGAACAGCGTCGACAGGAAAAACAGGGTGCTCATCCATAGAATCGCCGACTGGCTGGACAACAGATATTTCAGCAGGAATTTCTTGTTTGCCATGTCGAGCGCACCACCGTATTGCGCGATTGCGAACAATGCCAGCACGGCGAGCAACGCGATCAGCCAGCGCACCGGCTTCCAGTGCCAGCCGAGCCAGGCAAATGTGGGCGCCGCCATGACCAGGATTATTTTTTCGTAATAATCCATATGCGCGCCGAAACGGTTAAGCGCGAATAACGATGCGGCCATCAATGCGGCGGCATACAGCCAGTCGATCACCGTCAGCCGCTTGAAAAATCCCGGCGGTTGCGTGTAAGTTTGATTTTGCGTTAATTCCATTAATTTTCTCCGCGACGTTTCAGTCGATGTCGAAACAACGATGGCCGATACCAGCCAACGGCTCAGTATAGTTGAGGGAAGTTATTGCTGCTCTGGCGCTCCCGCTTGCGCCAAGCGGCCTTTGAGCGTCTCGAATTCCTTATCGAAATCCAGTGTCTTGCGTTGTGAACTCATTGCCATCAATGCGCGCGATTGTCCATCCTGTTCCGACTTGATCCAGATCCAGAGACGCCGCTCGCGGATATACAACATCGAGAACACGCCGAGAACCAGAAACAGGCAACCCAGATACACGACGTTTTTGCCCGGCGAGCGCGTCACTTGCAGCACCGATGCTTTCACTTCGTCGAATTCCTTCAATTGCAAATAGACCGGCGCACTGTAAAAAAACGCATCGGCGAACGCGTTGGTGGCAAACTGCAGGAAGCGTGCGTGCTTCTCATCCGCCGTCACCGGTTTCAAGCCGTCCTTTTCACGTGCAGCCTGCCATAAATCCCACAAGCTGCCGTTAAGAATTTTCATGAAAATATCGGCTGCTTTCTCCTGCTGGGCCGGCGGTATTTTTTCGAGAAACCTCGATACGGCAACATAGCCCGATTCCTTTTCATTGCCGGCGAAAATCGATAATCCTTTCAGCGCGGATTCCTGCAACTGTGTCCGCAGGTTGTCCCCGTCTGCGCGCGCTTCGGGCATCGCACGTTGCGCATAACGTTGCGCCGCCTTCGCACGCAGTTCAGGATTCAGAATGGCCGCGCGCAGGCGCATCCACTCCTCCACCGAATCATTGTCGTCAGCCGGAATGCGCAAGTAACGGAACGCGTCGCTCGGCGAATCACGCATGCCGGCGAGGAACACATAGGTCCCGTCGGCGAGCACCGGTTGCATGTAGTTATGGTACTCGCGCGCCTGACCCGTCTTGTCGCGCAGTTTGTATTGCACGCTGGGGCCGACGTTTTTCAGGTTTTTATTATTTGCATTTTTTGCGGCAGAACCCAGACGCTGATCCAGCCCATCTGAAAATTTCTGATTGAAGGTTTTGTTCGTATTTACCGCGCGGACATCCTGCCCGCTTTGCGCCATGTTTTCCACATTGAAGGGCCGAAATCCCGACCATTCGACGGTGTATTCGTTGCCCTTATTGTTGCCGAGCGCCGTCGAATTGCCGACTTCTCCGGCAAGCTGAAACGTGTAATTCTGTGCGCCGGCCATCGGATAACCGGCCACCTTGAGCTTGCTGCCGCCATCCTCGAAGCTGGACTGATAAACCGCGAGACCTTTGTAAATCAATGGCTCATTTACCTTGATCGTTGCCGGAAAACTCTTGCCGGTATCATGGTCGGTCACCACCACGTCGCTCGCGAACAGTTTCGGCATGCCGGTCGAATAATAATCGATGACGAATTTTTTCAACTGAATCGTAAAGGGCAAATCCTGAATAAACACCCCGTTTTGTTCCGGAACGATTGCGGTATTGCTGCTGGAGCCCTCGGGAATGAATGTGTTGCCGCGAAAAGTCGGATTGCCCAAACCCAGTCGGTGCTGCGCCGGAATCTGGGCAATGACGCCATTGCCGGTGAATGGCGTTTTACCGTAAAACCATTGCTGAAAACGGATCGGCAAATCGGAGTCGAGCAAGCCGCCGATACAGATGATGACGATCGCGCTGTGCGCAAAAATATAACCCCATTTATTGGCCGCACCCTGCTTGGCGGTAATCAGCGTTGCATTGCCTTTGTCGACGGCTTTGACTTTGTAACCGCTTGCCGCGACCCGATCCATCAATTGTTGCGCGAGCGTGGCGCGCGGTACGGCGGCAGTCCATTCGGACTTGTGATGAAAGTTGCGCAGCGACTGCTCACGCACATTCTCGCGCCAGCTGCGCATGTCTTTCAGCATTTTCGGCGCATTGCGCGTAATGCACAACGACGTCGACAACACCAGAAAACCCATGATCAGCAGGAACCACCATGCCGAATACACCGAGTACAAACCAATCTTGCCGAATACCTCGAACCAGAACGGGCCGAACTGGTTCACATAATTGGTCATCGGTTCATTCTGCTTCATGATCGTGCCGATGATCGACGCGATCGCCAGCAACGACAGCAGGCTGATCGCAAAACGCATCGACGATACGAGCTCCACTGCGTCCGACAGCCAGCGGCGATTGGTTTTCAGTTTTATTCCGGCAGTACTTGTATTCATGTCAGTGTGCTTATTATGCTTGCGTCAATGGTACGCCGCCAAAAGCAAAAGGGGCGGCCTTCGCCACCCCCTTATTCTTTTCATTTTATTATTATTTCTACTTCAAGCCTGCGACATAATCCGCCACCGCTTGAATTTCGTCGTCCGACAAGCGTTTGGCGATTGCCGTCATCGGCGTACTGTTCTTGCGGGCGCCGGAGCGGAAATTGATCAATTGCGCTGCCGTGTAGTCTTGGTGCTGGCCGGCAAGGCGCGCGAATTGGGCCGGAATACCGGCGCCGTTCGGACTGTGGCAACCGGCGCAGGCAGGCACGCTTTTCTCGGCGATACCGCCGCGGTAAATCTTTTTGCCGATATCAACGGTATCCTTGTTCCTTGCCGCGCCGGGCTTCTCCGTCTGCGCATTGAGGTAGGCGGCGATATTTTTCATTTCGTCATCGGTCAGCGCCTTGGCAATCGGACTCATGATGGCGTTGTTGCGTTCCGGGCCTTTGAAATTCACCAGCTGCTTGTAAATATAAGACTCGTGCTGGGACGCCAGTTTGGGATTTTGCACAATGGTGGAATTGCCTGCCGCGCCATGGCACGACACGCAGGCCGGGATATTGCGGGCCGCATCGCCATTGGTGTAGATGGCTTCGCCCTTGGCCGGATCCGCTTTGGCGGCTTCCTTTTCTTCTGCGGCGATGGCAATGGACGACACTGCCAGCATCGCTACGAACAAGGATTTTAAAAATGGTAGAAACGCACGATTCATTCAAACACCCTGAGACTTGATATTAAAATTTTGCCCTGTTGGCGGCGGACATATTATTCTGCGCGGCTTCGCTTTTGCGGTGCAGCAGTACATAACCTCTTATTGTACAATAGCTTTCTGGCATTTTCGCCTCTTTTGCTGCATTTTCTCCCCATTCTATGTCCCTACTTTGGCAAGCCCGCTTCTTCACCACGGCGAACCATCTCCGTGATTTGCCAAAGACGCAAGTCCCCGAAGTTGCCTTCGCCGGACGCTCCAATGCCGGCAAATCGACCGCGATCAATATTCTGTGCAACCAGAAGAAGCTGGCCTTCGCTTCCAAAACTCCCGGCCGCACGCAACACATCAATTATTTTTCGATCGGCGGCGGCCATGTCGGCCAGCACCGCAAGGATGAAACCAAAGTCGATGAGATCCGCGCGCTGCTGGTCGATTTGCCCGGCTATGGTTATGCAGAAGTGTCCGGTTCGGCAAAACTCCACTGGCAGGAACTGCTGGGCGATTATGTGCAACACCGGGAGCAATTGGCCGCGCTGGTGCTGATCATCGATTCGCGCCGCCCGTTTACTGCGCTCGATATCCAGATGCTTGAGTGGTTTGCGCCGACCGGCAAGCCGATCCATTGCATCCTGACCAAGGCGGATAAACTCAATCGCAACGATGCGGTCAATGCATTGCGGCTTGCGCGTACCGTCCTGGGCAGCTATGTCGATGGGGAAGGAAAACCGTTTCCGTTCACTGCGCAATTATTTTCAGCGCTGAAGCGAACCGGACTGGAAGAAGCCGACGGCAAGATTCTGGAATTGCTTGGATTATCGGATGAAGAGTCGGAACACGAACTGCCCGGCGCAACGAAGGATTCCGGCATTTGACGCACGGAACGATAGTGAAGAGCAAAAAAATCCCTGGAGAAAGGGGAGTATCTCCAGGGCAGTAACGCCTTATCGTCAAGAACGATTCGGCCCCGCTCAGGGAGGAGAAGCGGGAGGTGAATGAATCACCTATATTCTCTGATATACACTGTCATAAAAAGTTTCAAACATTTTTCAATTCTTGTTTTTGCCTTGCATTCCGCCTATAAATCGATATGCCTAATTATCTGAAAACCGCTCAGTTTCCCGCGATACGGATGCGCCGCATGCGCAAGGATGCCTTTTCCCGTGCGATGGTGCGCGAGCATGTGCTGACGCCATCCGACCTGATTTATCCGGTGTTTATCCTGGAAGGAAAAAATCAGCGGGAAAAAATTTCATCGATGCCCGGTGTCGAGCGGTTGTCGATTGATTTGCTGCTGGCCGCGGCGGAAGAATGCGTGGCGTTGAGCATTCCGGTCATGGCATTATTTCCAGTCATCAATCCGACCTTGAAGACCCCGGACGGCATCGAAGCGACGAATCCGAAAGGCCTGGTGCCGCGTGCGGTGCGCGAACTGAAACAGCGCTTTCCGGAATTGGGCATCCTGACCGATGTCGCGCTCGATCCCTACACCAGCCACGGCCAGGACGGCGTGATGAATGCCGACGGCTATGTACTCAACGATGAAACCTGCTCATTGCTGGTCAAGCAGGCGCTGGTGCAGGCGGAGGCCGGGGTCGATATTGTCGCGCCGTCCGACATGATGGATGGACGCATCGGCGCAATCCGTACCGCACTCGAATCGCATCACCATATTTACACGCGCATCATGGCCTACTCGGCCAAATATGCGTCGGCATTTTACGGACCTTTTCGCGAAGCGGTCGGCTCATCGGCCAATCTGGGCAAGAACAACAAGTGCACTTACCAGATGGACCCGGCCAACAGCGACGAAGCATTGCGCGAAGTGGCGCTCGACATTGCAGAAGGCGCCGACATGGTGATGGTCAAACCCGGCATGCCTTACCTGGATATCGTGCGACGGGTCAAGGATGAATTCAAAGTGCCGACTTTCGCTTATCAAGTCAGCGGCGAATACGCGATGATTCAGGCGGCCGCGAAAAACGGCTGGCTCGATCATGACAAGGCGATGATGGAATCGATGCTGGCATTCAAGCGGGCCGGGGCGGATGGCGTGCTGACATATTTCGCGCGCGACGTTGCACGGCTGCTCAAGCATACGGCCTGATCCGTGCGCTAATCCGGCTGCATTGCGCTTTCAAGCCGCTGACCGGTATCCTGGTTTTTCACCAGATCACGTGACCGATGCATGCCATATGCCGCAGCGGCGCGGAAACAATCGTTGCGTCTGCCGCATTAGTAGAGAGTCATATCTAAAATTTCCTGTCTAAGCAATTCCGACGTATTGGATTGCTCGCAAGGAACGAGGAGTTGAATGGAACGAGCCATGCCGGGCTGACAGTGAATGAAGCCATGGCGCTTGAGGGTTTTGAGTAGTTATGAACGCTGGGCAGGGTGGTACGAAAGAAATGCTATATATCGTGCTCTGCTGGCGTTTGTCCATGAATTGTCGTGTAGACATAAATAAACGCTAGATATTGACCCTGCTGAGCCGTCCATGGCGCCGGGTTGGAGTTTGTGATCGACATCGTTGTCATGGAAGTGGTAAATCTGCTGTTTTGATACAGAGGACTCTACCCCATGAACATACGATACCGTGTCACCCTGAGCGAAGAAGAACGCCCCCAACTGCAAGCCCTGCTCGCGAAGGGGCACTCCCGCGTGCGTGAAATCAAACGCGCGCAGATTCTGCTGGCAGCCGCCGAAGGCGCGACCGCAGAACAGATTGCCAAAGCCATACGCGTTAGTGCAGCGACGATTTACCGCACCCAGCGCAGCTTTGTTGAACAAGGGCTGGAGGCTGCCTTGCATGAAGCGTAGCGCACCGGCGGTCGTCGCAAACTCTCGAAGGCGCTGGTCGACGAGCACTACCACGATGCCCAATGCGTCCGAATCGTGCTGGATAATCTCTCGATCCATACCGCCACCGCGCTCTACGATAAGTTTCACCCATCGAACCCTGCTGGTCGGCGATCAAAACCAGACTGCGCGGCATGAAGGCACGCACCCGGGCAGCATTGGACAGTGCCCTCACGAAGACCGTCAACACCGTCAGCAATAGCGACGCCACAGGTTGGTTCGCACACTGCGGCTATGCCGTGCACTAATTCCCTGCTCCACCCTGGCGCTGCATCCGCCCAGACCACGTTCGCACATATGAATATTGATCAAATGAGTCCTAGTCTTTTCCCGCTTCGACATCGGGTTCGAAAAAACACCATTTCGCTTGCGGCCAGCGTTGCTGAATGCTGGCCTCGACCGCATTGATCGCGTCAATCAAAGTGATATCGGAAGGATGCGGCTGCATTTTCGCCTGCACCGCCACCATCAATTGTTCGCCCCATTGCAGCGTGATCAGATGAATCACGCGCTCGACTTCCGATCGCGCCTCAATATGCGCCTTGATTGCGGCATGCACTTCAGGTGCGGCCGATTCGCCGGTGATCATCGCTTTCACTTCACGCATGATGAACACCGCAACCGTCATCAGCAATACGCCAACCGCGATCGAGCCGCATGCATCCCACATCGGATTACCGGTCGCCATTGCCGCCAGCACTGCGGCAAATGCGATGCAGAGACCGGCGAGCGCGGCGATATCTTCGCCGGCAATCACCATCAGTTCCGATTGGCGCGTTTCGCGAAACCATTTGAAAAACGGTTTGCCGCCCGCTATTTTACGGATTTCCCGCATCGCGCCAATCAGCGAAAAAGCTTCCAGCAGGACCGATACGCCCAGCACGATCAACGCAACGGCGGCATTGCTTAACGGTTCCGGATGATTGAAATGCTTGATGCCTTCCGATACCGAAAATGCGCCTCCCAGAAAGAAGAGCAGCAGCGCAACCATCATCGCCCAGAAATAAACGACGCGGCCGTATCCCATCGGATGGGACTCGTCAGCCGGTTTCCTTGACTCCTGCAAACCGCGCAACAGAAATATCTGATTGGTGCAGTCCGCCAGCGAATGAATCGCTTCCGCCAGCATGGCTCCCGAACCGGTAAAGAATGCTGCGCTGAATTTTGCAATCGCAATGCCGCCGTTGGCGCCGAGCGCATAGAAAATAGCTTTGGTAGAACCTTCTGGCGATGACATGGGTATTTACCGAAAATATAAACTGCCACCTTAACGGCTACAGCATTACCGTGCAAGCCGCGTTCGGCATTGCGGTTCATGCCGAACGGTCCGAGGCCGGCTGCCAGTGCGGTGTATCGAGGGTAGCGTAGTGAAGAGTCTCGGTAGATAGTCCTTCAATATGCTTTCTGCGATACGCCCCTTCGACATGTCCTGCGGATTGAGGCGGCCTGTTTAGCGCGAACGGTCTGATGCGTGCCGACCGGAACGAATATTTCGCATGTATTGATCATCTGCAAGCTTGCATAAAAAACTTGCACGCGTTGACAGAAATCAACCTTTTATGCATTGGTGAAAAAACTTGTCGGAACTTCTACATCTTGAGGGCCTCTACTTACGGCATACATGCAACGTCCCGGCATGTTCAGTATTGCGTGCCGTTCTTCAACATTCTTCAAGGAGCTTTTATGAATAAATGGATCATGCCTCTAGCATGCGTTTTTGTACTTGGCGCCTGTAGTTCGACAGGATCGGGCAGGATGGGCTCCAGCTCTTCGTCCGGAACGAGTTCAGGCAGTTCCGGTGCCGGCACGTCCGCCACCTCTCCGACGACTTCCGGCACATATAGTTCGCCCAGCGGCGCGAACATGCCTGGGCCCAAGGGTACTACTGGCACCCCTGATCCTAATTCAGGCTCCTCCGGCGTGTCCGGCTCCGGTAGTTCAAGCTCCGGCGTGTCCGGTTCTTCCAGCACCGGCGTATCGGGCTCCACTTCTCCCGATACAGGAGTAGGTAAAGCCGGCATGACCGGTTATCCCAAAACAGGCGCCGAGGGCGAGACCAGCAATTCAACCGGCGGCCCATCGAGCAAGTAATTTATTGCTGCATTACCGGAGCCCCCTCGAGTGCGAGCAGATACCGCTTGCGCTCGAGTCCGCCTGCATATCCGGCCAAACCGCCTGCTGCGCCGATTATTCGATGGCACGGAACGATGATCGAAACCGGATTGCGGCCGATCGCGGTGCCTACCGCGCGTACTGCAGCGGGATTGCCGATGCGTAATGCGTGCTGAGCGTAACTGCCGGTACGGCCGAACGGAATCTCCATCAACTCTTGCCAGACTGCGCGCTGAAATGGAGTGCCGCTCAGATCGAGAGACAAGTCGAAAGCTTTTCTCTGCCGTGAAAAATATTCATCGAGCTGGCATGCCGCCTGTTTCAGCAGCGCATGGCTGTCGTCTTGCTGCCATCCCTCTTTTCCCTTGAAATATTTATGCTCCTCGAAATAGAGTCCGCTTAATCCTTTCGCGGTGGCCGCCAGCAATAATGTGCCGACAGGGCTGCGATGTTCGGTGTAATAAATCATGGGTCTTCCTTTCATCGATAATTGGCGGCAGCGCAGGCCGACCGAACTGCTTACCGCAATGACTGCCATAACATCAATGCCGCATAACCGCGCCAAGGCGACCATCCGGTTGCGCGGGCAATCAATTGCTTCTCGCTGAGCCTGGCAACGGACGGCGTATTTGATGCATCCATGGCCGCCGCCTTTTGCAAACCCATATCTCCCGCCGGAAAAGCATCCGGAAAGCGCAATGCACGAAGCGCAATGTAATGCGCGGTCCAGTCGCCGATGCCGCGCACCGTCTTCAAATGTGCGATCGCATCGCCGAGCGCCGCGCCCGGCGGCAGATTCAATCCGCCGCTCGCGGAAAATTGTGCAAGGCGCTGGATGGTTTCCGCACGCGTTTTCGGCAAACCGATTTGCGCAATGTCGGCAACCGGCACCGAAGCCAGCTTCTCTGCGCTGGGAAAGTGCTGCGTGACGTTCGCAAAAGGCGCCTCGGCCGCATCCCCGAAACGCGCAGCCAGCCGTCCCGACAGCGTTGTCGCTCCCGCCACGCTGACTTGCTGGCCCAGCACCGCCCGCACTGCGAGTTCGAACGCGTCAAATGCGCCCGGCACGCGCAGCCCCGGTACTGCATCTATTTGCCTGGCCAGCAGCGGATCCTGCGACAAATGCGCTTCGATGGCGGTGGGATTGGCATCCAGATCGAACTGGCTGCGTACGCGTGCGAGCAGCGGCATCAACACCGGCGCCAGTGCCGGAGCCACTTCCAGTTCCAGCTGATGCTTTGGCGCCAGATGCGTCATGCGCAGCCAGCCTGCCACGCCGTTACAGCGCACGCTGCGCGCATAGGATCCGGATGGCTGCGTCCGATCTATCGCTTCAACGCCGGGTATGGCGCGGCCGGCAAGGTAATCGAGGATTTCACGCCAGGCGAAGGGCGGCCGATAGGCAAGCCGCAAAGTCAGGCCGCCGAATCCGATCTCCTCCGCCTTGACGACGCGCCGGATCGAGGTAGGGGCCATTCCATAGCGTGTTGCAAATAATGCGTTGAAGCGCCGCACACTGCCGAATCCGGCCGCATATGCGACATCGACCATCGGCAAGCGCGTTTCCTGCAACAGTTTTTTCGCGAACAGCAAACGCTGCGTCTGCGCCAGTTCGATCGGCGTGACGCCGAAATGCTGGAGCAGCACGCGCCGCAGCTGGCGCGACGACAATCCGACTTCAGCGGCCAGCCGCTCGACCGCACATTCGCCATCTTTGCCGTTAAGCGCTCCGGCGGCGATGCGCTGCCATACCGCGTACGCCAGATTCTGCTGCAATGCATAAGGCGCCAGCTCCGGCCGGCAACGCAGGCACGGACGGAATCCGGCTGCTTCGGCAGCAGCGGCCGTGCTGAAAAAAAGGCACGAGGATTCGCGCGGCGTCTTTACCGAACAAACCGGGCGGCAATAAATTCCGGTTGTTTTGACGCCGGTGAAAAATACTCCGTCGAACCGCGTATCTTTGGCGGCCAATGCGCGATAACAGCTTTCGCTATTCAGCACCGGCGCCGCACCGGAGTATGAAGAAAAATCATGTTCCATGCCGTATTTATACGCTCTCGCACAGTCTGGGTCTAGCCGTTTTCGGACATCATTTCATTACCGCCGGGCGCGTCACGGCGGTAATCGCTGCACCTGCCGACGGCATAAGGATGTCCATGCGGCCGGCGCGACGGCGCTCTGCTGCCGTATGCAGTGCGGAGGTTATTTCAACGGACACTGCATTTCCGATTACAATAATCGCAAGAGGAATGCAGGCGGACGCAAATGAATGCCATGCCTCGTCATTACTGGAGCAGAGACCGGCTTTAAACTGCATGTACGAATGGCGCCTTGGAATGCAGTGCGATCTCTATAGACATCATATGAAGCGACGGCAAGTCGCCATGAGCCAATAACAGTGAAACCTAAAACGGCCAACCGTGCACCCGCTATCGGGCAACAGGCGCTTATATGCAAAGTCGGACTTTCCGACATCGCACCGATCTTCAATCTGATACAAGAGTGTTCCTTGCTCGGCTGCTTCAGCAAGCTATACCTTCAACCAAGATATCAGGCAGGTCTGGCACTGCAATTA
Source organism: Herminiimonas sp. (assembly GCA_028292665.1). Classification (GTDB taxonomy): domain Bacteria; phylum Pseudomonadota; class Gammaproteobacteria; order Burkholderiales; family Burkholderiaceae_D; genus JAQGLW01. Next base: position 80,233 of record JAQGLW010000083.1, read on the forward strand.
TTCGGCGTGTGGCTGATGCGAAAAATACGTTTGCCCGGCGGCGACTGGCATAAAGCCGATCTGCAAGTGCTGCGCTGCCAGGACAAGTTTGCCGGTTTCATGCTTATCCGATATCAGATGCCGTCCGGGGTGGACCGGGAAATATACATGTGCGCCATCGAAAAACAATATCGGGGAAGAGGCCTGGGAAAATTATTGATTCAAGAACTGTTCGACGGCATGGCGGCGGGGCAGTGCATCGAAGCTGATTGTTTGCCGAACGCGATCACGATGAAACATCTGCTCGCCAATCTCGGATTCCAGAACGTGACCCCGGGACAGAAATCGGTCTCCATGGTCACGGCAAAAAAATTCCGGTACTGCAGATAAGCCGGTTCGCCCGCAACGCCGATTTCCGATGCCGCTGTACACGCAAAACTCGCGCTGTTCAATCAGCGATAACAGGTCCGGCCGTCCGGCGCAAACGCCGCGCTACAATATGCGTATGGAAATCACATTGACCGAACTGGAACAGGCTATCAATTACTGGCGCTTGCTGCGTCCGTCGATCGGCGAGGAACGTGCGCTGTCGCCGGAAGTCGATCTGCTTGCGACCACGTATGCGCTGATGATTTTCAGCCGCGTCAAATCGGTGCCGCTCGAAGCGCTCGACCCGGCCTGCCTGAAATTGGTGGAAGCCTGGCGCAAGCAGCACGTCTGATTTTTCAGCGATCAACCGAGCCTTGCCTGTTGCCGGCCGTTTCCGTAAAGCTCAAGAAACGGCAAGATGCCGCGCCTGGCGCTGCGGTATCGCCGGTTCGGCTTTCGCATGCGCCTGTGTTTTCGGCTTGAGATGCGACTTGTGTGCCTGGCCTGCATAGTCGCTGCCCAGCAGAGCGGTCACTGTATCGGCATCGGCGCCCTGCGTTCCCAGCCATTCGGCCACCAGTGCGGCCAGGCGTTCGAGCGCGATGCGATGCGTCGCGTCGGTCTTCGCATAAATCCAGTCTGACAGCGCCATGAAGTTCGCGAACGGCGAGTCCCTCAGAATCAGCGGCAGGGTATGGACGAACCGTCCGGAATTCGCAATCAGATCCCAGTAACGCGCAAACCGGACCAGCCGCTGCATCGTTGCAAAATCGATGCGATCGGTCGCCAGGATCGTGTAGGGCGGATTCGAATCGAATACAAGATGATAGGTTTCGGTATGACGGATGATCGGCGTGCCGCGCAGGCGCTTCAAAATGCCGAACTGGATTTCATGCGGCTTCAATGCGTACAGTCGATCGAAGCCGCGCGCGAAACTTTCCACATCTTCGCCGGGCAAGCCGGCAATCAGATCGACATGCAGATGCGCATTCGAATGCTCGCACAGCCAGCGGATATTCTCCGCCGCCTTTTCATTATTCTGCTTGCGGCTGACCAGCGCCTGCACATCGGGATTGAACGACTGGATGCCGATTTCGAATTGCAGCGTGCCGGGCGGAAATTTCCTGATTCCTTCCTTCAATGCATCGGGCAGATGATCCGGCACCACTTCGAAATGCGCGAATACCGGATCGTCCGGATCGGCGGCCAGCTTCTCGAGAAAGAATTGCATGATCTTCAGGCTCGACTTGATATTCAGGTTGAATGTACGGTCGACGAATTTGAACAGGCGCGCGCCGCGCGCATGCAGTGCTTCGAGCTCGGCCAGAAAGCCATCCAGCTCAAACGGCCAGGCGGTCTTGTCCAGCGCAGACAGGCAGAATTCGCATTTGAACGGACAGCCGCGCGACGCTTCCACATACAAAGTGCGGTGCGCAATGTCCTCGTCGGTGTACAGCGCATACGGCAGTGCGATCTCGGCCAGCGGCGGCTGCACGCCGGCATGGATTTTCATCAGCGGTTTCGGGCCGTTGATGATTGCACGGCACAACTGCGGGAATGTGACGTCGCCCCAGCCGGTCACCAGATAATCGGCCGATTGCACGATCGTCTGCTCGCCGGGTTCGTACGACACTTCCGGCCCGCCCAGCACGATGACGACGTGCGGCGCCACGCGCTTGAGCATCGCGACTGCTTTCGTGGTTTCTTCGACGTTCCAGATATAGACGCCGAATCCGATGACGCGCGGCTGGTGCGCCAATAATTTTTCGACGATTTCAGCCGTCTTTGTGCCGATCACGAATTCCTGCAGCCGTGTGTCGTCCCGCAAGTCGCCCATGTTGGCGAGCAGATAACGCAAGCCGAGCGATGCATGCGCATAGCGGGCATTGAGGGTCGAGAGCAGGATGGTCATTGCAAGGGCGCGTTCGGTAAAACCGGTATTTTACGCCCTGGCGTTTGACCGATGGCTGTTATTGCCGGGGAGTTCCCTGCTTCTGCAGCACGGCGCAAGGATCGGCGCCTTGACCTTCCAGCAATTGCCCCATGCTTCTGGCGCGCACTTGCATCTGTGCCATATACGCATCCTGATAGGCCTTGCATTGCGCAGCTGTCGTAATGCTGCTCATCTGGTCGCTATAGCGTTGCTGTTCCTGCGGCGTCATCATCGACCAGCCCGGCGTAACGGTCGGATCAATTCGTGCCGTGCCGGCCGGCGCTTGACCGCTTGCGCTTGCCGCAGCGCCGCTGCTCTGACCGGATGCCGCGCCGGAACCCGGCACACTTGAAGGACCCGACATGGCGCCTGCATTCGGCCCGGTTGCGGATGCCGGTGCGGCGCTCCTATCCGGCATGGTTGTTACAGATTGCGATGCCGTGCCCGGGCTTGGATTGGGCGAAGACCCCGGCGCAACTACCATGCCCGAACCGGTTGACGTACCGGAAGACGCTGCTGTACCGGAACCGGCTGAGGAACCGGACGTGTTGCCTGCTCCCGGTGTTGTCGCAACGCCGGAGGCAGCGCCTGTACCGGGCGCAGCGGTCGCGCCGGGTACAGTGCCCGCGCCTGAGGCTGGCGCAGATCCGTATGTGCTTCCCTGCGCGCTCGCCGGTCCGGACGGCGTGCCAAAGGTTTGCGCCAGCCCGGTGCTTGCCCACAGCGCCATCAGTATTGCACTCAGATATCGCTTTTTCATTGCATGCTCCATAACGTGATGATGAATTCTTCACCTTATGCAACGGCAAATGACAAGACTTGATTTAGCTCAACTTGACCGGAATAACGGAACAGCATTTACCGTAGGCAACTCATCGGAGCTGATGCGATCAATACCAGCAAAAAAGACCGGCTGAAATTTTTCGCTGCCTTTTGCTGTTTGTTACGGCTTGTCGGCTGCGAGCTCTTTTCCCTGCAGTGTGCGCCACATGAGTCAGATTGGTATGGGTGGCCGCCATGGTTTCGGACAGGTTGTATCCCTCCATGTATTGCAGCCCGGTCAAATCAAGCAGCACGTGCGAGATTAGAGCGTTATCACGTCCGACTCGGAATAATCGGCAAGATCACTTGCGACGCATGCGTGGAATCCAGGTAGATGCGATTCTTCGCCACCCGATAATTGGGAGAGCCGCCTTCGGGTTCGCCGGTATTCGGATTGATGTCGAAGCGCGGGAAATTGCTGCTCGAAATATCGATTCGAATCCGATGGCCCTTCTTAAAAAGATTGCTGGTCGGGAAGGCGTCGATCTGGATTTGATACACCTCGCCAGGCGTCATCAAGACCGGTTTTTCCCAGGAATCGCGATAACGGGCGCGCAGTATGCCGTCGGTCAGATTCATCGCGAACCCTTCCGGGTAATCCAGGTTGGCCGGATGCACGTCGATGAGTTTGAACGTGAAGTCCGTATCGGAGCAGTTGGACGAGATCCAGAGGATCGCCTTGATGGGACCGGTGAGCTCGATGTCTTCTTCCAGCGGCGGCGTCTGGAAAACCAGCACGTCGGACCGCTCCGCCAGCGGCCGGTATGGCGCTTGCGCACCGAAAATCGCCGGCGTTTCACGCTGATCGAAGGCCCCTCCGAACATCAGCGGTTCGCCCGAAGTGACGGCGCCACCGATGGTCGGCACCGGG